>NZ_CP124543.1:4681380-4993472 GCF_029953635.1 Halotia branconii CENA392 | reverse complement strand
TTTGGAAGCCGAAGCTAGAAGTGCAGACAACTACATTCAGTTACAATTTAGAGGTGAAATTCAAGAGCGTTTTAGCGTTCAGGTATCATTTGATGATATGAGTATTATAGAAAACTTTATAATTTAAAGTATGTAGATTAATCACATTTCCAGATGCATACTTTCCCAACTTAATCAGTAATAAATAATCAAATAAATATTGATGGCAGTTTTTTTATGGATGAAACACACTACTCTAGACCCTAGTTCCTAGCCCCTTTTCCTGACTAAAGTTGCACACAGCTGATAAGCACCATAACAGTCCTAAAAATTTAAATACAAAATATCTTAGTCATGGCTAAGTTAGTGGTTTTAAAATTCGGAGACGGAAATTTTGATGTGGGGTTTACTGTCACTCTCCAGATCGGTGAAGAAAGCGATCGCCCAGCAATAGAAATCACAGGTAAACTACCCCCATCTCCCGAAATGCCACTTTATTATGCCCGTTGGCAATCTAACTATCAAAAGTTGGGCAATCGCTATCGCTTGGATGCTGACAAAATACAAGTGAAGAATGTATCGATCACCCAAGATTGCTACAACATGTCCCATATTTTGCGGGTACGCTTCAATACTTGGCTACGCTCAGAAGAGTTTCGCCCCTTAAGAGAGAAATGGCTAGAAAAATTAGTGTCTACAGATGAAGTAAGAGTCATTCTGCAATCAGAAAATAGCCAACTACAAAAGCTACCTTGGCATCTGTGGGACTTACTAGAACGCTACCCAAAGGCAGAAATTGCTCTTTCATCACCAAGTTATGAACGCATTCTCAAGCCACGTACCCCGAATCCAGCAGTAAATATTTTGGCAATTGTGGGCAATAGTCAAGGTATTGATACTCAGGCTGACAAAGCTATTCTGCAAGGTTGTCAAGGCGCAGATGTCACCTTTTTAGTAGAGCCACAGCGTAAGGAATTGACTGATAATTTGTGGGGGAAAAACTGGGATATCCTATTTTTTGCTGGACACAGTTCTAGTCAAGGAAATAATGGTTGCGGGCGAATTTATTTGAATAAAACCGATAGCCTCAGTATTGGTGAGTTAAGATACGCTCTCAAAACAGCTATTGAACGCGGCTTACAACTAGCAATTTTTAACTCCTGTGATGGGTTGGGACTAGCACAAGAATTAGCTGATTTGCACATCCCGCAAATTATTGTTATGCGTGAACCTGTTCCAGATCAAGTAGCCCAGGAGTTTTTAAAGTATTTTTTAGAAGGTTTTGCTGGTGGTGAATCTTTATATCAAGCGGTGCGACAAGCGCGAGAACGGTTAGAAGGAATTGAAGATAAATTTCCTTGTGCAACTTGGCTACCAGTGATTTGCCAAAATTTGGCGCAGATGCCCCTAACTTGGCAGGAACTCAAACAAACTCCAAAGAAAAATATCTTCCTAAATTTCAATACCTCTGCCAAATTACGAGGGTTCAACGCCCGTAGAAACGGGATGAATGCGTCCTAAAGAAGTAAGCTTGGCAAAAATCTGGTTTAATAAAATAGGCTCAGGGATTTCTGGAAGCATTTTTAAAATTTCATGGATATATCGAAAGCCACGATAATGAGCCTTAAGGTCAATAATGCCGGAGCCGGGATTAATGAGGCGAAAATCAGCGAGAAGATGATGAGATAAATTAACCATAAAAAATGCGAAATTAGCAGCGTTAGTTACCGCAGTTTGCCTCAGATTCATAAAATCTTCCAACCCCCAAAACTGCTTTGCATCACGGAAGTTAAACTCGATTTGAAAGCGGAGTTTGTAATAATCAATTATTTTTTCAAATGATAATTCCAGGTCACTGGAGAATAGAACTACATGGCTACGAACATTAGTCTTAAGATTGGTTTTGACTAAAATCACTACATTTAGAGCTTGGGCAAATTCTTTGTGAAGGAGAGTGGCTTGATAAATATCACTTTGAATCTCATCCTCAATGCTACTTTTAGATAAATATTTGTCAGGTATATTACTATAGTCTAGTTTGTCACCGTATTTACGACGAGAGCGTTTATGATAGTCAGGATTTTCATAAGGGATATATAATGCTGAATCGTGGCGCAACTTGGAAATTATGTGCAAGTTCACTTGTCGTGCCATCTGTAAAGCGTTGTTGTTACCAAAATGACCATCTACTACCAAGTATGTTAGGGGAATAAAATTAGCTACTAACTTGAATAGTGAATTAATCATCTTTTTAATTAGCAATAGTTCAGATGTGAATATCACTTCGGTTTTATTTTTGTTTTTACTCCCTTTTGGTCGTCCACGTCCACGTTTTTCTTTGGTTTTTATTTTTTCGCTTGACAACTGAATATTTGTTTTAGTATTACTCTTGATTACTTGTTCTATTTGAATCGGAAATGACTGTCTTTGCTCAACACTTACTAACGACAAGACAAAGAAAGATAGCCCTGATATAGGTTTGTTTACTAGGCTAGAGAAGAATCTATCCAACCCATAAGTCTGTTTACCCGACTTGCTGACTACAACTTCATCTCCGGCAAGCAAATATACTTCATCCTTTCGCCATAAATGTTTACGAAAAAACAGCCAAAACAATGTTGCCCAAGGTATTACTGTATGAAAAAATCTCAACATTGTCCGATAACTACCACCAATGTCTGTCCAACGAGAAATTCCCAACATGGTGGCTCGGCCGCTCATTGCTAACATGGCCATGATGATCTGGTTCATTCGGCGCATCGTCGTAGCGTTGATCTGCGGTAGCAGGCATTGTAACAGTGATAGGATGTCCAACATGGGCGAATTGTAGCTTTTGAGTTGTCGTTTGGGAAGACAACAACTCTACTACAAAGCGCCCTCTCTCTTCATACTCTTTTTTTGGCGAAGGTATTGTAAATTTACCTCCATCTTTTAAATGCGGACTTAAAATGGCTTTGTTTTCCAGTTTGGCAATTAGTACTTTAGTTGGGGGATTGAGATTTATAGGAGCGCTGCAAAGTGTTGAACTACAAGCCTTTGATCAAATGATGCGATCGCGTCCCAGCGAAGAACCTGATCGTCGCCTTTTAATAGTGACAATTGACGATACAGATCTAGCAAATCAACGACGCAATGGTGAATCCTTGAAGGGAACTTCCATATCCGAAAAATCTCTCAATCAACTATTAGTAAAACTAAAGCAGTATCAACCCAGAGCCATTGGTTTAGATATCTACCGCGATTTCCCCGCAGAACAGCGAGATTTAATTACTCGTTTCCAGCAAACTGATAACTTAATTGGGGTGTGCAAAGGAAGTGATGCGACAGCAAATACTAAAGGTATTGAGCCACCACCAGAAATTCCCAAAGATCGCTTAGGATTCAGTGATTTTATTCATGATCAAGATGGAGTTGTACGTCGCCATCTGATGTTTATGAATCAGGAGACTGCATCTTTATGTCCGGCCTACTATGCCTTAAGTATGCAATTGGCCTTCCGCTATTTGTTGCCTTCAGGTATTCAACCTAAATTCAACTCAAAAGGCAATTTGCAGTTGAGTAACACTGTTTTTCCGGTTTTGAAATCTCGCACTGGCGGCTATCAAGGCATAGATCCCAATGGTCAAATCTTACTCAACTATCGTGCCTCGAAGCAGATTGCCGAACAGGTAACGCTAACGCAACTTTTATCTAGTCCTATCAACCCCAGAGCAATTAAAAACCGCATTGTTTTAATTGGTGTGGTAGCAAAAGGAGATTTTCCCGACTACTGGGCTACTCCTTATGGAAGCATATTAGATGAGCAAATGCCAGGAGTGCTAGTACAAGCACACATGATTAGTCAAATTCTCAGTGCTGTTTTAGATGGGCGACCGTTATTGCAGGCTTGGTCGCCAGAGATTGAGGTGATCTGGATTTGGGGTTGGGCTATGGTTGGAGGCGTACTAGCTTGGCGCTGGTCTTCGCTGCTCAGACTAGCTTTAGTAACTGGTGTGAGCGTTGGTATGCTGTATTTAATCTGTTTTAATCTTTTAATTGGGGGTATTTGGATACCGTTTGTACCGTCAGCATTAGTCTTAGTGTTAACAGTTGGCGTTACATCAACTGTTAAACAGGTAAAAGCTTTAAAACGTCGGTAGCAGAAGCTGTCGATATCAAATTTACCAGTAATTTATTTTATGAAACTATTTTTATCATTAGCTTTAGGATACGCAGCTTTCTTAACTAGCCAAAGCTTAGTATTGGCAGTACCTGCACCAGTATCTTCAACTCACAGTAAGAAAACTCTTGCCCAAACTGTACGCTTTTCACCACCCCAACCGCCACCATCTCCCCCACCTGGAGGCCGCACCCGTGGTGGAGCTAGGCGAACTCCTTTATGTCTAGAGGTCAAACCTCAACTTACTGCTTTAGTACCTTCTACTGAATCACCTCCTACAGTAACTAATGTTTGGGGATGGACAACAAAAACAAATCCAACTTTGTGGTTTTACATGCCATATACCAAAGATTCTGCCTATCCGACTGAATTTGTCCTTCAAGATCAGCAGTCTAACCCAATTTATCAACAAGCGATCGCTCTACCCAGTCAACCAGGAGTTATTAGTATTTCTCTGCCTACAAACGCCCCCAAAATGGATGTCAATAAACAATACCGCTGGTTTTTGACTGTCTATTGCGATCAACAGAAGCAATCGCCCCCGATTTATGTAGAAGGAGTGATTCAACGAGTTAATATCAATCCCAAAGTTACCCAACAATTACAAACAGCAACACCTCTACAGCAGTCTGCGATCTATGCCCAAAATGGAATTTGGCATGATGCACTGACAACACTGGCACAACTGCGTCAAAAAGATCCTCAAGATAAGGCACTTAAGACCGCATGGAGAGATTTGCTGACTAGCATCGGCTTAGATGATATTGTGGCAAAACCAATTCTTCCCGAAAAATCTGAATGAGAGGCTAGGGGCTAGGGGTTAGGAAAGAAGGAGGGGAAGAGAAGAGGAAAAGGAGCAGGGAGCAGGGAGCAAGGGAGAAGGATTATCATACAAATTTAAGGTATTTTTTTCGTTTTCCTCTGCGCCCCGCCCCATGCCCCATGCCCTATGCCCTATGCCCTATGCCCTATTTTTTATATTTGATCTAAACGCAGAACGGCCATAAAAGCTTCTTGAGGTACATCCACCGTTCCCACAGACTTCATTCGCTTTTTACCTTTTGCCTGTTTCTGTAAAAGTTTTTTCTTGCGGCTAATGTCACCGCCGTAGCATTTAGCTAATACATCTTTCCGCAAAGCGGGAATATGTTCGCTGGCGATCACTTTACTACCAATTGATGCTTGAATTGGCACTTTAAATTGATGGCGGGGAATCAGTTCTTTAAGTTTTTCGGCCATTGCTCGGCCGACGTTATACGCTTTATCTCGGTGAACAATCATCGCTAAGGAATCCACAGGATCGCCGTTAATCATGATATCTAGCTTCACCAAAGGATTTTCACGGTAGCCGATGAGGTGATATTCCATACTGGCATAACCCCGCGATCGCGACTTCATTTGATCAAAAAAGTCGGTGACTACTTCTGCTAAAGGCAATTCGTAAGTCAGTGTAGTGCGTCCTTGAGTGAGATATTTCATGTCTTTGAATACACCACGCCGATTTTGCGACAACTCCATTAAACTACCAACGTAAGTTTCGGGGGTAATCATCTCTACTTTGACGTAGGGTTCTTCAATTTTTTCGCGATCGTTAGGTGCTGGTAAGTGGCTGGGATTATCAACGTACAGTTCTTCGCCTTTAACAGTAAATACTTTATAAACCACTGAAGGAGCTGTAATAATTAAATCTAAGTTGTACTCTCGCTCTAGGCGTTCTTGGACAATTTCCATGTGCAGTAAGCCCAAGAATCCACAACGAAAGCCAAAACCCATCGCGCTGGAAGTTTCTGGTTCATATTGCAGTGCTGCGTCGTTGAGTCTAAGTTTTTCTAAGGCTTCGCGCAAATCTTCAAATTGGTCAGCATCGATGGGAAACATCCCACAAAAGACCATTGGTTTAGCTTCTGAGTAACCGGGTAAGGGTGATTCTGCTTTGGCTTTAGTTAAAGTTATAGTATCTCCCACCCGCGCATCAGCTACAGCTTTAATTGCTGCACCTAAATAGCCTACTTCCCCTGCGTGTAGTTCTTCAACTTGTTTTTGGGTAGGAGAGAGAACGCCCAACTCGTCAATTTCGTATTCTTTTTCAGATGCTATTAGATAAATGCGATCGCCTTTTTTCAACGAGCCATCCATTACCCGAAAATAGACAATCACTCCTCGGTAGCTGTCGTAATAGCTATCAAAAATCAATGCCCGTAAACGTTCATTGATCGTATTTTTTGGTGGTGGTACACGCTCTACAACTGCTTCTAAAATCTCGTCAATGCCAATGCCTTCTTTAGCAGAAGCCAAAATTGCACCACTGCAATCTAAACCAATAATTTCTTCAATTTCGCCAATTACCCGATCTGGTTCTGCCCCAGGCAAATCAATTTTATTTAAAACCGGGATAATTTCTAGATCATGCTCAAGAGCTAAGTATACATTCGCCAAAGTCTGCGCCTCGACACCTTGAGACGCGTCTACTACCAATAATGCCCCTTCACAAGCTACCAGACTCCGGGACACTTCATAAGAAAAATCCACATGTCCAGGCGTATCAATTAAATTCAGCACATACTGCTGACCATCTTTAGCCTGATAATTCATTCGGGCAGCTTGCAGCTTAATCGTAATGCCGCGCTCCCGTTCTAGATCCATGTTGTCGAGAAACTGTTGCTTCATCTGTCGCTCGTCAACAGTGCCAGTAGCTTGCAGTAAGCGATCGGCCAGGGTAGATTTCCCATGATCGATATGAGCAATAATACAAAAATTGCGAATGCGAACTGCGGGAACATCAGTCATATACTATCTTTGCTGAAGCAGCAACCAAAATTAAAAGAACAATTTACTTCATGTATTTTAATGCTTTCTTAGCCAAGATGCTGCTATTAGAAAATTTAAAGATAGAGAACTAACCAGCCTCTACCCTACGGTAAGGCTGCGTCTCATACCATTTCACGAAATATTTGAAACAGATGATTGATCTTTAATTCTTTCCCTCTGGTTACTGAGCTTGTACTGAGCGTAGTCGAAGTAAGTCGAAGTATGCCCCCTGCTCCTCTGCTTTCAAGTATAGAGATTCCCCTGTTGCCTGTTGCCTTTTAATCGGTAAATATGGAGAATTTGAAGAATTTATATAAAGTCTATATGTAAAGTCTATTTTTCCCTGATTGTATTGATCAATCCGGAGCGTACAATAAATATATATAAGTACATAGTTTAAACATCATGGGCAATTACACCCCGTAATTGCCCGCAAATGCTGATTTACTGACAAAATCTTTAAGAGCTACTGTAGTGAGTTCTATGAAGATTATTACTGGAAACCTGATGACGTTTGTTACTTTGGTAAAATTTCGGGGAACTATGTAACTATAACCTTTAAAATTTGTCAGTAAACAACCCGAAAATGAATAGAACTACTTTACAAAGCTTTTGACAAAGCAACCTCTGAGTATATAAACCTATGAATATGAAAGAGAAAGCTACCGACGCGGATCAAAGACGAGCCGATAAGGTAGAAATTGCTGTCCGCCTAGATTCTGAGTTACTCGAACAAATTCAGCATCTAACCAATGACCCCAGTAAGGTCATTGAGGTAGCAATCCGCCAATGGTTGCGGGGAGATGTTCCTAGAGATGATGAACTGACACGCACCCCTCATCGTATACCTATTCCACCAAGAGGTGAATGGAATGATTAATGATTGACATCGGTAAATAATCTGTAAATAGAAAATAAAAAAAACGTAAAGTTTGTCAATCTAGATTCCCAAATCGCCAAAATACCTAAATATGAGTTTGCCAAATCTGTAATATTTTATGCCAGATTTTGAGCAGCCTGAGTAAAACTGTTTTGAGTTGCTATTTGTCTATCCAACTCGATTAATGATTATTACTGCCAATTCGCAATTGTCGAACTTATTTTCTCAAAATCTGGAATACGATCATCAGATTGATGGCTCGTTATCAACTCTTGGCTCAGAGTTGGTATATACACAAGATGGAGCAGGGCGCTATCTGACCTTTTATTGGCAGCAAAGTGAACTTTTGGGGTTAAACTGCCAGCAAATAGTGAATGGGGGTAATGAAAATGAAATTTTTGCCCCAGTAGATAAGGGTAGCTATTTAGAGCGTTTGCACCGGATTTTAAATAGTTTAGTGCCGGAAAATTTTCAGTGCTGGTTTAGCTACCATCAAGAGTTATTCGAGTTGGAATTGACAATTTGCCCAATCATGCCGAAATTGGGAACCGCTGCAACTACAGTTTTAGTAATGGGGCGACTATTACAAGCTACAGTCAACACAAAACAAGTGAACGTAGCACCAAAAGTGCCTACACAAGCAGAGTTGGCTTTACGTTCACAGCAACACCAACATCTGGTTAATCAAATTACCAGAAACATTCGGCGGACATTGGATCTAGACATTATTTGGCAACAAACAGTAGACAGTTTAGGAAAAGCGCTACGGCTAGAGCGTTGTATTATTTGTCCTTACCAACCTTCTAGCACCAGAGTCCGGGTGATAGCAGAGTATCATCAGCCAGATTGTAGCTCAATGCTTGGCGAAGAAATAAACTTAGCTTCTAAGCCAGCCTTTGCTCAAGCATTAGCAACTCTAGAACCAATTGTGATGGATGTATCGGAGTATGGTTTATGTCCACAGCAGAAAATGTTGGTGGTGGCTACATGCTATAAAGACCAAGCTAATGGATTAATTGCCATAACTCTGCGAGATGAATGCTGTCCGTTGACAGATGCAGAACGTGAACTAGCCAAAGAAGTAGCAGATCAATTAGGAACTGCGATCGCTCATGCTACTTTATATAAAGAACTCGAAGCAGCCCGTCAAAAAGCCGAAGAAGCTTCACGCTTAAAAAGCGAATTTCTCGCGAATGTATCCCATGAAATTCGCACTCCCCTCAACGGTATGATTGGATTTTTGAAGCTGATTTTAGAGGGTATGGCAGATGACCCAGAAGAACAAAATCAGTTTTTGACAGAAGCTCATCAATTATCAATACATCTGCTAGATATCGTTAACGACATCTTAGATATAGCCAAAATCGAAGCAGGTAAAATGGAGCTAACTTGCGCTCCAGTCAAGCTAGATGAGCTATTTGGTGATGTAGAAAGTTTCATGCGTCCCCAGGCAGAGATGAGAAACCTCAGCTTCTGGATGCAGTTACCTCCCACTTCTGATGAAATCATTGTTCAAGGTAATTATCAACGACTACTACAAGTTATGCTCAACTTGGTCAACAATGCCATCAAATTTACCCAAGAAGGTGGCATCACAATCAGCGCCGATTTAGTGCTGAAAAAAGCAAAATTTCAAGAGCAGCAATTTCCTGGTATGGTAAGAGTCCGAGTCGCAGATACTGGCATCGGCGTTTCTCTAGATAAACAAGATAAATTATTTCAATTATTTTCTCAGGTAGATGGCTCTCGCACTCGCCAGTACGGAGGTACTGGTCTAGGACTAGCAATATCCCAGAAGTTGGTAGAGGCAATGGGCGGTGAAGTGCATTTTTACAGTCTTGGTGAAGGACTAGGTTCAACAGTCACATTTTCAGTACCTTTGTATCAACAACCAGTAATATTGCTATCTAGTGACGGCGACTCGTGAAATAGTGCTGAGTACTGAATTGAATTTATAGCGCTTCTGCGATCGTCTCTAGCGGCTGCAAAGCACTATCGCGTAGCGTCTCCCTTTTGGGAGATCGGTTACAAACAATAAGCCTGTTAGAGAAGTTCAGTTCGATGCCTGCAAGTTGGTTATTAATAATACGCTCAATAAACTCAATGCTGCACTAATGATAAACATAAATGTATATCCCGTGGAATTAGCGATCGCACCGCTAAGAACTGAAGCAGCAATTCCGCCCAGGTATACTACTGACACTTGGAGCGTATAGTCAGTAGCGGCTGTTGCTGGTTCGCATTTATCCATCATGGCACTGAGTAACGCAGTATATGCCATGCTTTGGGCTGCATTGACTGTGATACTCACAGCATACAGCACAGGTAAACTACCGATACCAATTGCAGGTATGATATACAAAAGCGTCATTATACTTGCGGCAAAACCAAATAGAGCTAGAGAACGTAATTTTCCCAAGTGAGTAATCCAGACTCCTGCAAGCAAAGCACTAACAATACGGGCGCTGTAACTAACAATACCCAACATTAAGCCAATATCTGAGAGCGACAAGCCTCGATCTACAAAAAGCGGACGAAGCATTGTACCTGACATCATTTCGCCTCCCATATATAGCAATATTACAACAAGCCACGGTAATGCTTGGGGACGCGAGAGAAAGTTGATAAAAGGTTGAAAATAAGATTTAAAAAAGTTCGATTTCTGAGATTTCTGACTAACTTGTTCTTGATGCAAGAGTACTGGAATTAAAGTCAGTAAAATTACAACTGACATGATTATCAAGCTATACCGCCAGCCGATTCTATCTAGGAGAATCAGCGCTCCACCTCCACCAATAATAGCGCCAAAAACATTTCCCCCAGCTTGAATAGCGTTTCCTAATCCTTTTTCTCGCGGTTCAAGTAAATTTACTGCTAACGCATCAGTGGCAATGTCTTGGCTGGAGGAGAACAAAAAAGCAAGAAACATACAAAAGACTAAGATATTGAAATTCTCTTGAATATCAATAAATCCACATCCAAAGGTTACAATTGCTAACAAAAATTGAAAACAGATAATCCAACCGCGATAACGTCCTAACTTTGGCAAATGGTAGCGGTCAATAAAAGGCGACCACAGAAATTTTAACGCTGAGGGAAGAATAAGAAAACTTAACAACCCGATAGCATCAAGCGACATATTTTGTTGCCGCATAAAAATAGGTACGGTTTGGATAAAAAATGTTGTAGGAATAAATTGAGTAGTATAAAGTGTGGCGAGTAAAATTAATTTAGTAAGCATAGCAATATGCAGAGGATAACAAATCAAACAAAAATGACGACAGAAAAAATAATCTTTCCCATCGCCACAACAATTAAATTAGAAACTAGCTTTAATTTGCACGCCGTAGGTCACGGGATCGCCAAATCCTGCGGTTCCGTCTGGTACTGGAAATAAGTATCCAGAGGTGATGTAGCGAGTATCAAATAAATTATTTGCATATAGGTAAATGCCATATTTCTCGGCTTCGTAACCAATGCGGGCATTTACTAAAGCATAAGGTTCTTGCTTGATTTGGTTATCATCGTCAAAATAAGTAATGCCATAACCGCGTAATTCGGCACGCGCAAATAAGCCGGACTGACTGCGATATTGAGCAGCTAAATTATAGGTAAATTGCGGTGAAAGGGGAACTTGATTATTGCTGAGGTCTACACCTGTATCGGAATTAAAGTAGTTTTTGTATTTACTATCTACATAACCAAATGATGCAATTACATCGAATCCTTTAGCTGGTTTTGCTTTCAGTTCAAATTCTACTCCTGTGGCTTCCAGGTCAACGTTGTTAACTCTGCCAAAAAAACCACTATCGTCATATTGCAAAACTTGATAGTTATTTACATCGTTATGAAAGACTGATAGGTTAGCAATTAAACGATTATCTAGCCAAGAAGATTTCAAACCGACTTCATAACTCCAGGTTTTTTCTTCTCCAAATCGAAGTTCTGCTTCGCTATTGGCGCGATAGTTTAATCCACCTGGTCTATAACCTTTGCCAATAGTTGCGTATCCCATTAAATTCGGATTGAATTGATATTTCAAACCGAAGCGAGGAATCAATTCATTGTTGCTGATTTCATCTTGAAATTCTGGACGCTGGGGAGTTCGAGTTCCGTCAGCGTTTATAGATTCATAAGTACTATCTGAAGATGCATCACTCGATTCGTAACGCAAACCAGCAAATACAGTTAATGGCTCTATGAGTTGATAATCTACTTGTCCAAATACTGCATAGGTTTGACGATAATCGTCTCCAAAACGGCGAAATCGTCCAAATCCAGGAAAGTCAGTTTGAGCATCATCAACGTTAAAGTCACGAGATTCGTAGTAAGCACCTAACAACCATTGAAAACGCTCTGCCGTTTCTGGAGATTGGAAACGCAATTCTTGCGTCCATAATGTGGAGTCAATAGCATCAATAATTTGTATCGCTCCTGTGCTTCCCGGAACAACGTTTTCTTGACGGGTAAAACGACGTGCGGTGATGGATGTGGCTCGGAAACCCTCACCGTTATAACCGACTTTGAGAGCTTGAGTATTTGTATCTAGCTTACTGTATCCTTCGGTTTGTAAATTAACCTCGAATGGGTCAGGAGCGTTTAACCTGTTATAGGTTGGATTGCCGTCATCTGTAAAGCTGTTATAGCTATTAAAAGATACTGTCCAATCTGGTGTAGGTGTCCATAAAAGTTGCGATCGTGCAGCTAAACGCGATCGCTCCCCTATTTCATTATCTGTGGCTAGGTTCTTAATAAATCCATCCTGTCCTTTGTAAGCTCCCGCAATTCGCAGTGATAGTTTATCGTCAACCAAAGCATCGTTAAGAGAGAATTGAAATTCGCGGCTGTTATATCTACCGTAACTAGCACTAACTCTTATTTCTGGTTCTGGAGTTGCTTGTCTAGAAATGATATTGACGACCCCACCAGAACTATTTCGACCGTAGAGCGTACTTTGCGGGCCTCTGAGGATTTCTATTTGTTCTAAATCGAGTAAAGCCAGGTCTAAAAAGCCGTTGTAGTCAATAGGAACATCGTCGATGTAAAAGGCTACACTATCCTGAGCGGTAAGGAAATTTTGATTGTTCAAACCCCGCAAACTGTAATTGCTAAACTCGATACCGCCGGAAGATGTGGGAAGAAAGTTAAAGTTGGGCGTTTGCTTGGCAATATCAATCAAAGAATCTATTTGAGCATCTTCTATTTCTTGACGAGGTATTACCGTCACACTAATGGGTACATTCTGTGCGTCTTCCGGTCGTTTTTGCGCGGTAACGATTAGTTCAATATCTGGTTCATTAGGTTTTTGGTTATCGGCTGATGATGGCTGAGTTTCAGGTGTTGTTGGTGTCAACCCAAAAACTAAACCTTCATCGCTGTCAAATAATTCGACTTTTGGAGCCTGTGTTGTTCCCACTACAGTAATTAGGATACTATTTGCATCCTGATTTGTGGCCAATACTTCGATAATTCCCGCAACTGGCTTTTCTTGACGGAAACTATCACCACTTGCTAAACGCAATTGTGCATTGGGAATATTTGCAATAAAGCTATTACCTTCTATTTTAGTTGTGACTTGCAGTTTGTCAGATGCAGATGTTTCTAAAACAACTTCTAACCCACTAGCCGTTTGATTCAACTTTATCCTTGTTACTAGAATAGTAGACTGTTGTTGTTGAGCTAACCATTCCTTCACACTTGTATGAGTCAGTTGAATATCTGAAAGTTGGAGAATTTGACCATCTTCTTTTTTTGCAGCTAAAGCTTGTTGATTTATAAGTATGGCAAGTATGACAGCTAGTCCTGAATTTCCCAGTAGATACAGTTTCCTCATTTAATCCTCACACCAAAAAAGTCATCTAAAATTGTCAACAAAAGTTAACGAAAATAAAGCTATCAGTAGTAAATCAACTAAAGCGTTTATGTGCTAAATTGTTTGGCTTTGTAGTAAATATGTCAAATGACAAACTGTCAAACTTGTAAATTGCGTTCTAGCTTGAAAATAGGTGTGGGGGTGCAAGGAGTTGGAGTTATATTTTTTGTCTTGTTTTCTACCATAAATATCTCAAACATTCGTATCATAATTTTATTAATTTACTTATTGATTAATTAATTTGTTTCCACAAAACGCTGCCAGATTCGCTCTATGGCGGCAACACTAATATCTAAAGCGATGCTGATTTATTCATCAGAAAACTGCTATAAAAAGACTTAATGGGAAAAGTAAATTTTCTATACTTATACCTAAAGATACAAGCTTTTTGCCAATAGTTTATGTGAGTCTCTATTGGGAAATAATTGTTTTTCGATTAGGGATTATGCCGCAATATTTCGGACAGTTACATACAACTGAAGCGCCTTGGTCAACTTTAGGTGCAGTGCAAGCAATACAACAAAATGATCGCTGTATTATCTTTAAGTGTGGCGACCCCTGTCTGAGCATTACTGTGTTAGCACCGAACTTAATTCGGGTACGAATGACACCAACTGGAGAATTTTTACCCAGGCGATCGTGGGCTGTGGCACAGGCGGATGTAGAATGGCCTGCTGTGCCGTTTGAGGTACGAGAAACAGCAGACACTATAGAAATTACAACCGAGCAACTGTCCATTGTCGTATCCCGCGATCCTTGTCGTATTCAATGCTTCGACTCTACAGGAAAACCCTTTGCTCAAGATGCAGACTTAGGGATGGGGTGGCGGACTGGTGCGATCGCGGCATGGAAACAAATTGCAACTGATGAACATTTCTATGGTTTTGGTGAACCCACTGGCTTGCTTGATCAGCGCTCAAAAGTGAGAACTAATTGGACATCAGATGCCTTAGATTACGGTATTACGACCGACAGTATGTATCAGGCGATTCCCTTTTTCATCGCCTTGCGTCCTGGATTGGGTTACGGGGTATTCTTCAATACGACTTTTTGGAGCCGATTTGATTTAGGCGCACAGCAACCTGGAGTTTGGCAGATGGAAACTCAAGGAGGTGAACTAGATTACTACATTATTTACGGGCCAGAACCTGCAAAAATTTTGCAAACTTACACCCAGCTAACCGGACGGATGCCTTTACCGCCGCGATGGTCATTAGGTTATCACCAATGTCGTTGGAGTTATGAGTCACAAGATATAATCCGTAAACTTGCAGATGAATTTCGTCAGCGCCGCATTCCCTGTGATGTGATTCATTTTGATATTGACTATATGAAAGGCTATCGGGTTTTTACCTGGAGTCCGAAACGATTTGCTAACCCTGAAGAATTAATTTTAGATCTTAAGCAAGATGGCTTCAAGGTAGTGACAATTATTGACCCAGGGGTTAAGTACGAGCCAGAAGCAGATTATCAGGTTTTTGATGAGGGATTAAAAAACGACTATTTTATCCGCAAAACCAACGGTGAACTATTTCATGGCTATGTCTGGCCTGACAAAGCTGTCTTTCCTGATTTCCTCCGCCCTGAAGTCAGAGATTGGTGGGGAAGTTGGCAAAGCAACTTAACTGACATCGGTGTTGCCGGCATTTGGAACGACATGAATGAACCCGCCCTGGATGACCGTCCATTTGGCGACCCTGGTAACAAAATTTCGTTTCCCCTTGATACTCTCCAGGGGTCAACCAATGAGAAAGCCACCCATGCAGAAACTCATAATTTGTATGGGTTAAATATGGCACAAGCATCTTATCAAGGGACTCAAAAATCTCGTCCTACAGAACGCTCTTTTGTTCTGACACGGTCTGGATATGCTGGTATTCAACGCTGGTCGGCAGTATGGACAGGAGACAATCAATCTTTGTGGGAACATTTGGAAATGTCTCTATCGATGCTTTGTAACTTGGGTTTATCGGGTGTAGCCTTTGTGGGTAGTGATATTGGGGGGTTTGCAGGTAACGCCACAGCTGAATTATTTGCTCGGTGGATGCAAGTCGGAATGCTTTACCCGTTAATGCGCGGACACTCAGCATTAACTACAGCTCAGCATGAACCTTGGGTATTTGGCGATCGCATTGAAAAAATTTGCCGTGAGTATATCGAGCTTCGTTATCGACTACTACCTTACATTTACACTCTCTTTTGGTCAGCTGCAACCACAGGTTCGCCAATTCTATGTCCTTTACTTTATCATTTCCCCAACGACCCCAAGACTTTTACTCTTTCTGACCAAGTAATGCTCGGTTCCTCATTACTCGCAGCTCCAATTTACCGTCCAGGTGTTGAACACCGTGCTGTATACTTGCCTGAAGGTGACTGGTATGACTGGTGGAGTGGCGAAAAGTTTACAGGCCCAACTCATATCTTGGCTTATGCACCACTTGAGCGAATGCCGTTGTATGTATGTGGTGGCTCAATTATTCCTATGACACCAGTCATGCAATATGTAGACGAACGTCCTTTAGATCAAATGAGGTTACGGATTTGGATGGGTACAGGCGAGTTTACCTTGTATGAGGATGATGGTCATAGCTTTGAGTACAAAACGGGAGGCTTCTGCACAACAACTTACCGCGTTGACTCAATAGGACAACAAACTATAGTCGAAATTGGGGCAAGAGAAGGTAACTTTTCACCTTTAAGGCGTGAAGTTGTTGTAGAACTAGTAGGAGTTGGAGAACAGAGTTTTATTGATGATGGCGCTGCACATCAGTTGACGTTCTCAATTTAGAGCTACCTATAGCGCAATATCGTTGGGTTAAGCATTTTTCTCTTCTCTCTGAGTCCTCTGTCTTGAAAAGTTTGTTACGGAGGAGCCAGTGCGGTCTTGGGGGTTTCCCCCATGAGCAACTGGCGTTGGAAACCCTCCTGACAACTTTTCGCTGTGCCTCTGCGGTTTGTTAAAAACAAGAAAGAAACGAACCACAGAGGCGCTGAGAACACAGAGTCAAGAGAAGAGAGGTTTATTTTATAGGTTCAGCAGTACTAACTTTTGGCGGTAAAAGATAAATCACTCCAGATATTAAAGTTAGGGCGACAGAAAGCCAAAAAGCAATTATAGATGGAGTTTGCCAGACTTCTGAAAGAGGGGCAATCAAAAGAGCGATCGCGATGATTTGACTAATGGTTTTGAGTTTACCCCAAATATTAGCCCCTGTAATCGTGGTTTGATTCACCCGCCAACCTGCGATCGCTAACTCCCGCGCTAAAATCAAAAATACTCCCCAAGCAGGAACCTGTCCTAATTCAATCAACACCATCAATGGTGCAAGTACCAAAAATTTATCCACCAAGGGATCAAGAAATTTGCCCAAATCGCTAACTTGATTAAGTTTTCTTGCTAAATAACCATCTAACCAATCAGTTAATGCCGCAACGAGAAAAATCGCCAAACATATCCATCTTGCTTGCGATGTAGGGTTGTACAAGCCATAAAGCAGAAATGGGACACCGAGTAAGCGAGAGAAAGTAATCCAATTGGGTAAAGTCATCTTTTATAAAAGCAAAAGTCTACTTGAGTATGTGTTAAATCTGCCAAAATATTTTAACTAATCAAGCAAACTTAATGAGCAACAGCACCGCCTGTATTCTTCACTTTTTTAAAGAATAAAATCGCTAATCCACTCAGTAATAAAGCAATGCCAATAAAGTAAAAACAATCATTAAAAGCCATTACATAAGCTTCACGACGAACAATATTATCAATGGCTTTAATAGCTTGATCACTAGCTGTACTTAAATCCGATCCTCGGCTAACAAAATACTGTGTCATTTGGTCAATTCGCTGTTGAGTTTCTGGATCAAATAAAGATACTGTCTCTCCCAATCTATTCGAGTGAAATTGCTCTCTGTTAGTTAATAAAGTTGCTAATAATGCAATTCCTATAGAACCACCTAGATTCCGCATCATATTAAATAAACCACTTGCCGAACCAGCTTCTTTGGGATTCAATCCAGCAGTGGCAATGGAAGTCAACGGAACCATAATTAACGGTTGTCCCATTGCTCGTACAATTTGCGACCACCGTAATTGATCTAATCCTGTTTGGTAAGTCATTCCAGAGTTCATAAATGCACTTACAGAAAATAAAGCTACGCCAATTGCAACCATAAAACGCACATCAATACGTTGCATCAATTTGGGAAGGAAAGGAATAATAAATAATTGGGGAATACCAGCCCACATTAATACTTCACCAATTTGCAGGGCATTGTATTTTTGAATTTGAGCTAGATACAAAGGTAAAATATAAATCGAACCATATAATCCTACCCCTAGTGAAACATTTACAATACTGGCTAAACCAAAATTACGATTCAATACAAGCCGTAAATTAATAAATGGTTGTTTGCGAGTTAATTCTATAAAGAAAAATATTGCGAGAAAAATTACTGCGATCGCACTTAAGCGGACAATCAATGCTGAACCAAACCAATCTTTACGGCTACCTTCTTCTAAGACAACTTGTAGAGAACCTAAGCCGATAGCCATTGAAAAAATTCCCCACCAGTCACCTTGTTTTAATAAATTCAATTGGGGTCTTTGTTGTTTAACACCGTACCAAACCCCAGATAACATTAAAACTCCAGGTATTAAATTAATATAAAAGCTATATTCCCAACTAAAGTTTTCTGTCAACCAGCCTCCTAAGGTTGGTCCGATTGATGGTGCAAAAACTGCACTGATAGCAAATGCAGCTAGCCCAACTGATTGTTTAGCTGGAGGCAAATTTGTCAACACTATTGTCAAAGCTGAGGGAATTAAAACTCCTCCACAAAAGCCTTGCAAGGCCCGAAAAACAATCATAGAATTGAGATTCCATGCCCAGGCACAGCATATAGAAAAGAAGATAAATAATATAGTATTAACTATTAAATAACGTCGTAAGGAAAAAACCCGCGACAACCATCCAGTCAAAGGAATTACTATAATTTCTGCTACGAGATAGGCAGTAGAAATCCAAGAACCTTCTTCTAAAGTTGCTCCTAAACTTGCTTGAATATCTTGTAGCGAAGAATTGGTAATTTGAATATCCAGTACCGCCATAAATGCACCAAGCATACTAGCTAATACACCAATCCAGGTTCTTAACGGTACACGATTTGGTGGTGCAGCAAAATTTTGCTCTTGCTGATCAATTACCTCAGTATCAGCCATTGTATTGCTCCAGTGGTTTTAAAAATTTTACCTGATTAGCTATCACTAAAACCGCACATTGACTGATGACTATTGGCTGTCATCAATAAAAGGGAACTCTTAACAGGGAAACTAAGCCACCCACAATACAGTTATCATTTATCAGTTATCAATCAAAAGCTACTTGATAATTATTCACTGATAACTGATTTAACCTTACTGGGTAGGGTAATTTCTTCATTACTGTTCCCTGTTACCGCCCCGAAAAGGCTTACTCATCAGTCAACAATTTGGTCTTACTTAACTTCAACTGCAACTTCCGCAGACATTCCAGGAGTAATCCGCCTTTCATATCCTTGAATGCTTTTTTGGTCTAAAACTATTTTCACTGGGATGCGTTGTACGATTTTAGTAAAGTTACCTGTAGCATTATCTGGTGGTAACAAGGCAAACTCAGCGCCGGAAGCTGGCGAAATACTGTCAACATGTCCGCTAAAGGCGTGATGAGGAAAAGCATCCAGCTTGATTTCTACAGGTTCTCCTGGCCTCATATTTTCCAATTGGGTTTCTTTGAAATTCGCAACTACCCATTTTTGGTTATCAACGATCGCCATTAATGGTGTTCCCGCTTGTACCCGGTTGCCAACTTCTACGTGTTTATTACCCACCCGTCCGGCACTGGGAGCAGTAATATTAGTGTAGGAAAGTTGTAATTGTGCGTCTTTAAGTGATGCTTCTGCCTGGGCGATCGCTGCTTTTGCCGCTTCGTACTGACTACGTTTGACAGTTGTATCTTGTCCTCCGGCAGTAGCTTGTTGTAATCCCCCTCTAGATGCTGCCAGTTTAGCTTGAGCGCTGGTTACTCCTTCTTGGGCTTGCGCTAGTACAGACTGGGCTTTGGCTGTGCCAACTTTTGCCGACGCTAATTTAGCTTGTGCTTGTTCTACTCCCTGAATCGCAGCATTTTTTTGTGCTGAGGCCACATCATAAGCTGCTTTGGCTGTATCTAACTGCTGACGAGCAATCGCACCTTCTTGATATAACTGCTTATAGCGATTGTAATCCGCTTGGGCTTTCTGTAAATTGGCATTTGCTTGTGCTACCTCGGCTTGGGCTGCGGGTATTCCCGCTTGGGCTAGCTTAACTTCAGCTTGGGCAGCTGGTATCCCTGCTTGCGCTTCTTTTACTGCTGCTTGTGCTGTGGAAATAGCGGCGACAGCACTGCTGACATCTCCTTGCGCCTGAGTTGTTTTACCACTAGTTGTTTGTGCAGCTAAGGCGATATTTGCTTGGGCTGCTTGCGCTTGACTACGAGCATTTTCTAGGGCAGCTGTTGCTTGTTGTACTTTACTTTGATAATCCCGTGGATCTAGTTTTACTAAAATTTCTCCTGGTTGCACAAGTTGGTTATCATTTACCAGTACCTGAGCAATAGTTCCAGGAATCCGGCTACTAACTTGGTGAACATTACCCGTAACTGTAGCGTTATCTGTTTGCTCATGAATAGAAGCATACTGCCAGTAGCGATAGCCAAAACTACCTGCGGCGATCGCGCCGATACCTAATGCTGCCACAATCAAGGCAATCGGTTTTTTCTTCTTCGGTGCAACCTCTTTGGGTGTTTCTGGCTGCGGATGTACCTCGGTTTCAGGCGCTTCTAGCTTTGCAGAAGTCTCTGGAGTCACTGTATCTATATCAATAATCTCTGGTTTTTCTAAAATTGGTATTTGGCTTTTGCGCCCGTTGAGAGTGTTGTTGCTCATGATTGTTAGCTCCTTTAACAGATGAAGATGATTTAATTGATATTTATTTAGAGTGCGTAGTTTTTAATTAATTGTATTTAGTACCCATTTGTTTTATATACGTAATATTTTGCCAAAAAAAACTTAACAATACTTCACCCATTAGAGTGATTATCTAATAGTTCACCAACCCAATATTGCTGTATAGACTTAGCAGGGGTGCAGGGGGCAGGGCGCAAGGGAGAGAATCTTTCCCCTCTGCTCCCTGCCCCGAAGCCTGCCACCACGCAAAGTTGCTGGGTTAATGTAAAAAAGTCCAGTTCTTTTCTCCCCCTGCTTCCCCTGCCTGCCTCCACATGTCATTTTTGGGTTGACAGAGTACTAAGACTGCCCCAAAAATGTGGATGGTGAAAAATTTCCCAAACAAGCATAAAACTTCCTTGATTTTATGCTCTTAAATAGCTGTACATAATTATTATTTAGTGTACGTAATATCTACTTTAAGCTAAATTTAGCTATCTGGCAATAGTTTTGTCTATTTTTTCCCAAATCAAATAGGAGTCCTATATGGGATGATCTGTTTCTTGAGATTCCCAAATAATTCTATGACTCAACAGACAGATTTCCAATTACGCATCGAACGCGATTCAATGGGCGATCGCCACATCCCTAGTAACGCTTACTACGGCATCCAAACCTTACGAGCAACAGAAAACTTCCCTATTAGCGGCATTAAGCCTCTACCTACTTACGTAGATGCTTGTTTAATTATCAAAAAAGCTACAGCCATTGTCAACGGTGAACTCAATTGCATTCCCCAAGAGATTAGTCAGGCAATTGTGCAAGCAACTGATGAAATTCTGGCTGGGAAGTTGCGTGATCAGTTTGTTGTGGATGTTTATCAAGCGGGTGCTGGAACTTCCCACCACATGAATGTTAACGAGGTTTTAGCAAATCGGGCTTTAGAACTTCTGGGCGAGGAAAAAGGCAATTATCAACGCGTTAGTCCCAACGACCACGTTAACTATGGGCAGTCTACCAATGATGTGATCCCGACAGCAATTCGCATCGGTGGTTTATTGGCACTTTGTAAAACATTACACCCAGCTTTAGAAGGAGCGATCGCAGCTTTAGAAAACAAAGCCGAGGAATTTCAAGGTATTGTCAAATCCGGCAGAACTCATTTACAAGACGCTGTACCTGTACGCTTGGGTGAAAATTTTCGGGCTTGGGCGCAAATTTTATCAGAACACCAAAACCGCATTTATACAGCCTCTGGAGATTTGATGATTCTAGGTTTAGGAGGTAGTGCAGCGGGTACTGGGATGAATACCCATCCTTTATATCGCGCCCGTGTGGTGGAAGTAATTTCAGATTTACTCAATACTCCCTTAGAACCTGCGCCTCATCTGATGGCAGCTATGCAGAGTATGGCTCCCTTTGTTAACGTTTCCGGCGCTTTACGCAACTTAGCACAGGATTTAGTCAAAATCTCTCATGACTTGCGTTTAATGGACTCTGGCCCCAAAACTGGCTTGAAAGAAATTCAACTACCACCAGTACAACCGGGTTCTTCGATTATGCCAGGAAAATATAACCCAGTAATGGCAGAGATGACATCAATGGTGTGTTTTCAAATCATGGGTTATGACAGTGCGATCGCTCTTGCCGCCCAAGCCGGACAATTAGAATTAAATGTGATGATGCCGCTGATTGCCTATAACTTGATTCATAGTATTGAAATTTTGGGTAATACTATTGCCGCCCTTACAGAACGTGGCATTAAAGGAATCACCGCCAACCAAGAACGGTGTTTAGCTTATGCCGAAGGCAGTTTAGCTTTAGTAACTGCACTTAATACCCACATTGGTTATCTCAATGCCGCCGCTGTGGCCAAAGAATCTTTAGAAACTGGTAAATCTTTACGTCAGATTGTTCTAGAACGCGGACTGATGAATGAAGCAGAATTAGCCACCGTATTAAATCTAGAACAGATGAGTGGTATCTTACCCCTCATGGCAGAATCGGATACAGTAGATTAAAACATAATAGGAAGATAGGTTATACCGTTTCACTTTGAAGTTGATACATTTGGGCAAGCAGGGAAAGCAGAGGGGCAGGAAGCAGGAACAAAAGGAGAAAGAGGTAATTTTTCTTCATCCCCCTTGCACCCCGCACCCTGCCCCAATTCCTCCTTACCATGCCCCATGCCCTATAACCCATCCTATCTTCACTACCCGTAATTTATTATCCATGCAGACTCAAAACCCATCTGTCAGTCTCATCAAGGCTACTTCCTACGAACGAGAAGCTTTGCGGGAATCTTTAGTCACACTACTAGAACCTTTCGGGGGGATAGCTGGATTTGTGAAAAAAGGCGATCGCGTTTTACTCAAACCTAATCTTCTCACAGGTTCGCGTCCGACTAAAGAGTGTACTACCCGCCCCGAATTAGTTTATGAAGTTGCTCAGATGGTGATTGAGGTTGGTGGTCAGCCGTTTTTAGGGGATAGTCCAGCTTTTGGCAGTGCTAAAGGGGTAGCCTTAGCAAATGGTTATCAGCCTCTTTTACAAGAACTGAATTTGCCGATTATCGAGTTTCACGGCAAGCGTTATCAAACTGTAAGTGAAGATTTTAATCACCTGCTGCTATGCAAAGAAGCTATGGAAGCAGATGTGGTAATTAACCTACCTAAAGTCAAATCTCATGCTCAGTTGACTTTAACATTAGGGGTAAAAAATTTGTTTGGTTGCGTTCCTGGCAAGATGAAAGCTTGGTGGCACATGGAAGCCGGCAAAGATGCCACTCGATTCGGGGAAATGCTGGTAGAAACTGCCAAGGCGATTAATCCAAACTTGACTATTTTAGATGGCATCATTGGTCATGAAGGTAACGGGCCTAGTGGCGGTGAACCTCGCAATTTGGGTGTTTTAGCAGCAGCAGCAGATGTATTTGCTTTAGATAGGGCAATGCTAGAAGTTCTTCAAGTTCCACCCCATCAAGTCCCAACTGTTGCAGCTTCCCAACGCCTAGGGGTTTGTCCAGAACTGGATAATATTCAGTTTCCTAACTTATCTCCTGACTTACTCCAAATAGAAGATTGGTTATTACCAGACAAGTTAATGCCAATTGATTTTGCTATGCCCCGCGTGATTAAATCCACGTTTAAACATCTTTACATCCGTTTTCTCAAAGAACCTATGAGTGTTTATGGTAAACGGTAGTTTAACTTGAACTTTGGACTAGTAAGGAGTGCGAATTTTGCTACAACAGTTTTAAAATCAGCAAGATAAGTTATAAATACCCTCCGATTGCTTAACTAGACCGCCACTATAATAAGGGCGGTTTTTCCATTAGTTAATTTTTTATTAAATTTCTATTTTATATCCTTAATCTTTTACACTTCAGACTTATTTAGTTCAAGCATATATACTCTACCTATATATAGATTGACAAAAAGAAAGTAGTATTACTCAGAACTAGTAATTGAGATTCTGAAGTGTTTTTTTAGTGCTATCACTGAATAAATGGCATAACGCCTCATTAACTTCTGTGTATTTATAGATGCAAATTTATGGTAACAAAAATCATGATTACCCAGTGCTTATTGGTTTGCAATACTTTTTATGTAACTACTGCTACATAGTGCAAAAAAGCTAGCATCTTTCAGTAAAAATTCGGTATATATCTCAAGTATTAAAAACAAGCTAAATCGCTAAAACTAGCTTACAAAAAGGAATTTAAGATGTTATAATCAAAATAAACTTACCTTAATATCGGTTGGTAATTGATCTATGCTCAGATGAAAAAATGTAGTTTCCACTGCTGTTTCTTAATCTCTGCTTAACTCAAAGATTATGCATTTCAGCAAGAAATCGTAACATATTATTCGCTTAGTCAGATCCGAAATGTTTAACCGTAACTTTGTATCAAGACTATCTGGTAAAAACTGCTATTATGACACTTGTCAAACTGGTTAATCTTTTTGAATGTCAACTGTGCTGCATTCAAAAAATAGCTAGAATAGCATCAACACTCTCTTCTAGAGAGCAAACCTACAATTGATTGTGAAAAATTTCAACTTTGTATGAATTCAAATAGCCAGTCTGCCGACCCTGCCTCTACATCTTCCCATCGTTTGGCAGACGTTATGGGAACAGCGATCGCTCTACTAACACTAACGTTACCAGTGTTTGTCATAGCCCATTATTCTTCAAGCAATGTTCCATACAATCAGCCATCCCTAACCTACAGAATGCCCAAAGGTGGAAAGTAAACAATACTTGAAAATTACATTTCACCAGCAAGCTAGCTCCAAAAAAGGAGAAACAAGATTTTGAGCTAACATTCGTCTATGTAATCAATCAGGTACGAATTAAATTTGTCTAGCTTTCCCCTTGATTGAGAAACTAAAAATAATACAGGTATAATTCTCTCTCATAGATGAGGAATTAACCACCAAAATATTTAAACAAAAAGCGTTGCCAAAAACCTTGCAGCGCTTTTTTGTTGTTTATAGCAGGATGTAGAAGCTTACAGATGTAAGTTTTTCCCAAGGGTGTGATTATTTTATCACACAACAAATGTCAACCACTAGTAGATGTTGTTTTGATCTCTAAAAATTCTGTTTATTTGGACTTTTTTTAAGTTAGAAGTCCTTTAAGGTAATGAATCTGATGCTTCGATTTCCTTACCATCTTGATCTATGATCACGATCTGGCGCTGATTAGGGTCAAATCGGTATCCCTGTTGCTGCATTATACTTTTAGTTTGACTGGGATCAAAGTTACGACTAAAATCAGCCTGCAAACTATTTACACGTCCTTCCATCAGTTTGACTTCAGTACGAATTTCTCGCAATTTTTCTTGTTGTAACCAGTGATAAGGCAAAAGTTGCACTAAGGCAGATATTGCTGCTGCTGAGATGGCAAAATTAACCACTATCTTGGCTGTACTTTCCAGTGCCATTACTTGATAAGAGCGTTGGCGCAGATGCCGCTTTGGTCGAGGAATAATTCGACGTTTTTGTATAGGTTGTAGCGGTGGTCTAGAAGGTTGGATCGCGTTCATGATGCTAAAAAGAGCTGATTGAATATAAATACCTTGAAGAGCTTACTGGCGCTATGACTTGATTTAGCTGTCATATTACTTCATTTTTAGGAAATTGCTACACGTATGGTGCAATTAAAAAATAACGCAATATACTTACGTAACTGATTTACCTACTAACTTCTGGCAATAGCACCTAGTCTGCCAGGATTATAGTCTTTTAAGAGTTATTGTCAATTCCAATGTTGTGTTTTACAAGTGTAAGCACAATTAAGGTTCTTGTCAGCTTTTGGTGATCAATAGTGGGCTGGTTAAAGCAGAAAAAGAGAAGAATTTGTTAACAATACTCTTTTTCCTCCTCTGCTTCCCCTGCCTCCTCTGCTTGAACTACGCGACAATTTTTGTTTGCTAGACCACTAGATGGCGAAACAAATTATCTGCACAATAGAGTTAACAGTCAATCACCTTACACATGACTCATTACCAAAAGCTACTTAAAGTTTCCACTACTGGCAAATCTTTTTACAACATCACTGCAAAAATTGAAGCCATAGTTGCTGAGTCGGGAGTAGAAACTGGCCTTTGTACTTTATTTTTGCGTCACACTTCAGCTAGTTTAGTAATTCAAGAAAATGCTGACCCTGATGTACTTGTGGATTTAGCTAACTTTATGGCAAAACTTGTGCCAGAGTCAGGCAAATATATCCACGACGCTGAAGGTGCGGATGATATGCCCGCACACATTCGCACAGCCCTTACCCATACTTCTGAACATATTCCTATAAATCGCGGTCATCTGGTGCTAGGAACTTGGCAGGGAATTTATGTTTGGGAACATCGCCAGCGTAATCATCAAAGAGAGTTGGTTGTCCACATTTGGGCATAGCAATTTTTGTAGACTTTAAACCTAATACGGTGGTAGTTGGACAAAATTAAAATTTTTATTTAAGTAAGTCGGTGAAATAAAATCAAACTATGTGAATAAAAGTAAATAAGACTCAAACTCTTTCTCCCCCTGCTCTTGGTCACTGAGCGAAGCCGAAGTGCTTCCCCCTGCTTTATTCCAACGATAATTATTGACATCGACCTACTTAGTTAAGGGGATAGATGACAAGCATCCATCCCCAAATAGCTGCCCAGATGATGAACCTGGAACCCTATAATCTGGTATCTATTAAACTTAGTATCAATCGAGATACGTCTATTGTCATTGTGATAGATACGGATATAAAAAATATTTGTGAACAACTATACGGGCTTCAGGTAATAATACTGAATTAACACAGTGTGAATAAGTAGCACATCGCATTATTTTAATCTGATTAATCATGCTGACCTTAACCCAACGTCAACCACCCAACCCTGATGCATCAGTTACTTTGACCTTAGCACTCACAGCTGAAGAACGAACTCGCAGTCGTCATCGCTTTGAAGCGGAAGGCGGCAAAGTTGTGTTTATGCGTTTACCCAGAGGAGTCATTTTACAGGATGGCGATATTCTACAAGATGAAAGTAATAGCAGCTTAATTAGAATTACTGCCAAACCAGAACCCGTTTTAACTGTCTTTACTCCAACACCGCTGTTATTAATGCGGGCAGCATACCATTTAGGAAATCGTCATGTACCTGTAGAAATTACACCCAACTATTTACGTTTGGCAAAAGATGCTGTTTTACAAGCAATGCTAGAACAAATGGGGCTAGAAATTACAGCAGAAAATCTACCGTTTCAGCCAGAATTAGGCGCTTATGGACAGTATCACGCTCACTAATAGCCATTTTTTGAGTATTTTGCAATTGTCAAGTTCGGCTTTACCTGTGGGAGCATATAGTTATTCTGAAGGATTAGAAACACTTGTAGAAAATGGTGCGATCGCCGATCAAAAAAGTCTCAAACACTGGTTAGCAGCAGAACTATGTTATGGAGCGATTCGCTTAGAAGCAGCGGTGATGGTACGAGCCGAGCAATCTGCAACAATCGGTGATGTAGAGACGCTATGCCGTTGGAATATGTGGTTATCTGCTGCTAGGGAAACCCAAGAATCACGCACCTCTAGCTGGCAGATGGGGCGATCGCTAATGCAGTTACTTGGTAAACTACAACCAGAAATCATGCCATTAATGAATGCTGTGGGTAATCCTGGGAATTATGCGATCGCTTTTGGTATTGCGATCGCCCATTGGCAAATTAATATCCAAGCTGCTTTGTTAGCATATCTGCATAGTTGGGCAAGTAATTTGATTACTGCTGGAATCAAACTCATCCCTCTTGGTCAAACAGCAGGACAAGAGTTATTACTAGAATTACAGCCGTTAATTAGTACTGCGGCATTAGAAATTCTCAATTTAGAAGATGATGAACTCAGTTGTTGTAGTTGGGGTCTATCATTAGCAAGTATGCAACATGAAACGCAGTATACAAGGTTATTCAGAAGCTAGTATCGCTGTGCATAATTTGTAATTACCTTTTTGCAAGGGTTTTAGACATTTGAAATGGCAGCTTTATTTATGCCGTGCGTGCTGTACTGGTTAGGAAAGACAGAGGAAGTATATGAATGCATTTCGAGTTGGGGTTGCCGGCCCAGTGGGATCTGGGAAAACTGCTTTAGTCGATGCTTTGTGTAAAGCATTGCGTGAGCAGTATCAGATTGCCGTGGTAACAAATGATATTTATACTCAAGAAGATGCTCAGTTTTTAGTGCGTTCTCAGGCCTTAACAAGCGATCGCATTTTAGGTGTGGAAACTGGCGGTTGTCCTCACACTGCGATTCGTGAAGATGCTTCGATGAATTTGGCTGCTATTGAACAATTAGAGTTAAAATTCACCAATTTAGATTTAGTCTTTTTAGAAAGTGGTGGTGATAATTTAGCAGCGACCTTTAGTCCTGAATTAGTAGATTTAACGATTTATGTCATTGATGTCGCTGCTGGTGATAAAATTCCCCGCAAAGGTGGCCCTGGCATTACTAAATCTGATTTATTGGTAATTAATAAAACTGACCTTGCGCCTCATGTTGGCGCAGATTTAAATGTCATGGAACAAGATGCAAAAAAAATGCGTGGTGCTAAACCTTTTATTTTCACAAATTTGAAAACTCAATCAGGATTAACAGACGTAATTCAGTTCGTTTATACAAATATTTGTTAAGGAAACTGCTAAAATATTTGTACTTGCCATCTGGAAAAATAGATGCCAAAAATGTATGTGAATTGTAGCTTTAAACTAAAGTACAACTTTTTACAGCATTTGAGAGACACACAATGGCAAATTTTGAAATTTATCGAACGAGAAAGTTTGCACTTAGTCAAAATAACGTTGCAAAACGAAACAGTACGTACTGAATCTGGCGCGATGTACTATATACATGGCAACATCACCATGCAATCTAAAACCCCTTCAGCGAATAGTTTTAGGAGATTCGTTCAGATCGCGCCTAAAAATTTATAGATGTAAAATATTACCTGTTGTGTTTATTTTTTTCCAGTCTACAATCTGTTATGAATATTGAACAAAATAGGAGTTGACCTTTGAATAAAGTTGGTTTTTCTGGACAACCGCAAAATTCATCGGGTAGCCCTGGTGACGATATTCCCGTTGCTTTACGCGATACTCCTGAAACAACATCTAAATTACGTTTGCAACCCCTAGTTTTGCTGGTAGGCGGACTAGCAGGATTTGTTATGCTGGCTGTAGTAAGTGGTTTTATGTTTTTTGCCATTGCACCGAAAAAAACAGCCGATTCTCCGACTTTGCCAACTCTTCCTGCTAGACCAACCTTAGAACCTAGTAATTCTGCCAAATCTCAAGATAATAATAGCGATGTTATTTTGGGGCATTTGACGTATCCAGAAGCACCAGAGTCAGAACTAGCGGCAATTACCGCAGATGGACAAATCAAAATGCGAAAAACTGCTGCCGAAAAGTTTGGGGCGATGGCGCAAGCGGCGCGCAGTGCGGATGTAATTTTAGTGCCAATTTCTGGTTTTCGCTCCGTGAAGGATCAAGAGCCGTTATTTTTTGGCGTTGGACAACAACGAAATCAGACTCCAGCCGAACGAGCTGCTGTCAGCGCTCCTCCTGGTCATAGTGAACATCACACAGGTTACGCTGTCGATATTGGAGACAAAGCAGTACCAGCAACTAATCTGCAAACAAACTTTGACAATACCAAAGCTTATAAGTGGCTACAAGCGAATGCAGCCCGTTTTGGTTTTGAATTATCTTTTCCCAAAGACAATGCTCAAGGCGTGAGTTATGAGCCTTGGCACTGGCGTTATGTAGGCGATCGCGATAGCTTAGAAATGTTCTACAAAGCCAGAAGTTTACAACCCACTAAAACACCTCAACCACGGTAAGAAGGGAACAGATTTGGATCAGTTTATGTCCTAAACTATCTGGCGATCGCTATAAGTCCCAATAGTAGAATCATAGATTGAATAAAAAGAAAGCCTCCTAGCATTGAGATGAGCTAGAAGACTTCTTGTATGATTAGACCTGGCATCGAGCTATTTTTGCGTAGGGCTACCCCTAAACTATCGTGGCCGCAACAGCGTTTCACCTCTGAGTTCGGGAAGGATTCAGCGTGGTTCCACCGCGCAATAGACACCAGGAAAAGCTGATGGGAATGTAAAATTAAAAATGACTTTTGAAATTTTACATTTCTAATACTTCACAAAACCCTGAAGACTGCAAGTAACGCGAATGAATTAGTAACCAAATGTTTGAGAGGTCAAGCCCTCGGTCTATTAGCACGGCTCGGCTGCATACATTACTGCACTTCCACCTACCGCCTATCAACGGGTGTTCTGCCCGTGACCTTACCTACTATTAGTAGTGAGAGCACTCATCTTGAGGTGGGCTTCCCACTTAGATGCTTTCAGCGGTTATCCGCTCCGCACTTGGCTACCCAGCGTCTACCGTTGGTACGATAACTGGTACACCAGCGGTGCGTCCTTCCCGGTCCTCTCGTACTAAGGAAGGCTCCTCTCAATGCTCTTACGCCTGCACCGGATATGGACCGAACTGTCTCACGACGTTCTGAACCCAGCTCACGTACCGCTTTAATGGGCGAACAGCCCAACCCTTGGGACGTACTTCCGCCCCAGGTTGCGATGAGCCGACATCGAGGTGCCAAACCTCCCCGTCGATGTGGACTCTTGGGGGAGATCAGCCTGTTATCCCTAGAGTAACTTTTATCCGTTGAGCGACGGCCATTCCACTCTGTACCGTCGGATCACTAAGGCCTACTTTCGTACCTGCTCGAGATGTCACTCTTGCAGTCAAGCTCTCTTATTGCCTTTACACTCGCCGCACGGTTTCCAAGCGTGCTGAGAGAACCTTTGCGCGCCTCCGTTACCTTTTAGGAGGCGACCGCCCCAGTCAAACTGCCCACCTGAAACTGTTCCCACACCCGGTCAGGGTGCTAGGTTAGAATTCTAGCTTCGCCAGAGTGGTATCTCACCATTGGCTCCATATCCCCCACAAGGAATATCTCAACGCCTCCCACCTATCCTGCGCAAGCGAAGCCCGAACACAATTCCAGGCTACAGTAAAGCTTCATAGGGTCTTTCTGTCCAGGTGCAGGCAGTCCGTATCTTCACAGACATTCCTATTTCGCCGAGTCTCTCTCTGAGACACCATCCAGATCGTTACGCCTTTCGTGCGGGTCGGAACTTACCCGACAAGGAATTTCGCTACCTTAGGACCGTTATAGTTACGGCCGCCGTTCACCGGGGCTTCAGTCGTCAGCTTCAAGCTTTCACCCTGACCAACTTCCTTAACCTTCCGGCACTGGGCAGGCGTCAGCCCCCATACGTCCTCTTGCGAGTTTGCGGAGACCTGTGTTTTTGGTAAACAGTCGCCTGGATCTCTTCACTGCGACCCACCATGAGTGGGCACCCCTTCTTCCGAAGTTACGGGGCCATTTTGCCGAGTTCCTTAGAGAGAGTTATCTCGCGCCCCTTGGTATTCTCAACCTCCCTACCTGTGTCGGTTTCGGGTACGGGTATCATGCTTTCATCACATTCATTGCTTTTCTTGGCACTATCCTTCACCATCCGGAGTTCGTAAACTCCTCCCAAACCAATCAGGGTATGGCTATCTTTCATGCGTCCCAATCAATGCTCCCACATAATAGTCAGGGATTGTTGACCCTGTGTCCATCGACTACGCCTTTCGACCTCGCCTTAGGACCCGACTAACCCTCCGAGGACGAACCTGGCGGAGGAACCCTTAGGGTTTCGGGGCTAGGGATTCTCACCCTAGTTTGCGCTACTCAAGCCGACATTCTCACTTCCGTTTCGTCCACAGCTGCTTGCCGCTACTGCTTCTTCCTAACACGGAACGCTCCCCTACCGATTAATCGTTACGATTAATCCCACAGCTTCGGTACATCGCTTAGCCCCGTTCATTTTCGGCGCAAGAGCGCTTGACTAGTGAGCTATTACGCACTCTTTCAAGGGTGGCTGCTTCTAGGCAAACCTCCTAGTTGTCTTTGCACTCTCACCTCCTTTATCACTTAGCGATGATTTGGGGACCTTAGCTGGTGGTCTGGGCTGTTTCCCTCTTGACAATGAAGCTTATCCCCCACTGTCTGTCTGGCAATGTGTTCTCTGGGTATTCAGAGTTTGTCTCGATTTGGTACCGTTCTCACAGCCCGCACCGAAACAGTGCTTTACCCCCCAGATATAATCATTACCGCTGCGCCTCAACACATTTCGGGGAGAACCAGCTAGCTCCTGGTTCGATTGGCATTTCACCCCTAACCACAGCTCATCCGCCGATTTTTCAACATCGGTCGGTTCGGACCTCCACTTGGTGTTACCCAAGCTTCATCCTGGCCATGGTTAGATCACCAGGGTTCGGGTCTATAAACACTGATTATCGCCCTTTTCAGACTCGGTTTCCCTTTGGCTCCGGCATTTTCGCCTTAACCTACCAGTGCCTATAAGTCGCCGGCTCATTCTTCAACAGGCACGCGGTCATCCGTTGAATCGGACTCCCACTGCTTGTAAGCTAACGGTTTCATGTTCTATTTCACTCCCCTTGCGGGGTTCTTTTCACCTTTCCCTCGCGGTACTGGTTCACTATCGGTCACACAGTAGTATTTAGCCTTACGAGGTGGTCCTCGCTGATTCACATGGGATTCCTCGTGCCCCATGCTACTCGGGATTCAGCTACTATCTTTAAGTTTTCAACTACAGGACTTTCACCTTCTGTGGTACAGTATTTAGCTGTTTCGTTTAACCGCCAGATTCGCAATTTGCTGTCCCACTACCCCAGTCAGTAAACCAACTGGTTTAGGCTTTTCCCCGTTCGCTCACCACTACTTAGGGAATCTCTAGATTGATTTTTTTTCCTCCAGCTACTAAGATGTTTCAGTTCGCTGGGTTGGCTCTTTGCTGCCTATATATTCAGCAGCTAGTATAAAAGGTTGCCCCATTCGGAAATCTCCGGCTCAATGTCTGCTTCCAACTCCCCGGAGCATATCGTCGGTAACCACGTCCTTCGTCGCCTCTGTGTGCCTAGGTATCCACCGTTAGCCCTTATTAGCTTGACCACTTTCTAATTCGTAATTTCTAATTCGTAATTCGTAATTAGATTTTTACGTTGGTGTACAAAATGCAAACACAATTCATCTCATCAAAAAATAAATGTCTGTGTCTGCCTGCTAATTTCGCGTTACTATGCAGTTTTCAAGGTTCTGGCTGAGAATCTCTCAGCAGTCTGACATTATATACCTACATGCCATGTTGCTGATTTCTCGTCAAATTTACAGGTGGAGATTAGCGGACTCGAACCGCTGACATCCTGCTTGCAAAGCAGGCGCTCTACCAACTGAGCTAAACCCCCAGATACAATTAAAAATTGATAATTAAAAATTAAAAATGAATATAATTCAATTTTTAATTTTGCATTTGACATTTTTAATTGATTCAGGTGGGCCATCCTGGACTCGAACCAGGGACCTCACCCTTATCAGGGGTGCGCTCTAACCACCTGAGCTAATAGCCCCAATCCGAACCTTCATCATAGTTTGAAAGCACTCAATAATTCAAGTAGAAGCGACCGACCTCGGTTTGACCAACTCAATCTTTATTTGCATTTTGCTTTCAAGATTTGAGGGGTGTAGGTCTCCCTTAAAAGGAGGTGATCCAGCCACACCTTCCGGTACGGCTACCTTGTTACGACTTCACCCCAGTCACCAGTCCTGCCTTAGGCATCCTCCCCCACGAATGGTTGGAGTAATGACTTCGGGCACTACCAGCTTCCATGGTGTGACGGGCGGTGTGTACAAGGCCCGGGAACGAATTCACTGCAGTATGCTGACCTGCAATTACTAGCGATTCCTCCTTCACGCAGGCGAGTTGCAGCCTGCGATCTGAACTGAGCTACGGTTTTTTGGATTTGCATCACATTGCTGTGTAGCTGCCCTTTGTCCGTAGCATTGTAGTACGTGTGTAGCCCAAGACGTAAGGGGCATGCTGACTTGACGTCATCCCCACCTTCCTCCGGTTTGTCACCGGCAGTCTCTCTAGAGTGCCCACCCGAAGTGCTGGCAACTAAAAACGAGGGTTGCGCTCGTTGCGGGACTTAACCCAACATCTCACGACACGAGCTGACGACAGCCATGCACCACCTGTGTTCGCGCTCCCGAAGGCACCTCTCCCTTTCAGGAAAGTTCGCGACATGTCAAGTCTTGGTAAGGTTCTTCGCGTTGCATCGAATTAAACCACATACTCCACCGCTTGTGCGGGCCCCCGTCAATTCCTTTGAGTTTCACAGTTGCCTGCGTACTCCCCAGGCGGGATACTTAACGCGTTAGCTACGGCACGGCTCGGGTCGATACAAGCCACGCCTAGTATCCATCGTTTACGGCTAGGACTACTGGGGTATCTAATCCCATTCGCTCCCCTAGCTTTCGTCCCTCAGTGTCAGTTGCGGCCTAGCAGAGCGCTTTCGCCACCGGTGTTCTTCCTGATATCTACGCATTTCACCGCTACACCAGGAATTCCCTCTACCCCGAACGCACTCTAGCCGTGTAGTTTCCACTGCTTGTATGAGGTTGAGCCTCACTCTTTAACAGCAGACTTACAAGGCCACCTGCGGACGCTTTACGCCCAATCATTCCGGATAACGCTTGCATCCTCCGTATTACCGCGGCTGCTGGCACGGAGTTAGCCGATGCTTATTCCTCAGGTACCGTCAGAACTTCTTCCCTGAGAAAAGAGGTTTACAACCCAAGAGCCTTCCTCCCTCACGCGGTATTGCTCCGTCAGGCTTTCGCCCATTGCGGAAAATTCCCCACTGCTGCCTCCCGTAGGAGTCTGGGCCGTGTCTCAGTCCCAGTGTGGCTGATCATCCTCTCAGACCAGCTACTGATCGTCGCCTAGGTGCGCTCTTACCACACCTACTAGCTAATCAGACGCGAGCTCATCTTCAGGCGGCAAGCCTTTTACCTTGCGGCATATCCGGTATTAGCCACCGTTTCCAGTGGTTGTCCCCGACCCAAAGCCAGATTCTCACGCGTTACTCACCCGTCCGCCACTAGCTCCGAAAAGCCCGTTCGACTTGCATGTGTTAAGCATACCGCCAGCGTTCATCCTGAGCCAGGATCAAACTCTCCGTTTTGATGGAAGTGTTTGCTTTTTAGCTCACATATAATATATGAAAGACTGTTGTTTATACACTCCAGCCTAGTGTTTCAATTTACTTGACGCTGACCACTTGCTGTATAATCGCTTTCAAACTATAATATTTTCAAGGTTCGGTTGCCTTTCGGACCGCGCTTTGCGGCGCTCTCCTCTAGGCACTTATCTAATATATCTACCCCACACACCTTTGTCAACTCCTTTTTGTGAGTAATTTGAAAAAAGATTTTTTGCCCACCTTCAAACCTATATAAAACAGGGGCTTCAAGCTATAGTATTCTTGGAAGTTGCAAAGGAAGCAATAAATTTGTGAGCAAGTCTAGTGTTTTGCCTCCCTGGCTGGTGTTAGATCCAATGTTGCGTAATTGGTTATTGGAGGATATTGGTCGGGGCGATCGCACTACGAATACTCTATTAATAAAAGATATTACGCCAGGAACAGCTAAATGGGTTGCTAAAGCCAGTGGCATAATTACTGGTTTACCAGTTGCAGCTAGAGTATTTCAGCTTTTAAATGAAAAAGTGAGCTTTGTAACGACTATAGATGAAGGTACATGGTGTGAATCAGGACAGGTAGTAGCAGAAATTCATGGTTCCCTAGATGCGCTGTTGATGGGGGAACGGGTAGCGCTCAACTTAGTTATGCGTTTGAGTGGAATTGCTACACTCACTCGTATGTATGTAGAGCAAATTGCCAATTTATCTGCTCAGTTGGTGGATACGCGCAAAACTACACCAGGATTGAGACTTTTAGAAAAGTACGCGACTGCGGTGGGTGGAGCGATTAATCACCGTATGGGTTTGGATGATGCAGTGATGATTAAGGATAATCATATTGCGGCGGCTGGAGGAATTGCAAAAGCTATTACTTGTATTCGTTCCCAAATACCTTATCCTTTGACGATAGAGGTAGAAACTGAAAGTATAAAGCAGGTGGAAGAAGCTCTACAATACAAAGCTGACATTATTATGTTGGACAATATGCCTTTGGAGATGATGCGTGAAGCAGTGCAGTTAATTCGTCAGCACGATAGACGCATGAAAATTGAGGCTTCCGGGAATGTAACTTTAGAAAGTATTAGCGCTGTGGCAGAGACAGGTGTTGACTATATTTCGAGTAGTGCGCCGATTACTCAGTCGAAATGGTTGGATTTAAGTATGAGAATTACGCTTTAATGGAAGACAACGTCTGTTGGCTTATTTAGCGTTGCTGAATGAAAAGATGAATTGACGATTGAAACTATTGAAAAAATTCGGACGTTGTATAAATGTGGGATGAATTGACGGGCTACGCCCTGCTTCGCTCAGGGCGCTTGAGTGGGAGGAAGTACTAGCTCCGTCCCAGTCTCTGCCCCTTGTGTTCCCTGCTTCCCTGCTTCTTTTGACAGGAGATTTCCGTGACAAGGGACTTTATCTGGGCCACCTCTTTTCACTTTCGAGTCCTCTTTTTGGCATATCCATTGCACTATTTTAGCTGTGTCAATCTAGTAGAGTGCGTTAACCAAGGTAACGCACCATTCTCAGTAACAGCTATAGTTGCGCTTGTTGAGTAGGGAAAGCACCAGGTTGTACAGCTAAGCTGATAGTTTGCCCATTGCGTCGTAACTCTAAACGCAAATTCCCTCCAACTTGGCTATTTTCTACTGCTCTTTGTACACTGCCAGCATCTGTTACAGATTGACCATTTAGCGATTTAATAACATCACCTGCACGTACTCCTGCTTTTGCAGCAGGTGAATTAGGCATAACTTTTACAACCAATACACCTTTATCTTCATTGATGGTTATACCGCTATTGGGGTCTGAGTTGAGATTCTGCTTGATTTGAGGTGTTAGTCCCAGCATCTGAATACCCAAATAGGGATGTTGCACTTTCCCTGTAGATATTAATTGTTTAGAAATACGTTGGGCTGTGTTAATGGGGATAGAAAAACCTAATCCTTGTGCGCCTTGAATAATAGCCGTATTCATCCCAATTACTTCACCACGGGCATTTAACAAAGGCCCGCCAGAGTTACCAGGATTAATTGCTGCATCAGTTTGAATAAATTCCACTCTCTTATCAGGAGCGCCAATTTGATTGCTGGTACGTCCAGTTGCGCTAATGATTCCTGTAGTTACACTATTATCTAATCCTAAAGGATTACCGATCGCGATCGCCCATTCTCCTGGTTGCAGTTGGTCTGAATTACCCAATGTTACTGATGGCAGATTATCAGCTTGAATCTTGACAACAGCGACATCTGTTAATTCATCTTTACCCAACACCTTACCTTGGAAGCTACGCCCATCCTTGAGTGTTACTGTTACCGTATCAGCACCATCGACAACGTGAGCGTTGGTGAGAATTTCTCCATTACCACTAATAATAAAACCTGAACCAGTGCCTTTTTCTACCCGCTGTCTTTGTTGTGGTAGTTGAGAACCAAAAAAGCGCTGGAAAAATGGATCATTAAATTCTGCTGGTATCCTGGATTGAACTGTTCGAGAAGAATCAATCCGCACCACAGCAGGACCTACTTGTTGTACTACTTTGATCACAAAATTAGGATCTGTAGCAGATGGTAAAGGAGGAGCAGCATTTACCCTACTAACTCCCAGTTTAGAAGCATTTTCAGACAACTGCTGATTATTTCCAGCTAAATAACCGCCCGCTAATGTCATACCCGACCCCAGTAGCACCAGTGATAAAGAGGCTGCTGCTTTTTTCCAGGGTGTATTGTTATAATATTTAGAATTAATTAAAGGTTGATTTGCGTCGCGTACTTGGTTTTTCATTGCTCTCTGGAAAGATATTTAAATATATTACTAATGTAGACAGTGCTTATGACAGTTTTGTTGCGATGATATTGCGTTAATGTGAAAAGTTTGATATTTTACTCAATTCGTAAGTACAGTAGTATTTAAAGTCAAAGTATCTAACTATATTTGCTCAATAATCAACTATAGAAGAAATTATAAGTTATAAATATATTTTGTAATTTTTCAAACTGTAAATTTATATTAGGACTTAAGCATAAGTCATGGAAAACCTAACCACAGAGGCATAGAGAATACAGAAGAATAAAAGTTTGAGAGATATTTTATGTAAGTCCTGTGTATCTCTACTGCAATTTTTTCTGAAAAGATATCTTAACTTTTAGCAAAATTTAAGGGATGGTTTTGTAACCATCCCTTTATTCCCCTCATTTTAGAATTTAATTGCAGCACCCTAATTGGGTAGTATTTTTACTTTGAAATATTAACTAAACTTTCAACTTGAGAAGAAGCCAGTGTTGGCGCTGTCACAAGACGCGAGTACAAACTTGATGGTTGCTGATGAGCAACGACTGGTAGAACTTGGCGAGCATGGGCTGCTAATTCTATTGTCTTCACATCATAAGTCTGCGTTGCCAATTTAGGATAAAAGCCGATACCGATGATTGGTAGCAGCAGACAAGCTGTGATAAACAATTCGCGGGGTTTAACATCAGCTATTACAGCATCCAGATGTAACTCTTGACTGGGGTTGCCGTAAAATACTTGGCGCAACATTGACAGTAGATAAATCGGAGTCAGAATCACGCCAACTGCTGATAGTAGCACGACTACAACTTTAAAACTGGAACTGTAAACATCACTGGTAGCAATACCGAGGAACACCATCAACTCACCCACAAAGCCACTCATTCCTGGTAAAGCTAGAGAAGCCATTGAACCGACGGTAAATAGAGCAAAGGTTTTGGGCATTACCTTCGCCATACCGCCCATTTTGTCCATCATCAAAGTGTGAGTGCGTTCGTAAGTCACGCCGGATAAGAAAAATAAGCTAGCGGCAATCAAGCCGTGAGAAACCATTTGTAGAACAGCACCACTAATACCAAGTTCTGTATAAGAAGCAATACCAATTAACACAAACCCCATGTGGGCAATTGAAGAGTAAGCCAAGCGTCGTTTGAGGTTTGTTTGAGCAAAGGCACAACAAGCACCGTAGACAATGTTCACTACACCCAAAATCGCTAGCACAGGAGCGAAGGTAACATGAGCATCGGGCAACATTTCCACGTTGAAACGGATGAGAGCATATCCACCCATCTTCAACAACACACCAGCCAAAATCATCGAACCAGGTGCTGATGCTTCACCGTGGGCATCGGGTAGCCAAGTGTGGAGAGGAAAAATCGGCAGTTTTACACCAAAGGCAATTAAAAAACCTGCATAAACTAACAGTTCAAAAGCTTTGGGATATTCTTTCATTCCCAGAGTTGCCATGTCGAAAGTGACATTATCTCCAGAGAATGCCATTGCAAAACCTGCAATCAAGATAAAAATGGAGGCAGCAGCAGTGTAAATAATAAATTTAGTAGCGGCATAACCGCGCTTTGGACCACCCCAAATTGATATCAGCAAGTATACAGGGACTAACTCGATTTCCCACATCAAAAAGAACAGCAACAAATCTTGGGCAACAAACACACCAAGCTGGGCGCTGTACATTGCCAGCATTAGTCCATAAAATAATCGCGGCTTGTTGGTAACTTTCCAAGCCGCGAAGATTGCGAGGGTATTAATTAAGCCTGCCAGAAGAACTAAGGGCATCGACAGACCGTCAACTGCTACAGACCAATTCAAACCCAACTGCGGTATCCAAGAATAGTTTTCTACAAGTTGGAATGTTGAACTTTGGAAGTTGTAGCTGTGCCAGAAGGCATAAATCATTAATGCAAAATCTGTAAAAGCAACTCCCAGACCATACCAGCGGACAGTTTTGCCTTCCTTATCTGGGATTAAGGGGATAGCTAAGGCAGCCACCAAGGGCAAAAGGATTATGGCTGTTAGCCAAGGAAATTGAGTAAGATTCATCACTTCTGACAATCGTTTTGCTGTTTTTCTTTTGATTACATTATATTAAGGAATCAATACTTTTGTAAACGTTATTTATCTCTACTAAGATTAAAATTTCGGTTTTGACAGAAATACATACTTATAAAAATATCAATTTCGAGGTTTAATAAGAATAAATACTTATAGATTTTGGCGCTTCCCATTGTAAATGTAAACTTTTGCAACGTCAACAAAAAACGGTGGCTCAAACCACCGTTACAAAATTTAATATTTATGTCTCAAGTTTGTGTTATTGTTCCAAGCTAGCTTTTTCAGGATAGGTAGGAATTTTGGTTAAAAAATCCCCTTTCTATCTTTTGCCTCTGAGTTCTCTGCGCCTCTGCGGTTAGATAAGTTATTTTTACACCACGCAGGCACAGAGAGCGCTGAGAAAAAACAGATTTTACGAGTAACCTTGAAAAGGCTAAACCATTAAACGATCCGGTTAATAATTGACCATACTTCCCCATCTGAACGCACATAAGGAACTGATATTGTTTTGAAGCCAGTGATGAAGGGCTTGTAATACACTTGCCAATACATTGGGCTTAGCTGATCGGCACAAGCCTTGAGAAAGCGGATTTCTGTTGCTAGTTCTCCTGCAAGTTGGTTAATACGTTGAGCATGAACCTGAGCTACTCTTTTGGCTTCGTCTAACTGCTGTTGTGGGGTAAGTTGTTTTGATTCGATTTGACAACAGGTTAATTCAGTTTGCTTGTGATGTAGCTGTACTTCCAAAGCCGCGATCGCATCATCTATACCCTTAAGTTCAGCTGATAATTGGGGATTTTCTCTGGCTTGGCGGCGGTAAGCCTCAACTGTGGCTACGAGGGAATCATTTCCACCAGATATCGCATTATTAATATTAAGAGCAGCACGTTCTTGTTGGAGAACTTGAATCTGAGAGTTAAGTGCTGCTATTTCTGCCTGAATTTGCTGCATAATTCCTGTTTATCCTTCGTAAAAACTGTTTGCACCTTGGGTATCAACACAAAGCGATCGCACAACAGCTGTAATTCCTGCTTGTTGCCAAGCAGTTAACATTGCCATTTCTACAGCCTTTGACTGTGTTGGATCTGCTAAAGCTAACAGTGTCGGCCCTGCACCACTAATCACCATGCCGTAAGCACCAGCTGCTGTTGCAGCTGCATTCACAACATCGTAACCAGAAATCAAAGCTTGACGATAAGGCTGATGTAACTTATCTTGCAAAGCGGCTTTTAACCATTCTCCCTTACCAGTTTCCAAACCACGCAATAATAAACCCAGATGTGCCGTATTAAAAATCGCATCTGCACGACTGACTTGGGTTGGTAAAACGCTCCGCGCTTCTTTGGTGGAAAGTTCAAAATCAGGAATAGCTACAACTGGTATAACATCTTGATGCCAAGGAACCTCACAAATTTCCCAACTTGCATCACTGGTAGCAGCCAGACGACATCCCCCCAACAAAGCTGGAACAACATTATCAGGATGTCCTTCCATTGCGATCGCTAATTCCATCACTTGTAATTGAGACAGAGGTGTACCCGCCAATTTATTCGCACCAATCAACCCACCAACAATAGCCGTGGCCGAACTACCCAAACCCCTCGCCAGTGGTACACCCAAATCTATCTCCATTTTCACAGATGGCGGCGTTTGCTCTATATATTGATATAACTTCAAAAATGCTTGATAGAGAAGATTACTCTCATCAGTTTGTACCCGTTCAGCTTCTGCGCCTGTGACACGAATAGTTAACGTACCTTCTTCTAGGCGAGTAAACTTAAACTCGTTGTACAACGTTAAAGCTGCGCCGATGCAGTCAAAACCAGGCCCCAAATTAGCAGTTGTGGCAGGAACGGTAACAGTGACACTAGAAACACCAGACATCTGCAAATATTCACTAACTAATCAACCAGCATCCCATATAAATGGTTGAAAAGTCGAAATTCTACACCTTTGCGTTAGTAATTTGGAGAATATTCTCCTGTTAATCCCGAATAAAAATTAGGGATATACTAAATAGTGTAATCATTTGCTATCCGAGAATCTAGAGTGCCAGCAAAAGATATCTATCACGATAATGTGAGAAATGCCTTAGTCAAAGACCAATGGATAATTACTCACGATCCACTGACACTAAAGGTTGGTAGAAAAGATTTGTTTATCGATTTAGGTGCAGAAAAAATTTTGGCTGCGGAAAAACAAGGGCGTAAAATTGCTGTAGAAATCAAAAGTTTTGTTGGTGCTTCTGAAATTTAAGATTTGAAAAACGCTGTTGGGCAATATATTATTTATCAAAATTCTTTAGAATTAATACAGCCAGATAGAGAATTATATCTGGCGATCCGTGAAAATGTTTATGCTGATTTGTTTGAAGAAGTAATTGGACAGATTTTATTAGACAAAAAACTGATGAAATTAATTATCTTTGAACCAAAATATGAGGTAATTTTGAAATGGATAAATTAGAAGAATATCGTCAAATTATTCGGGATGTTCTCAAACAGTATCTCAATATTTCTTATGCAAATGCAAATATTGAAAATCAGGCTGCTTTTGACCCCGAAACAGACCAATATTTAATCGTTTCTGTTGGTTGGAGTAAGGAAGGACGCATTCATAGTTGTCTCATTCACCTCAGTATTACTAATGGTAAAGTTTGGGTGCAACGAGACGGAACAGAAGACGGAATTGCCAATGAATTAGTCCAAGCTGGTATTCCTAAAGAAGATATTGTTCTAGGATTTCATGAGCCAGATGTTCGACCCTACACAGGATTTGCTATAGCCTAGTTTGAGCAAACTTTGACTTAATCACCACGAAATCTTGTTGATCATTTCTTGCGGTATAATTTGAGTAACAAACTGTTATTTGTAATGAAATAAAACACAGAATTGGCTAAAATTAGCTATAAATATCTGACTAGTTTTTTAGCAACCTTTATTAATTAGAAAAAAGAACCAGAGAAAAATACTTTCTAAAAGGCATACCTACTGCAAAGAGTATTTTGGATTAAACTCCAAACCAAGGCATTAGATAACTTTAACATGAGTTTTTAACCATTGTCTAAATGCCTCACGCGCTAGTTTACCCGATGCCAGAGATAGTATGATAGCCTCCTGCTCATCGACATCAGCATCAATTTTCCAACCATTCATGACCAGAAAAACCTCCATTGCTGCATGGCCAATCCGCTTGTTGCCATCAATAAATGGATGATTCATGATCAGCGAAAAACCGATGGCCGCAGCCTTATCAACAAGTGTCGGGTACAAATCCTCCCCGCCAAAAGTCATACGAGGTTGAGCGAGTGCAGATTCTAAAGCACCCAAGTCTCGTATACCCAATGCGCCACCAGACTGCTCGATAACCTGACGATGAAGTTCGACAACTTCAAAAAGTACTAAGTAGCGAATCACGCTAATCGTTGGTAAAGTTCAGCATTTTTTCGCAGTACATAACTAGCAGCTTGGTTAAACTCACTTTTTGGGTAATCTAACAAATCTTCTAGACTCGCAGATAACAATTCTTCAGTAGAGATACCCAACTCTTGCGCTAATGACTGCAATTTTTGCAGTTGCTGCTCTGTAATATTAATTGTTATGGCAGCCATGTTTCCTCTTCCTAGCTAGTCTTTGTCTTACATTATCTTGCATTCATCCTTCGTCAGCCATCAAAGCGTCTAACTCTTTCAACAAAGATTCTAGTTTCTTCTGCTTCTGGAGATTTTCCCAAACCTTTGACTTTTTCGCTTTCTTGTATGTAGCTTCTAAACGACTTTGCAGTGGTAGAGGTGTGGCAGATGGTTGTTTAGCTTTATAAAAGCACACTGATCCGTTGGGCGAATACTTTAAGTAAGAAAACGTTGGCACAGATTAATCAAAGACTGACTCAAATTGCCACTATTGCAAAAGCGATCGCCTCAACACTAGAAGCGATCGCTCTTTTCCACAGAAATAGATTTCAATAAGCTTACTTCAAAGTTCCCAAAACTGGTGTTATCTCAGTCTCTGAGATTTGAGGAACTGAAAATTTATTGGCATATATCCGAGGATTGGTTTGTGAAACTATGGCGTAAGATTGGCGGACATGAGTATTCACTGCTACAGTTTTCACGTCATACATCTGCATAGTCATTTTGGGATAGAAACCAATACCAATAATTACAACTAAAAAACAGGCAGCAATAAATACTTCGCGTGGTCTGGCATCGTCGTAGACTGCTTCATCTGGTACAAGGCAGTCTGTACCAAAACAAACTGTTCCCTCATCTTCTTGATTTTCTAAGCTAGCATTATTAATGTCACATACAGGAACTGCAACCTGACCATAAAATACCTGTCGCAGCATGGAAAGTAGATAGATAGGTGTGAGGATAACTCCGACTGCGGCGAGAAAAACCGTTACAGTGCAGAAAGTCGAACTGTAAACATCACTGGTTGTCACACCCACAAATACGGAAAGTTCACCAGCAAAACCACTCATACCAGGGAGAGCCAGAGATGCCATTGCTCCAATTGTAAACAGAGCAAACACTTTCGGCATCGCTTGACCAATACCACCCATATCTTTCATTATCATAGTATGAGTGCGATCGTAAGTAACACCTGCCAAGAAGAACAGCACTGATGCAATCAAACCATGCGAAATCATCTGCAACATCGCACCGTTGATTCCTAAATCAGTAAAGGACGCAATCCCCAGCAGTACAAAACCCATGTGAGAAATCGACGAATAAGCCAAACGCCGCTTCATATTGGTTTGAGCAAAGGAGTTCAATGCACCGTAAATAATATTGACTACACCTAGAATGGCTAGAACTGGCGCAAAGTAAATATGTGCATCGGAAAGTAGTTCAAGATTCAAGCGAATTAGTCCATATCCGCCCATTTTTAATAATACGCCAGCCAAAATCATCGACACAGGGGAGGATGCTTCACCGTGAGCATCGGGTAGCCAGGTATGCATGGGGAAAACAGCAAGTTTGACACCAAATGCAATCAGCAAGCCTGAGTAAAGTAGTAGCTGTAACCCAAGGGGATATTCCTTCATGCCGAGGGCTGTGATATCAAATGTCATATTACCGCCACCGTATAGCCCCATTGCTATGGCTGCCACCAAAATAAATATAGAAGCTGCTGCGGTGTATAGTAAGAATTTTGTCGCTGCGTAACGCCGCCTTTGCCCACCCCAAATGCAGACTAATAGATATACGGGAATTAGCTCGACTTCCCACATAATAAAAAACAGCAGCAAGTCTTTGGCAACGAATACCCCTATCTGTGCGGAATACAGCACCAGCATTAAAAAATAGAATAGGCGAGGTCTATGATTAACTTGCCAAGCCGAAAAAATTGAAAGTGTAGTGACAAATCCTGCTAGAAGTACCAGCGGTACTGAAAGTCCATCGACCGATACTGCCCAGTTCAAACTTAACTGAGGCATCCATGCATAACTTTCCGCAAGTTGAAAACTAGCGTTGTTGACATCGTAATGCTTCCAAAAGGCGTAGCACATCAAGGCAAAGTCTGCGATACCTATACCCAATGCATACCAGCGCACAAGTTTACCGTCTTTATCAGGTAGCACAGGGATAAAAAAGGAAGCCACAAGTGGCAGCAAAACAATCGCAGTCAGCCAGGGAAATTGATCCGCTATCATGTCAATAGGAAGAAATACTTATTTGTGGATGATGTCATTCTACTAAACTTTGTAACAATTTCTTCATAAAACTTTTCCCTAGGCAAGCATAGATGAATTTATATCCGTTTTGACATTTTGAGGTTTTCGTTAGAAAAAATCCCGCCAATAAGGTAGTAACATTAGCGGGGAGTCTAATTATATTAATGGTGTTAGCTTTTATAACTAGAAGTTCTCGAAGTTAGCGACCATCGCGCTTATTTCTTCTTGCGTCAATCTGTGTCCAATTGTTCTAATAGTCTTTTTCCGTGAATCACTGCTGTAATAGTTATGGTGTCATCCTGGACTTGATAGATGATTCGATAACTGTATGCAAACTTTTCTCTGATGGTATGTTCACCCAATTCTGGTACTATACGACCAGAAAAAGGAAATTCTCCTAAGTTTCGAGTTATATCAAGTATCTTTTGAACTACTGCCGCAGTATAAGAAGCCGAGTCACGAGATATGTATGTAGCGATCGCTTCCACATCTTCTAAAGCTTTAGAAGACCAAACTACTTGATAAGCCATTTACTCAAACGTTCTTCAGCTTCACTTTGTGTAATTGTCCCTTCTGTGTCAGCTGCTTCCAAACCACGACGAACTTTCTCAATCACATATAAATGGTATTGAATATCTTCAATTGAGCAATCATCTGGTAACTGCTGCAAAAGAGATTGAACTTTTTGTTTTGTAGTGTTCATAGCTGGGTTTTTATTTAACTTACATATATTGCTGTGGCTGGGCAATGCCCAGCCTACTTTTTGTTAGAAGTTCTCGAAGTTAGCGATCGCATTCTTCATCTTGTCCACCACCTCATCTATAGATATTGTGCCTAACTCTCCAGAGGCGCGGGTACGGATGCTCAAGCTGTTGGTTTCTACTTCTTTAGCTCCTACCACTGCCATGACTGGTATTTTTTGTTTTTCGGCATTGCGAATCAATTTACCCAGGCGATCGCCACTAGTATCAACTTCGGCACGTATACCCACAGCTAGCATTTTTGCAGCTACATCTTTGGTAAAATCTAATTGGGCTTCTCCTACTGGTAGCAATCTAATTTGTACTGGTGCCAACCAAACAGGGAAATCACCAGCATACTCTTCAATCAAAATCCCAATCAGCCGTTCTAAAGAACCAAAGGGCGCACGGTGAATCATTACTGGACGTTGGCGCGAACCATCTTCAGCCACATATTCCAATTCAAACCGTTCTGGCAAGTTGTAATCTACTTGTACAGTTCCCAGTTGCCATTCTCGCTCTAAGGCATCACTAAAGATAAAGTCGAGTTTTGGCCCATAAAATGCGGCTTCCCCGATTCCTTCAAAATGTTCCATCCCTAGCTGTTCCACTGCCCGCCGAATTGCACCTTGGGCTTTTTCCCAAGCTTCATCAGAACCAATATATTTATCGCTAGCGGGATCGCGAAAACTCAGTCTGGCTTTAAAGTTTTTCAGTTGCAATTTATTGAATACCGACAAAATCAAATCCACAACGTTAATAAATTCGTTGTCTAATTGTTCTGGGGTGACAAACAAGTGAGAATCATCCACGGTAAAACCACGCACTCGCGTTAAACCACCCAATTCTCCAGACTGTTCGTAGCGGTAAACAGTACCAAATTCAGCTAGGCGCATTGGTAGTTCCCGATAAGAGCGTAATTCACTTTTATATATTTGGATGTGGAAAGGGCAATTCATGGGCTTGAGGACAAAGCCTTGTTCATGAGCTACTGCTTTCTCATCCTCTGCCATCATTGGAAACATATCTTCTTTATACTGCTGCCAATGCCCAGAGGTTTTAAATAAATCTACTCTGCCAATGTGAGGCGTTACTACAGGTAAATAACCCCGTTTTAGCTGTTCTTGCTTGAGGAAATCTTCTAAAAGACTCCGCAACAAAGTACCTTTGGGTGTCCACAAAGGTAAACCTGGTCCTACTAGGTCAGAAAATACAAACAATCCCAATTCCTTACCCAGTTTACGATGGTCTCGCCGCAGAGCTTCTTCTTTACGTCGCTTATATTCAGCAAGCTGTTCTGGGGTTTCCCAAGCAGTAGCATAGATGCGTTGCAGCTGCGCCTTGGTTTCATCTCCACGCCAATAAGCGCCAGCAACACTTTCTAATTCAATTGCCTTGGGGTTTAATTCGCTAGTATTTTCTAAGTGAGGACCAGCACACAAATCCCACCACTCGTTTCCTAGGTGGTAAATCGTGATTGGTTCTTTTTTAATATCTGCTAAGATTTCTAATTTGTAAGGTTCTTTAATATTCTGAATCCGTTTTTGGGCTTCTTCCCGACTGACTTGTTCTGGAATAACTGGTAGTTTGCGATTGATAATCTTAACCATCTCTTTTTGGATGGCTTTTAGATCCTTATCGCTAAATGGTTCTGGATTATCAAAGTCATAATAAAATCCATTTTCAATCCAGGGACCAATCGTAACTTGCGCCTTGGGAAACAGCTTTTGCACTGCCATAGCCATCACATGGGAAGCTGTATGACGAATCTTTTTTAATTTCTCCGATTCGCTGGTACGCGGTAAATACATTTTTTCATGTTGTTCTGGCTGATGAGGATCTTGATTAGGCGACATCGGTTGCTGAACCATTGGCGAAGTGATTGCAAAAGTAATTTATCAGTTGAACTTGGGAAAAATCTACCCAAATACGGCAGAGCGTTGTGTAGACTTATTCAACTATGTAGGCTTTCTATTTTAACTGTTGAATTAATTTTTCGGGCATGGGGCATGGGGCATAGAGAAGAAGTAATCAGTTATTACTGTTAACTGATAACTGATTTAACCACCCATGAAGAGATGGAGTTTCCCGCCGCTTTCAATAAAGTATTGTTTAATCCTAAATTAAAGTATATTTTTTATTTAAGTTTTGTCAGGTATATAAGAACACTTTAGTAACAAGGATTACAGATTTTTGAGAAAATATCTCTTCAGAGAGAGCAAAAAATAATATTAAGAATTGTAAATTACGTTAATATTAGTAAGGAAGTTAGAATTATGCTTCTCATTTATGCGAGACTCAAATTTACCAGGGCCCGATCTGCTGAAAACGATTTTAGAACCGTTGTTAGATGACTTTCAGTACTGGTTTGCGCGATCGCGTAACTTTTTGGAAACAGAACGGCTTTCATTTATGAGTGAACAAGACCAATCTGACTTGCTATTGCGAGTTAAGCAAGCGCAGGAAGAGTTAAACACCGCAAAGATGCTGTTTGCTGCGACTGAGGGACAAGTCGGGATTGATATGTCAACTTTAATGCCCTGGCATCAACTGGTAACAGAATGCTGGAATGTAGCAATGCGCTTTCGTTCTCAGCAAACTGGTTGGCAAAAGCAAGACGGTATATAAATCTCATTGATAGTCCAAAATCCTTAACATTATTTTTATGAATAAATAATGTATCCTATGCTACCGTTATCTAAATAAGGTTTTGAAAACTCTTTCATATAAAAGTGCATTAAATATTTAGCTTCGCTGCAAGTCATAAAGTCGGCGAAGCTAAACGCTACAGTATAAGGTTTTAAAATTTGCTTGCTCCTGGAGGAAAATTTGATGTTACACCTACTTTACATTCTTGCTTTTACTATTCTTGCGGTCATAGCTGTGGCTAATTTAATTCGCAATTTGATTATGTTCAGTTTTGATCGAGAGCGACCTTATCCGGCCAGATCTTCGCAAATGGGTAATCAGGGTGACTTTGGTTATTTTGCATCTAAAAGACAGTTTGCACCGCATCCAGAGTTGTTAGATAATGCGGGCAACTTAATTAAGGAACCACTATTAGTGATGCGTTCCATCAATGTTGATGATGCCCGCGAACACTTAGACGCTCTTTATGAAGCTTCTCCAGGGCATAAAAGCGAAAACTCAGAAGAAGCATAAATAGAATCAAGTCAATGTCTATAGCGTTTATCGGTCTGCTGAACTACATTTGTTTGAAATCAGAGACTAGGGACTAGGATTATGTACCTCGTGTAAATAGGAACTGCTATATCTCATTTTAAAAGGTTAAAGGGGTGAGAAATGCGGCATGGTTGAATTATGCCGCTTATTAATCGCGATTAAGTAGAGAGCGAAAAACCACTTATCTTTAAGCTTCAATCACTACTCGGAGATTGCCGCGTTTTTTAGCAACGCGACAAGCCGTAGTGCTACCAGAACGCTCAAATTCTAGATCAAGTATGGTAGGGCCGACTCGTAAATTGTGTAATGACAGACGATTGATCGACTCTGGCAAAGCGGGGTCGATGATTCGTAAACAATTATTTTGAGCATCAGGCACTAAGTTAACAATCATTTGCAGGAGTTGAAATATACTGCCAGTAGCCCAAGCTTGGGGAGTACAAGCAACTGGATATTTTACAGGGGCTTTATCTCCATTACGTTCGTAGCCGCAAAAAAGTTCCGGGGGGCATTGATAAGGTTGATGGATAGTCATATCAAACAAGCCTTGAAAAAGTTCTAAAGCTTGATCGACTAGTCCTAGCGATCGCAATCCCATAGCAACTAAAGAGTTATCATGAGGCCAAACTGAACCAACGTGATACCCCATCGGATTGTAAGCTGGTGACAAACTACTGAGGGTACGAATGCCCCAACCATTAAACATATCAGGTGCGCGCAAACGCTCTGCTACACTGTAGGCTTTTTCCGGTGTAAAAATTCCCAAATGTAGGCAGTGTCCAGGATTAGATGTAATACTATCTACTTGTTTGCCATCTCCATCTAAAGCGAGAGCGCAGAAATCTTGGTCTTCTATCCAAAAGTCTTTATTGAAACGAACCTTGAGATTTCTAGCTTCTTCTTGCCAGCGATCAGACAAATCAAGGCGTTTCTTCATTCTAGCTGTTTCTGCCAGCCGCATTTTCGCTGCATAAACGTAAGCTTGAACTTCGCACAGAGCAATTGATCCGTTAGCTAGCTCTCCTTTGTGGTTTACAATACAGTCACCAGAGTCTTTCCAGCCTTGATTGGCCAGACCACGTTTAGATCTGCGATGATAGCTGAGATAACCGTTTTGTTTGAGATTGCGATCAATCCACTCCATTGCTGCTAGAGCATTAGGCCAAAGTTGCTCTAGGGTTTCTTGATCGTGAGTCCAAGCGTAGTATTCAGCATACAACATTAACCACAGAGGAGTGGCATCAACTGTGCCGTAGTATGGTGTGTGGGGAATTTCTTGACAACGAGCCATTTCCCCTAAGCGCAGCTCGTGTAAAATCTTGCCTGGTTCTTCTTCGCGCCAGTCATCCTCGATTTTACCTTGGTATGTTGCCAGTAACATGAGCGTTTCTTTGGCAATTTGCGGGTTCAACATCAAGGTTTGGGAGGCTGTAATCAGCGAATCTCGCCCAAATAATGCAGAGAACCAAGGTACTCCCGCAGAAACAGTCTTATACTTGCCAAAAGACTGACGCAACAAGTATATATCTTGTTCAGCTCTCTCAATTACATGATTGAAGATGCTTTTATCTGAGCTAATCCGCGTAATTTGTTGTATCCAGTGCTGCTCTTCCATTAATTCAGCAGCTTTGGCTTGTCCGAGGGTAAAAGCTGCACTAACAGTAGAGCTAGATTTGTTGTTGGTAAACATGTTTACCCGATAGCCCAGCTTACGAGTCTCGTGAGAAGCCAACTCTAGCTGCCAAATCGCAGTGTAACCTTTGAAATAGCCTGGTTGACAATGTTGGAATTGAATACGGGACTCCATTATCAAGCCATCCAGACCTTGATAGGCTAAGTTCAAGGATTCTGGAGGCTGACTTTGTACAGGTGAAATGCCATTAGAGGCTTTTTCCTCTGTTGTTGGTTCGGCTAAACGCAGGATTCTACCTTGTTTTTCTCTGTCATAACCCCGGACTTCAAATAAATCTATAAAATCCGCGTCAAAGCTGATACTGAGTTCAAAACTGACGGTAGTTGTACTGTAGTTAGTGACTTCTATTTCTTCAAAAAGCGCCCCATTAAGGACAATTTCGCGGCGAATCCCTACAGTTTCGGCTTTGAGATTTTCTTCAATTTTGGGATTGGCACACAAAATTGACAGTGAAAACCCTTTTTCAGCAGTACTGCTTAGTAGCACTGGCGATCGCCCTTCAATTTGCAACTCCAGACGGTTCAAAAATCGTGTATCACTGCAAAACAGTCCCATACTGGAGTTGCCATCGTTGAGAGAACAACCAGAAATGTTCCCCATTGTATCTGTTACTAAAAATAAATCATCGTCTTTAGCCGTCAAAGTTGGTTGTGGTCTTTCACTCACAACACAAGGCCACTCTGGGATAGGTGATTGCTCTGCGGGAATAAAAGTTTTGCCGTCCAAAGAAATTTTTTCCGGGTTCATCAGTGCATCCGGTGTCATTAGCCAAAGTTCCGTGTAGAGGTCTATATTTTCGTAGTCGTATCAGCATCAATAAGAGCAACAGAAGACTCTTTGAAAAACTCATTCGAGCTATTGGAGTCAAATTAATGTTTACATATTGCTGTGAAAGAGCAAGCACAAAATTTTTGTAACAAATCTTTATACAGTTGTATTTTTTCAATTTGAAGTCAAGGCTAAAAATGAGGAGTTTCCGTTGAGTTTGTCTGTTACTGAACCTTTAGGGGCATTAATCATAGAGAATACATAGCTTTTTGCTGGTTTAAAATATTGCTTGCTTTTACAAGTAAATCAATTTGACTTAATAATTTTTATTTTTGATTCAAAAATATTTATTTAAAAATGTTAAGTCTAAATTCATTGTAATCAATTAATTTATGTAAATTTATCTACGGTAATTTCTGAGTTGGCAAGACGAGTGTTAATTAAGCTTAACAGTCAAAACTGTAAGTTCACAGGTAAAGTTCTTGTGTAATGCCGCCTTCTGGCTCGAATAATTATGTGTTGTAGGTGTAAGCGCTCACCTTTTTAATTTTCAGAATTGCCCAAGCCGCGATCGCATTCAGTAAAAATTTAGTCTACTGTAAAAAAATACTGCAAGATAATTTAAGAGGTGAAAAAACCAAAATGCAATATTATCCAGCATTTAGGGATAATTTTCTAGTAGCAAAGACTAACTGAAAGGCATATCAAATGCTGCCACTACCTGAATGTGGAAAGCGCTGTTCAGGATTCTTTACATATTGCAACTGTCTACTTCATTTGAGAGTCCGTTGTAATTTGTACAATGCATCTGTGACGTGGATCTTGTCCAAATTGGGCTTCTCTCTTTTTAAACGATATTCATGAGCATTTCGACTTCCGTGCTGAGTGATCTGCTACAGTCCATACCCTACCTGCGACCCCAGCTATATTTTAAGGCTTCATTAACAGCTCTCTCCCACGCGATGGAAGATCAAGTTTTGGCTGCAACTTTGGAACAGCCTCTAGTAATTGCTAGCTTCCAACGAGAGCGATATTATCGTCAAGAAGCTCATCGCTATCAGCGACTAGCTCAACGTAGTAATCAAATATATGTTTTATCTGCTCCAGAAACAGATTTTACCAACAGTTCAGAACATTACGAAAAGATCGCTTTTGAATTTGAAGATGCTTTAAGTCAAGAATGGCATTTAGTAGTGATTGCTGAAAATTATGCTACTTGCTTAGTTTGTCGAGAAAACTTGGGTTCAATTACCAAAAACAAGCAACTACCTGAGTTCACTCCTAGTCTAGATATGGACACATCTCGCAGGTTTGAGGGAATTTGGACATCAGAACGGGGAGTCAGCCTCAAAGTAGCAGAATTGCTTTTAGACAGGATTGTCATTTACAGACCAAGCTTGGTTAACAAAGTTAAACAGGCACGTCTGAGGTTTGGCATCGGAGAGACTAGAAGCTACTCTCAAACAAACCAAATGACTGAATTTGCTTGTGATATTGACACTGACCCTTTTGTGCAGCGCTTAGTAACCTATCTGCAAGCTAGTCAATATAAATTACACAAAGCTTACCGTTCCATCACTGCCCAAGCACGTAAAGAACGATTAGTCAACTCAATTAGTACTGCGATTCGGCGATCGCTCGACCCCCATGAAGTATTACAAATTGCTGCCCAAGAACTAGGACAACACTTAGGAGCTAGTCGCTGTCTAATTTACCGCGCTCAAGCCACAGATGTCCAAGCCATGATTGAACACGAGTTTTTAATGTCTAGTGTTTTATCTGTTTGTGGAGAAACTTGGGAGTTAGATAAAAATCCTTTATTTCAGGAAGTAATCAAAAAAGGTGAGGGTGTGTGTGTAGCGGATACGCTGACAGACTCGCGGGTGACTAGTTCAAAGACATTATCTGTAATTGCCAAAAAGTTTGCTATTCGCTCTTGGTTAATCGAACCAGTATTATTTCAAGGACGATTATTAGGCATTGTCGAGTTACATTATTGCACCTTGCCGCCCCATGAGTGGCAACAAGGAGAACTAGATTTGGTAGAAGCGATCGCCACTCAAATGGGAGCAGCCCTAATTCAAGCAGAAGCTTACGCCAACCTCGAAGAACTCAATCAACAGCTAGAAGCCCTTGACCGCACCCGCAGCAACCTCATAGCCATCACTGGACACGAACTCCGCACTCCCCTATCTACAATCCAAGTGTGCCTAGAAAGTCTCGCCAGCGAGCCGGATATGCCTGTGGAGTTACAGCAAGTCATGCTCAGTACTGCTCTTTCCGATTCCGAACGAATGCGAAAACTGGTGCAAGATTTCCTCACTCTTTCTAACCTAGAAAGCGGTCGAGTGGAATGGCATCCAGAATCCTTGACTTTACAAGAGTGCGTTGATTTAGCCCTTAGCCGTCTTCGTACACGTTCCACACCCGAAAAGCCACCCAAAATCAAAACCCAAATCTCTCAAAATTTGCCTTTAGTCAGAGCAGACGGTGATTGGTTAGTGGAAGTGCTAGCAAAGCTTATAGATAACGCCTGTAAATTTACGCCCCAAAAAGGAGAAATATCGATTAAGGCAACTCGCAACGGCAATCAGATGGTAGAAGTCACCGTAGCTGATACTGGACGCGGTATTGAACCCAATCGTCTAGAAATAGTTTTTGACCGCTTTTATCAAGAAGAAGGTGCGCTGCGGCGGACAGCGGGCGGTACTGGTCTAGGACTGGCAATATGTCGCCAAATTGTTAACGGCTGGGGTGGCGAGATTTGGGCAGAATCGAAAGGTAAAGACCAAGGCAGTCAATTTCATTTCACTATTCCCGTAGTCCAGAATAGCCAGGAAGAAAAGCGCTCAAAAGTCAAGAGTAAATAGGGCATAGGGCATGGGGCATGGGGCATGGGTGATAAGAAAGAACATCATTGACCACTGACCACTGACCACACTTCGACTAGGCTCAGTGCATCGCTGACAACTGACAATTCACTAAAAACTGTTACAGTCTATGACGCGATCGCAATATGAGCGTGATGACGGTGTTAGGATGCCCTAAAAACGTTGAGAGAATGCTTTATGGCAGAAACACTTTCTGGACAAACTCCGCTATTTGGTGGCAGCACTGGCGGCTTGCTAACAAAAGCAAAAGAGGAAGAAAAGTACGCTATCACTTGGACTAGCCCTAAGCAGCAAGTTTTTGAAATGCCTACAGGTGGTGCTGCCACTATGCGGCAGGGCGAAAATTTGTTGTATTTAGCTCGCAAAGAACAATGCATTGCTTTCGGTGGACAACTCCGTAAGTTCAAAATCACAGATTACAAAATTTACCGGGTTTTACCTAACGGAGAAACCACTTTTATTCACCCAGCTGATGGTGTCTTCCCAGAAAAGGTGAACGAAGGTCGCGAAAAGGTACGTTATGTACCACGCCGAATCGGAGAAAACCCCAGTCCAGCAAAACTCAAGTTTTCTGGCAAATATACTTACGACGCATAGAGACTAGTACCGCTGCCTGGGAAGTCAAAAGTCTCATAATTGGGTCTTTTTAACTGTTTGAAATGGTAGCTTTATTTCCGCTTTGCTGTACTAAGTAATGGGTATTGGGGATTGGGGACTAGAAACTAGGGAAATATTTCCTAATATCTAATAAGCTAAAACACATGTTCATTGCATTATTACTGATAAAGGTCGTTGACTGTTGACTATTAACAGTGAACAATCTAAATCAATGCAGCTTTTATGTGAAACAGCTGACTCAATCCTCAATCCCCAATTTTTCAACTGTGTATGATCTTCCCCGATTTTTCTGATTTTTCTGGACTAGCTTTGCAAGGTAACTTTGTGCCAGTGTATCAAGAATGGGTAGCAGACCTAGATACACCTGTGTCTGCTTGGTATAAAGTCTGTGCTGGTCAGCCCTACAGCTTTTTATTGGAATCGGTGGAAGGTGGGGAAAAATTGGGGCGTTACAGTTTAGTCGGTTGTGATCCGCTGTGGATTTTGGAAGCCAGAGGTAGTAATACAACCCAAACACACCGTGACGGCTCTCAAGTTGTTTTTGAAGGTGATCCATTTACAGTTTTAGCTGAATGTTTAGCACCTTATCACCCAGTTAAGTTACCGCAACTACCACAAGGAATTGGTGGTTTGTTTGGGTTTTGGGGCTATGAATTAATCCACTGGATTGAGCCGCGTGTACCAATTCACGTTCCAGATGAGAGAAATATCCCTGATGGATTGTGGATGCAGATAGACCAACTGCTAGTTTTTGATCAGGTAAAACGGAAAATTTGGGCGATCGCCTACGCTGATTTACGTGACCCAAAAGTAGATTTAAAATCAGCTTATCAACAAGCGTGCGATCGCGTTACCCAGATGGTCAGCAAGCTATCCCTACCTGTGTCGCCGCAAAAAACTATATTGGAATGGACACCGCCAGGAAGTAAAACAGCAGTAGGAACTGAAGAATACACCAGCAACTTCACCCGTCCAGAATTTTGCGCCAGTGTCCAAAAGGCAAAAGAGTACATCAAAGCGGGTGATATTTTTCAAGTAGTTATTTCCCAACGTCTATCAACACCATATACAGGCGACCCTTTTGCGCTTTACCGTTCCTTGCGCCAAATCAACCCCTCGCCTTACATGTCTTACTTCCACTTCCAGGATTGGCAAATTATCGGTTCCAGTCCAGAGGTAATGGTGAAAGCAGAACGTAATTCTGATGGTGAGGTAATAGCAACAGTACGCCCCATTGCTGGCACACGTCCACGAGGTAAGACAACCAAAGAAGATGCAGCCTTAGCCGAGGATTTGCTGCAAGATCCGAAAGAAATTGCTGAACACGTGATGCTCGTTGATTTGGGGCGTAATGATCTAGGGCGCGTTTGCGACAATGGTAGCGTCAAAGTTGATGAATTAATGGTGATTGAGCGCTATTCCCATGTGATGCACATTGTCAGTAATGTAGTGGGTAAATTAGCACCCAATAAAACCGCCTGGGATTTACTCAAAGCTTGTTTTCCCGCAGGTACAGTCAGCGGCGCACCTAAAATTCGGGCGATGGAAATTATCCACGAGTTAGAACCGAGTCGTCGGGGTGTTTATTCGGGCGTTTATGGTTATTACGATTTTGAAGGACAATTGAATAGTGCGATCGCTATTCGCACAATGGTATTACGTGACAACACGGTAACTGTACAAGCAGGTGCAGGTTTGGTAGCAGATTCAGATCCAGAAAAAGAATACGAAGAAACGTTGAATAAAGCCAGAGGGCTATTACTGGCTATTCGTTGTTTACGTTGAAAAACCTCGCTTTTATATACTTGATTTATGTTGAAATAAAAATAGCAATCTGTTATAGCCAAAACTGGCGATCACTAAATAAACAGCAGAAATACCTACTCTCACTTGCCAATACATAACTTGTCAAACTAGAAGAATTTTGTCAGTTTTCAGAACTCATCAAATCTTCATTGACTTGAAGTGCAGTTTATTTTTTATAGAAAGATTGGTGGGAACACTAAAAGAAACGGGGTTGAGCAAGGTAGTTACTTATGAGCCATAAATGTCCTATCTCCAAGACTTGTGCTTGTCGCCATGTTGTGCGTTGCCGAACTGGGGAAGCAGGTAGGCTCTTTCTCTGGTTCCCCATTTCTCATACTCTGCAAAAAGTCATCTCCTATCTACAGCAGTTCGCCCTGAAGTATGAGTTGATGCACAAGCGACCAGGACTAAGTTTGAATTGTAAACCTGGACAGGCTCAAGAAGTTGCCCATAACCTGGCTCAACTCCTTACACCGAGAGAATTAAAAGAAACGCAAGTGCTTTTCATCCGAGGATCTATCCCTATCCAGCCTCAGATTCAGGATTTTAGTGATATCACCTCATTGCAGCGCTTCATTAAGTTCAGTCAGTCAAACTGGCTAGTTGAAATGTTAGCAACAAAACGATTCACCACTCATTTCCAACCAATCGTCTTCATGGAGGATACATCCCAAATTTATGGATATGAAGCGCTCTTGCGAGGGCTGGATGAACAAGGCAATTTAGTGCCGCCAGTACCAATCTTGGAGTTAGCAACCGAAGCCGGACTTCTGCCACAACTCGACCAACTTGCTCGATTAAGCACAATCCATCAATTCAGCCGACATCAAGTAAGCGGTCACATCTTCATCAATTTTGCACCAACAACAGTTTATGACCCTGCTTTTTGTCTACGCAGTACAGTTGAAGCAATTGATACTGCTGGCATTTCCCATGAGCGAGTTGTCTTTGAAGTCGTCGAGTCAGATAATACTCAAGATTTAGACCATCTCAAAGCAGTGCTGCAATACTACCGAGATGCTGGTTTTTTAATAGCCCTTGATGACCTAGGCTCTGGCTATTCCAGTCTGAACTTGCTGCATCAGTTACGTCCAGACTTTATCAAGTTGGACATAGGATTGATCCGAAATGTACATCAAGACCTTTATAAAGCCTCGATTACCGAGAAGCTGCTAGAAATTACTCAAAAGTTAAACATTCGCACTGTTGCTGAAGGAATTGAGTGCATTGAAGAATTGAACTGGCTGCGAGAACGAGGCGCAAATTTTGCTCAAGGCTATTTGATTGCTAAACCTAATCCAGTGCCTACCACTACAACCCCTTATTTTGATTCAAGCACATTGACTGTAACCTCGGCATCTTGTAAGCAGATTGAGCAGCGTGTTCAACATCAAAGCGAGTCCGAGCGAATTGTAGCTGCTGTGACACAGCGTATCCGACAATCGTTAGAGTTAGACGAGATTTTGCAAACCACAGCAGCCGAAGTGCGACAACTGTTTGAGGTAGACCGAGTGGTGATCTATCAGTTTAAGCCAGACTGGAGTGGGTTTGTTGCTGTAGAATCCTTAGCTGAAGGCTGCATGTCTATTCTTGGATTTCACGTCATGGATACGTGCTTTCAATCTACACGTGCAGCTTACTATCAACAAGGCAATACCAGAGCAATTGAAAACATTGAAACTGCTGGATTATCGCCGTGTCACGTTGATCTCCTCAAAAGTTTAAAAATCCGGGCAAACCTTGTTGTTCCCATCTTGTATCAAAAGCGTTTATGGGGATTATTGATTGCTCATCAATGCCGTGATACCAGAAAATGGCAGCAATCGGAGATTAACCTATTTAACCAGTTAGCATCTCAAGCTGCGATCGCCATTCAACAATCGGAACTTTATCGTCAACTACAACAAGCAAATCAGGAATTACAGCGCCTTGCCAGTTCGGATGGTCTGACCCAAGTAGCAAACCGACGTTGCTTTGATGACACGTTACATACACAGTGGGAACTGTCGGTACAAGAGCAAACCTCACTATCTTTGATTTTGTGTGATGTAGATTACTTTAAGCTTTACAACGATACACATGGTCATCTAGCAGGAGACGATGCACTTAGACACGTTGCCAAGGCAATCGAGAAGGCAGTTAAACATCCTACTGATTTAGTTGCTCGCTACGGTGGAGAAGAGTTTGCGGTTATTTTACCAAATACTGATATCGCAAGAGCCATTGCAATTGCAACAGATATCCAGTCCAATGTGAATGCATTACACCTGCCTCATCCAAATTCTCAAGCCAGTGAATTTATTACACTCAGTCTTGGCTTGGCAACCATCATTCCTCATCATCACTCATCGAGCGACATATTAATTGCTGCTGCTGACTTGGGACTTTATCAGGCAAAAGCACAAGGTAGAAATTGTGTAGTACAGATGGACTGTGCAGATGTTAACACCAAATGTAGCTACATTTTCCGAGAGTGATTAAACAAAAATAAGTAAAGTGCGATCGCACCCCACACACCACTAAACTATAAAGTAAGATGCTCAGGATAGCCTATGAACACTGCTACAATAACCTTCCCTCCTATCCTCAAATTAAAAATTGAGTTGAGCGATGAACAATTTTTCCAAATGTGCCAGAAAAATAGTAATTATAGATTTGAGCGCACAGCATCAGGGGAAATCTTAATTATGCCACCTACAGGTAGTGATACTGGCAACCGTAACTTTGATCTGGCTGTTGAGTTAGGAATCTGGAATAAACAGACTAAATTAGGTAAAGGTTTTGACTCTTCAACTGGTTTTACCTTACCCAATGGTGCAAAACGTTCTCCTGATGCTTCTTGGATAAAAATTGAACGTTGGAATGCTTTAACCCCAGAACAACAAGAAAAATTTGCTCCGATTTGTCCTGATTTTGTAGTGGAGTTGCGCTCTGTTAGTGATTCTTTAAAAGATTTGCAAGAGAAGATGCAAGAGTATATTGAAAATGGCGCTCAATTAGGCTGGCTAATTGACCGTAAAAATAAGCGAGTGGAAATTTATCGTCCAAATAAAGATGTAGAAATATTAGATAATCCGACTAGTTTGTCAGGAGAAAATGTGCTGCCTGGATTTGTGTTAAATTTACAACAGATTATGTAGCTTGAATAATATCTCATCTTCCACGATGAGAATACACATGTCGTGTTTCAAAACGACTAAGTTCCCAAAGTGGTAATAAAGCCTGCTTGGCAGCATTTAACTGAGCTTGAGAAAAACGAATTTTTCCATTTTCTATAATCCAGATAAATATTCTAGTAATTAAATCTGCTTTAAAACTATTTTCATATTCACAATTATTTATTCTAACTATTTGCTGATTTAAGCACTGCATAGCATCTTTAAAATTCCAGTTTGTCCAGTCTCTTGAATTTGGTGTATTTTCCCAATTAATCCTATGCAAATTTCCTATAATATAGTCTATACCTGGAATTGAAGAATCAGTATTTCGTATTAAATCTGTAAATGCTTGGTAATAGCTGCGTAAAATTGAAGCCGCAATATTTTCAACATATCTATTTAGCCATAGCTGTATATCTTGCAGATATGGAATTAATTGTTTGATGTTATTAATCTCTTTCAAAGAAATGCGATCGCATTGATAATTTGCTAGACTTTTTGGTAACTTGGCTTCAGATAACTTAAATTTTTGAGAATAATAATCTAAAACTTTAGGAATATATTTGTTTAACAACCATTTTTGAGTATATTTAGCTGTCCAAAGACCCTGTAAACCAATATTTTGCTGCCATGAAGTCATTTCACCTATTGTAAGAAGTTGACAATGAACATCACTTATTTCATATACTATATTAATTAGATCATTAGGAACTAAAGAAAAATTTGAATTATTTTGAGGAAGAATATATGCATGATCATAAATTCCTCTACTAAGACGAATTGAGGTATCTTCTTGATGAAATATATGCCACTCTGATTTACCTTGAGCATAATTAAATTCATTCGCAAACCTCTGCATTAATTCCCAGAGTTTTGGATTGATAGAAATAAGAACAAAACCTCTGATTCCTGAAAATTCTACAAATTCAAAATCCCATGTTTCTAAAGCATTTTCAAATTCTGTAATTGATTTTTTATATTCTTGGCAAACTGCATCAATACATAAACATAAATCCGCAGTTTCTATATCTGACAAAATTATTGTTGTCTGACCTAAAGACACCTCAAAATTATTTTTATCTAACTGTTTGATAAATTGCCGACATCCCCAGTTTGCTTGAGTTTGTAATCCTGTAATTAATTTACCTAAAATATATTGATGGCTTAAGCTAATTTTTAGACTTCTTAAAGCAATGCTGCTGAACTGTATTTGAAAACCACCTTCTCTAAAAGCTGTTGGCAAGTTACACTCGATTAAAATTTTAGGTCTTACAACAGTCAAGTGGTTGATTTCTCGTTTATTAGCAGACTCAAAATCAGCTTTTGCTAAAATATTTTGTAACTCTGGATGGCGAACTAGTGCTTTTTCTGTAAAGTTACATCGAGAATGCGCCAGAATATTAGCTGTTTTTTTATCAATATTTTTAACAAAACTAAAATTAAGTTGATTATAAAATTTTGAGGCTATTTCGTGATTGATCAATAAGTTTATGTCTATATCAAAAATCAGTTCTTCTTGATGATACATAATTCGTTTGAAAACATTTATTTTATAACCATTAGTAATTATAAAAAATAATGGACTCAGATATTTATTATAAAACTTAGCTTGTTCAGTAGCTTCTTTAAAATTAGTTGTGTGTGGTTCTAAACATATAATAATAATTAAGGATGTATCTGCATTTTGTTTGGCAATATCATCAGTAGTGAAATAAAACTGAGCAATTTCTAACTTTTCTGCCTGGACTCTTGAGTTATCTATTTTTAAAGGATATTTACTACAATGATATTTATCTGGATAGCCGAGATAACGAAACATCGGCAAGGTAAATTTTTGTTCAACATCATATCCATTTTGTAAAATTCGATTATCAAAAGTCTGTATCCATTTGATAAACTGTTTAATTGACTCTGCAATAGACATCAGGTAATTCACCTATTTATATAAATTTGCCTTTGTCTAAATTATTGATTTAATTAGCAATTTATCAAGTTAGTTGAGACAATATAGTGATTGTGAATACTTTCCCAATTTGAAATATATTTTAAATCCCACCTTCACCACTCTAACTGTCACATATTAATCAAAATGTGGCACAGTAGTAGACAAGAACTTCACTTGTATTTTTTCTATCAGTATTTTCCCTCTGTAACAGTTAGGGGTGTGGAATGTGGGTTATAATATTGATGAATTAAGCATATATACTTTTATACTTTAATTTTTAGCTCGAAAATAACATAATTTGGGTTATTTTCATCAATTATGATTAATAATTAACATTTTTTGTTTAGGAGAAAATACAATGACAAATTTTAATGAATATCATTTAGACCCAAAGCAATTTCTTTTTCTTAAAAGCTTTCAAGACAATTGGCAAGTGATTAAAGATGAGTTTGCAAACTTTATGAATCATGCATCTAGTGAAGAGTTAAAGTTTATTTATGATATTTTAGGGCCTAAAAGTAAAACGATTAAGACTAAGGGTAATGCAAAATATAGTGCTTTTGGGATTTTATTTCAAGGTTTCTTTATTGAAGAATATATTCAGGTGCATCAAATACAATATCCTGATTATGAGCTAGATGATGCATCTAAAAAAGCATTGGCATTAAGAGAGAAATACTTTTTAAATTTAGCTAGGGTAATTAAAGAAGTAAATTATATCAATGATAGTGTTATCAGAAATGTATATTTTGGTACGTTTCATCCAGGCTTGGATATCAAGCTCCATGTCAACTATAACCCTCACATGAATCGTGGTTATCTAGGATTAATCGTGCCAGAGGGAGATGTGGCTATGAAAATATGCCATGAGCGACTTTATTGGCATGAAGGTAAATTCATGGTTTTAGATCACAGTTATCCACACTGTCCACATAATTATACCAATTATGACAGAACTGTTTTGGTGGTAGACTTTTTTAAACCAGATCAGCCTAGAGAAGAAGTAATACAATTTGAACGAGAGCAAGTCGCACAACGGATGCAAGATAATCCTTACAGTTTAGGTGTTTTTGGTAAAAGCGATAAAGCTAAAGTGGAAGATTTTATCAAGTATGGTTTAGCTCATCAGTTAGAGTGGGATAAAGCCTTAAAAGCTTGATTAATTCAAACACCATAAATAACTTTTAGCCTTCTACTAAATTCCAGCAATAGCCATCTGGTGCAATAAAAGAAAAACTTTTTTCTTTAAACTCATTTTCAATGATGTTTGTCAAGTTTTTTGCTTGACTGTCTTTGATGCGATCGCAATAAGTCTGTAATCCCCGCACTCGGTAGGTATAAAGTGACATTCCTAAGCTACCCGGTTGCGATGCTTCCATTTGTGATTCTAAGTTGAGCGCATCGGGAAAGCGAATGACGTAAAGTCTACCACTACGTGCAGCCATCAAGTCAGATTTGGAAGAACGAGGGTCATCAAAGGTAGTAACAATAAATTTTTCACCCGGTTGGAGATCAAAAAGATCCCGACCTGCTGGTGAAGATTCATAGCTAGTCTCAACATCATCACGCACACGCAGCAAACCCAAAACATCTTCATAAAATTTTAGGCTTTCTTTGCTGTCATCTTGAACAATAATTCCTATATGGGTAAACTGACTGGTCTTAAAAGCAGCAGTGTGATTAATTTCCCCATAGTGGGGCAGTGTATAACCAAATCGTTGAAATAGAACTTGCCGAGTTAAAGGTTGGAGTAACAACATTTCTCGCACTCCCACCGCCGCATCTGTAAAAGGTCGGCTTTTTCTTTCTTTGTTATATATGACTTCCCAGTAGGGGTAGCTATATTTAATAGCCCAACCCGCGGCTTTTGCATCTTCTGCATGATTTAAAATCATTAACAAATCAGTAGTTAAGGTGGTAGCCCAGCGATTTCCCTTAACTTTCATTGACGCTAACCCCAATCCTTGATTAGTAGGATTTTGCCAGACCATCAACCTAATCAAACCATGATCTGCATTTTGATGATAGAGGCGAATCGAGCGTAAACAGGAATTGACCCCATATAATTGATCAGCGACATCAGCAGATAATTCGCCAACTTGACCAATGCGATAGCCAAATTGCTCCCAATATTGAATCGCCACAATTGCGTCTGGGACACCAATACAGACTTCGTAGATACCTGCGATCGCAGTTTCTTGTTCTTGATTCATAAACCACTTAAAATATTAACTGATAACTGTTATACAACTACCGCTATATAAAGGAAGCATCCCACTTTTTTGAACATCATTGCGTAAAGCCTACGGCATAGCTGCGCTTAGGGCTTTAGCCTTCCCGAAGGGTACGCAACGAAGTGTGGAGTGTTCGCCGAAGGCGTTCTCGTACCCCTATGGGGAAGCAAGCTACGCGTAGCGTCTTTGTAAGGAGAAGAGTAGCAATCTCACAAGCTCGCACTACGAACAAGTCTATGCGATTGCTACCTTTCGGGAACGTCGTTCCTCCTCTGTGCGAGACGTTACGCGTAACGTCTCGTGAGAAAAGCCATGCCGTAGGCTTTACGCAATGACACTTATTTTATCGTTGCACAATAAAAACTGGGGTACATCCTATATAAAGTCTAATTGTTAAACAATAATTAGGATAAAAAGTATTTTTATTAAAAGACAGAAATCATTTAATTATGTCTATAAAAAATAGACTTCTACATAGAAACTTAATATATAAACTGCTGATAATTTGACTAATTAAGTAGAATTTAGGAGTCAAACAAATAAGGTTTTCATTTGGACATCGTTATGGCGAAGATACTAATTTACGACTTTCATTTTAATCATGTAGAAACATTGATGTATGATTTAACTCCAGCACAGGTAAAAACTTTATTTGGTGGTTTTCCTTATGCTCGTGTCTTGAGTGTTCATGATGGAATCAATCGTAAAGAATTTGAATATCATGGTGTAGGCAGCAGCCATGATAATAACTTTAATTCGATAGACAATTCAGATAAAGTTTCTATTTGGGCATAATCATGGCTAACATATCAATTTGTGACTTTCACCTGAATGAGCTAAAAACATTTATACATGATTTGGCTCCACCGCAATCAGAGACTGTATTAGGTGGTTATCTTTATGCTGAGATCATGACTATTCATGACGGCATAAATCGTCTAGAAGATAAGACTTATGGGGCATATAGTGTCCACGACAATAACTATCATTCTGTAGATAACTCAGACCAAGTTTACATTTGGACTTATCCTTATGGGTGGAAAGTATGAAGGGTGAAATGCTTCTAACTTAACCGGATACAAACTTATCTAAGAGTCAAGTCGCTTCTCTACGAGACGCTGCGCGTAACTTGCTTCCCCGCAGGGGTACGCTCCAATTAAAAATTAAAAATTATTAATTAACAATTACAATAAATGGGGGCTTGTACCCAGAATTAATTGAAAATTATCTTTATTGTTAATTTTTAATTTTATAGTTTTAATTTTTAATTCAAAAAAGTCAAGCTGTTCATAACCTGACCTAGAAATTAAAAAAATGGCTAAAATAGCAATTTCTGACTTACATCCTGTTGATGCAAAGCCGTTTTTGCACGACCTAATTTCAGCACCAGAAGATACCAAGTTAGATAGTTGTTTTCAGTATTTGTGGGGTGGTAATTCAAAGCTTGATTTAACCACTGTTCATGATGGGATAAACAACACATCATCTACATCTCATGGCTCTTTTGGTCTGTATGACAACAATCTTTTCACCCTTGACTTTTCCAGATTGACTATTAATTTAATCTTCTGGACAGTCTAATTTATTTGATAATTACTAGTTGACTTTTACAGAGATGTGCAAATAGTTATATCTATTTGCACATTTTTTATCAGTTATGTATTTCCGATAAAATCGTATAGGCTTCATTAATGAAGTGCATTTTTTCTTGTGCTTGTTTTTGCTGTTGTGACTTATTGACAAATAAATCTGGATGCCATTTTTTGACTAAAGTTCGATAAGCCTGTTTCACTTCAGTCAAAGAAGCATTTGTTGGTAATCCTAAAATGTTGTACGCATGAGCGATTTTATCTTTTTCTACTTGTGTTTTAGGTTGTTGAGGTGCTGTCTTGGTTTGATTTTTCTGCTGTTGTTTACCTGTATGAGAACCAGGAGAACGCATTTCAGCTTTCATTCTTGCTATTTCTTCATCAAGTTCCCAATTACGAAATTTAGCCTCAATTTCTTCTGGGCGTGGAGACGGCGGAGGTGGAGAAACTCGCTGACGCGGAGATTCTACTTTTATATTAGTATTCTTGGCAAAATTTTCTTGTTGTTGCTGTTCACGAGGAGTTTTAGTAGAATAAGTCGAAACTTTTTCTGGTTGAGGGAAATACTCTCGTTTAGTATTGTTGTGTTTGAGTATCTCTGGATATAATTGATAATTTAAGAAGATTTTAGATGTTGCTAATTCTCTTTGCAACTGATTAAAATTGTTTATTAATCTTTGTAATTCTTCACGCTTTTGGATAACTTCTAATGGTTCTTGAGCAACTTCAAAACAAATAATTTTTATAGCTTGCTGCTCATAAGCTGCTAAGGTTGATAATCCTTGATAACTAAAGCGAGAAAAATAATCTTCAATCGCTACTATACAAATTTTAGCAACTTGCTGATGATAAGATTCATTGGCTAATTTTTCATCTTCTTGTTGAAGATTCTTATTTAGTAAATAAGAAATACTGCCCACGACAGCGGCTCCTACAGGGCCACCCAATAACCAACCAATACCCCCACCAACAGCTATAGAACTAGGTTGACTCAAATCATCGCTATTGTTGGGTCTAGGAGGTAACGTTACCTGCGGTTCACTAGGAAAAGAAATGGATAAATCTTCTGGTCGTTCTGCTTGGAAAAAATTATAAGCTTGATAAAGCCATTTGACTACAGCTAGTTGTAATTCTGTTAAATCTTTTTTTAAAACATTTGTTTGCCAAGACTTAAAGTTATTTTCTACTAATGCTACTGCGGCATCAGCTTGATATTTTGCAAATAAGTTGGGTAAGGCTAGCCACTCGCGTAATTCTCTACTACTATTAATAAAACCTTGGTTAATTAAATTAGCAGCTTTTTGTTTTATTTCAATTTTAGTATTTTGTTTTTCATCAAAAGATTGTATTTCAATTAGTATCGGATCAATTTTAGCTTTTAATGATTGTTGAATTTGATCTGCGATCGCCTGGACTCTGGGCGATCGCACATCGCCACGATTTTGTTGTAAAATGCCTACAATGTTTTGCAAGGCTGCTTCAAAAGCGACTAAACCACTACTAGTTGCAGCAGCGACATCACCTTTTAATCTAGCTCTCAATGCAGGTAAGGCATCAACACGATATAAATTACTAAACCCTGGAGGTAATGCTGCTCGAAAACTTTCTGCAACAAACAATAAACGATTTTGAACTTGCTTTTGCTCGTCGGGTTCAAGTAAATTAATAAAATTAGCGACAAAAATAACTGTTTTAATCCCTCGGTCTAATAACCAATCTCGCAAGTTTTCTCGCTCACCCAAAGTCATTAACTTACGTGCGTCTAGCAACTGAACTACTAAATCTACACCTAAAAGTTGTTTCTTAACTAAATTATCTTGTTCTTCTCTGTCATTAGTTCCTGGTAAATCAACAAATTCTACACCAGTTTCTAAAAAAGGGTGAGGACAAAAAACTTCCACAGATGCTACATCTTTTCGCATCTGTCTATTACCATCTAAAATCGCAAACTGTTGTAAAATTTCTGTACCACTGCGGTAGACTTCTGTTCCATTTATCAACATGATCCGAGTCCGCACATCAGAGCCATATTTAACAGTAATTGCCGCACCTGTTGTAGGAATTAAATCAATGGGTAACGTGCGATTTTCCAGTATGGCATTTAGCAAAGTAGACTTGCCATGATTAAAGGGGCCAAAAACCGCAATCCGAAAGTTGGGATTAGCCAGATGATTACAGACGGTAATTACATTTTGATGTATTTGTGATGTGCTATTTAAATTTAATAAGTCAGATGCAGATTTGAGAGATGCTGCTAGATTTTTATAATTTTCAATTTGTGACATATTTTTATATTATATTTAACGCCACAGATAAACGTAGGTAGTTAATCTGCGTTTATCTGGAGTTTCGTTATTTAATTTAACTATAATAAGCCAACAAGTTGCTATACGCAGCCTCAATTTTTTGTAATTGAGCTATGACATCTTCTTGTAAGCGTTTCAAACGTTTGAACTCACTCTCACGATTAATTTCTCTGGTTTCTTTTTGCTTGACTAAATTATCTAACTCGGATTTACGAGATAGAATATCGTCGTTAATCCGCTTATTAACTTCTCTTTCGTAAGAGTCGAAACATTCTTTTACAGCATCGTACACAGTCTGTGATTGCTCATGTGCTACTTGCGGTAGATATTTTACCAGTTCTTTTTTAGCAGTTTTAACTAACTCTTTACGAGCTTGATCTGCTTGCAAAAATCCGACTCCTAAACCCAATAGAGCAAACCCAATAGGCCCTAAAAAAACACCTGTTACTGCTGTAATTATTCCACCGATGCCAATGACAGTAAAGTAATTTAATAAAATATTCTTCCAATCAAATCCAGCACCAGCTAATGCTACACCTGCTAAGTTTCCTTTCGACAAAGATAACAATCCCATTGCCCATTTTGCCCATCCAGGAGAATTACTATCTTCTGTATTAGGCGTGGCGTTAATTTGGACTTTTTGTCCAGTGAGTTTTTCGGTGATTTGATCTGTTACTTGATTATAAGATGCACCATATTCTAAAGCACTGCGAGAAAGTTGTTTAAAAGCTGAATTAATCTCTTTTTCAGCAGTTAAAGTCCATGCAGAAAATTTATCGCTGATGTATTGTTCAAAGGCTTTTTGCAGTGCGGCGTTAAATGCATCTCGTTTACCGCTACTGAGGAAGTCAAGCAGATTTAATTCTGGTTGATAGCGTAAAAAGTCAGTTTCAAAAGTATTACCTAAATTTAAAACATAACTGCGAAATGATTCAGAAATTGTTCTCGATTGAGTGTCTCTTGTGTTGATAATTTCTTTTTGAAATTGATCTCGAATACCTGTAAGTTTATTAAACTCTGGTTCTACTGAATCGATCCGTTTTTTTAATTCATCTACATCTTGATCGAGTAATGGTATGCGTCTTGCAACTGCTTCACTAATATGATTGACAGCTTGTCTAGCTAAAGTTCTGACTTGACGGAGTTCTGCGATCGCCCGTTCTCTGGTTAAGAAAGTATTTAGCGCTCCCATAAACCCAGGAAAGCCAGTTCCTGCTAAGTCAGCTTGGGGATTTTTCAACCGCCGTCTGAGTGCTTGAATGGACGAAAGTTCAAACACGCGTTCGTCATAAATATTTTGACCATCTACATAACAGTATTCTGCCAAATTAGCGCTAAATACTTGTCTTAGTCTATCTTCAGATGCTGTCAATTCTTCCATATCGTCAGGATCAATCAATGATTCTCGCACCTGATCCCAAGCATTAATTAAGAAGAAAACTGTTAGTCCTCGACCTTTGATATAATTTTCTAGATAGCGACGCTCACCTAAAGTACATGGTTGTGAAGCTCTCATTACAAATAGAATCGCATGACAATTATTGACATAACCTAACGATAATTCGTTACGTGCTTCTGTATCATTTAATCCTGGACTATCAACAATTTCAATTCCTTTTTCTAATAGTGGTAAGGGATATTCAACAACTGCATACTCTACATCAGGAAACGCTTGTTTTTTCTCTTGCTCTAATTTTTTGGCTTCAGTCGGGTCAATCGTATATTTATATTTAAAGCTTTGAAAATCTAGCTGTTGTGGACTTTTACCATCATTAAAATGAATGGTGACTGTTTTCTTTGCACCATAACGTAAAACTGTTAAGACTGCGGTACAGGGATTGACATCACTAGGTAATAAATTTTCTCCAATTAAGGCATTAAGAAACGTGCTTTTTCCTCGTTTCATATCGCCTAAAACCAAAAGTCTAAATACACCTTTTTGAAGGTTTTTACTAGCTATAATGATATCTTCAATATCTCGTTCTAAACTGAGCTTCCCTGATGAAGAATCCCCAGCTAATTCAGCTTGATTGATGGTATGTGCAAGTTGATTTAAACATTCAGAAATATCTGAACGTACTTGAGAAACACGTTCTAAATCTTGCAGAAATCTATCAGATGTTACTTGGTCGGTCATAGTTATTACACCTTAATTAAAAATTATGGTTTTTGGATTCAAAAAATAGTTTGTAAGATACTCCTACCAAAACTGCGACAATCAGAATACCAGCCAAAACTGAGGCTATTCTGACCGCAACTAGCGCCGCTACACCTAAAGCAAATAATTTTCCACCGAGGATAACTTTTTTCATCCACGGCTGGGAAGAATTTTCTGGCTGATGTTTAATAGTTTGATGAATAGATGCATTGGGAATATGGATATCAGCTTCCATTTTCCGCAGTCGTAATTCAACTTCTCGTTCTCGTAGTATACGTTCCTGTTGTTCTAGTTCTTGATAGCGATCGCCTTGAGATGTCATCCGTGTCCACCCTAATATAGGACAATGAAATGGTGTCAATTATCACCCATTAGTTTAATGTATATTAGCTTACGTAAATATTTGCCAACCACAGTAAAATCACTATCGTAGTCATCGAAAGGCGACGGCAAATCTACTTCTTCTTTTTCAGAGACGTTGACGCGAATGAACAGTGGGATGGATACTTTGGCTACTTCGACTGCGCTCAGCACAAGTACGCTCAATGCATCGCTGACAACTGACCACTGACACGAAATCCCGTCCCTTCCAGAGGTGGAATTAACTTAACACTACTTGATAAATATAGGACTCATATTTGATTTTTGAAAAAATTCAGTACACCTCAAAGAGTCTTATTTCCTGTTAAGAGTTCCCCGTCTACGCAAGTAATTTCATAAATCAAACCGAATTTCTATATACGCTGAAAGTTGGATTCCACTCAGTACACTCGCTTTCCGGAAAATTAGAGCAAAAATAACTATTTTTTCTGATTATTTCATGCGTAAGCGTAGAGAGGATGAAAAATTTGAGATTTTAGATATATTAATTAATTTTATGCTTTGTTTGTGCAACGCTCCGGCAGAGGCGATCGCATGGGCGAAAATACTTCTAGAATCAAAAAGAGGTTTTCACTTTGTTTAAAACTAAAACAGTTACTTTTCAGTAAAAAAATTAATTTACGAAATAATCAATAAGTTGAAGATTTTGGTGAGTATTTGATTACAAAAATGCTATTAAGACTTCGACAAACAAAACGCACAAACTAAAATGGTACTTGTATCAGCTCACTGGCACTTTGAAAAACTAGTACACTAAGTTGCCAGTACCACGTAACTGTCGCAAAGAGTTGATGCAAAATGGACAGTCGCACTTAAATAACCTAATTGCAGCGTCGCTTTCTTCATCTGTAAAATCAAGTTCTGCAACTGTGCTATCAGATGCTTGGGCTGTAATTACTGCCGATTTGGGTGCAGGAGCAGCTTTTGGATCTCTCTCAGAATCTCGAATACACACGAAGTTCTTAAAACCGTGGGGATTACTGATACAGGTACGATTATCATTGGTGTGTATTAATCGCTGGGTCAGGTTAACACTAGCATGGGCTGGATTGATTACCCCCAGCGTAGATATTAAGGATGTAAAAATTGAGGAACTGGCAAACAAATTAAGGATGAGCTTTTTGTTCATAAACTTCCTAAAAAAAGGTATCTGACCGTCTAGGTTATTCGATTCATTATCAAAGATCAAGTCAATTTTGGAAATAACCTAACCCAATTATAAATAACCTCAATTTCTTGGATTACCTAACGGCTAGTCTGCGTCTGGCTGTACCTCTAGCATTTGCGGCTTTGGCAGGATTGTACTCTTAACGGTCAAGAGTACTTAATCGCCCTGGTTGAAAAAGAATTAAGCTCCTCCTGCTATAAATTTATGATGATGCTACCTACGCGATCGCTATACTGGCATTAGTAGGATTAGCTGGCAAATCTAAGCCTTCTAAAGTAGTAAGTATTCCTGCTTTTTCAAAAGAAGATAAGTTTGATTAACTACTCAGTAAATATTTAAACTATAATTACAATTACATATAGACAAAATGTATATTTATAAGGATAATGTCAATATTTGCTTGATATTTCCATTAATTTGTTAGTGTTTACCCTTAAATTTAGAGTAAAAACTAACTCAAGGAATCATATACAAATTAGTTAATGTCAAGCCGCACTCCGTCGCCTAGAGGAAGGCTCTTATACCGTTTAACTTTAAAGTTGATACATTTGGGCAAGTAGGGGGAGTAGCACTTCGGCTACGCTCAGTGACAGGTAGCAGAGGAGGCAGGGGGAGTAAAAAAAGTAATTTGTATCAATAATTTCGTGAAACGGTATTACATCTCCAAAACACGTATCACAAAAAATGACTTTACTAAAAAGTTATTCATAAACTTGCATATTAATAGTCTAGGTATATAGCCTTTCGTTAAAGGTGAATAATTGCTTATGGATGAACAGCCCTTAATTTTAGTTGTAGAACAAAATCTACATAATTTAGAACTCCTAGATTCTCACCTCAAAACATTAAATTTATCGTGCATTTGTGCTAAACAAGGAGTGAGGGCAGTTATATTAGCACAAACTCATAAACCTGACCTCATCCTATTAGATATGATGTTGTCTGATCTAAACAGCAGCCAAGTAATTGATTATCTCAAGCAAGACCCAAAAACCGCAGCAATTCCAATTATTGCGCTATTACCTTCAACATTAGCGCCAAATTACAATCACCGGATCTCGACAGGTGCAGATGATTATATCGTCAAACCCTACGATTTCAGTAAATTAGAATTTGTGATTATGAGGTATCTCAATCGGCCAAATTTCTAAAAGTTCACATAACTGAATTTTACTATTAACTTATTTTGTGCCAAACAAGCGATCGCCTGCATCTCCTAATCCAGGAATAATATAACCATGTTCATCTAAATAATCGTCAATAGCAGCAGCATAAATAGGAACATCAGGATGTACTTGACAAAAATGTTCAATTCCTTCTGGTGCTGCAAGCAAACAAACAAATTTAATTGATGAAGGATTAGTTGATTTTAATCTTTCTACGGCTGCAACAGCAGAATTACCAGTGGCTAACATTGGGTCAACGACAATCATATCCCGTTGCTCAACATCATGGGGAACCTTAAAATAATACTCTACAGGAATCAATGTTTTGGGGTCACGGTATAAACCAATATGCCCCACCCGTGCAGATGGCATCAACTCCAGCATTCCATCCAAAATTCCTTGACCTGCCCGCATAATAGACACTAAAACTAGCTTTTTATCTGGTGCAAGTATCGGTGCATCCATTGGGGAAAGAGGTGTTTTAATCAGTTCATATTTTAGTGGTAAATCTCGCGTGACTTCATAAGCTAACAACAAACTAACTTCTTTAAGAAGATTGCGAAATTTTTTCGTACTAGTTTCAGCTTTACGCATGAGCGTTAGTTTATGCTGAATTAATGGATGTTCAATAATTGTGACTTGATTTTGCATATTTTAGTCAATAATCAATAGCAAATTCGTGAGGATGCGTTAGCCATTGGTATAATACATTAATAGTTTTTTAATTACGAATTACGTTAGCGCAGCGGTAGCGACGCAGGAGCGTCATTACAAATTAAATTAAAACACTGTGCCATCGCTGGCAATTTGTATTGGTGATTTACCAGATGTTCTAAGTTCAGCAGCAATTTTCCGCCCTGCTGTCCAGGTTCCCCCTTGCAATATTTTCACTAGTGGTAATTCTTCTGCATTCATACCTAACTTTTCGCGGACTGTAACAGCAATTTGATCTAAAAGAATTACAGTCAAAGCACGCCATTCAACTATAACTTCTGATGCTACAGAATAAGATGAGTTAAATATTTCTAGATGTTTAGCACTAATTAGCCCCAAGTCAAGACATAATCCCCCGTTACGATATTCTGGTAATCCAGTCAGAGTATTTAGCCCAGTGATTTCTAAACCTAATTCTTGTAGTGGTTCTAATAAAGAATATGTTAGCCATTGCGAAAGTTTGTGAAATGGCACGAAGCCATCGTTAGCAACAGCTGGATGTTGCCAAACATCACCAAGATTTACTCCAGCAACTTCTAATCTTCCCGGCCAAATGTCACTGAGTCCTTCTAGAACTGTACTTAACACTGTTGCAGCGGCTAACTGCCGATTTGAAGATTTTTCCCAGAGATAATTTACTAAATTACCTGGACGGGGATTCTCATACCCAAATAAATGAGGTGAAGAGATTAACACCCGACCTAATTTTTGTAATAATTGCGATCGCCCTGAAATACCTACTAATGGATTTTCTGTAGTTACTTGTAACCCCTGAGCGATTTCTGCCTCTGTTAAGGCTTGTAATTTTTGAGCATCAGCTTGAGGTAAACTCTGACTAGAAAAAGTCCCTTGACAAAACATTTGAAAACTAGCAATAGCTAATCCTTCAGAACGCCCCAAATTTAAATTAGTTTCCTGCTCATAATAACGCCAACTATCACCTGCACCAGCATCTAACAAAACACTAATAATTGCTAAATCAAACTTAGCAGCAGCTTTTTCTAAAGGTGTGAGTTCTGCTAACTGAGTATTTAATTGCGCTAATCGTGGTATATTTCCAACTTCAAAATGTCGCCAACGACTATGAAAGGGAATTTGTAGATTTGGATATTCACAACCCATGACCTCAATTACATAATCTGCTATCCTTCCCAGCTGAGTCAAATCACAACTAAAATGACGCGAGTGACCTGAATTTACCCATGTAAACACTTGCCCACATCGTTCTCTAATAGCAGTTGGAGAGCGAAGATAGGCAATTAAATCTTTCGCCTCTGTGATTCTTGTTTCCACTCTAGATACACCCCAAAATTAAAACCAATATTTGCGTTGTTTTATTGGGCTGCGCTGCGCTTAAATGCCACTTGCTACAACACAATAAGCTAATAGTCATTTAAATTGCATCATATTAATGGTAATCAAAACTGCAAACCCTCTCCCTTGCCCCCCTGCTGCCTCAATGTGCAAATTAAATGTTTAACAGCTTAGCTCCCCAACCTTATTTTCTCTGTGTTCTCTGCGTCTCTGTGGTTTAAAAGTAGTTTTTTAACCGCAGAGGCACAGAGTACACTGAGGATAAGAAGTGAAAAAGGGATACTTTAGCCTTCTAGCGATCGCCCCTTAATATCAGCTAAACTATCTGCATCTAAAACATCTCCTGTGGTGTAATAACCGGCAGCTTTTTTCGCTTCAATTTCTACCCGTGCATCTTGAGGAACCAAATCTTCTGGAATTGCTACTCTTTCGACAATTTCAATTCCCGATTCCGTAATAGCGTTGTATTTCATGTTACTCATCGACACCATACGGTCAATGCGGGTAATACCCAACCAATGCAATACATCCGGCATGAGTTCTTGAAAGCGCATATCTTGCACACCCGCCACGCACTCTGTGCGAGCAAAGTAAGCATCAGCGCGATCGCCTCCTTCTTGACGCTTGCGAGCATTATAAACTAAAAATTTTGTCACTTCGCCCAAAGCCCGGCCTTCTTTGCGGGAATAGACAATTACACCTACACCACCTGACTGTGCTGTTTCCACGCATACTTCAACACCATGTACTAAATAGGGGCGACAGGTACAAATATCAGAACCAAACACATCAGACCCGTTACACTCGTCATGCACACGTACCGCTACGGGTTTATGCGGATCTGTAATTGCACCCAGATCACCGACAATGTAAACCGTTAACCCGCCGATGGGTGGTAGAAATACCTCTAAATCTGATCGCGTTACCAGTTCTGGGAACATCCCCCCAGTTTGTTCAAATAAAGCCCGCCGCAAATCTGCTTCTGAGATACCGAAACGTTTAGCAACTCCGGGTAAATACCAAACAGGCTCAATTGCTGCTTTGGTAACGACTAAATCACCGTTAGGCTTCATAATCTGCCCATCTACCTGTAAGCGTCCTTTGCTGACAGCATCTAGGAGTTCTGGCATATTGATATGAGCTTGGGTGATAGCGATCGTCGGGCGGATATCGTAGCCCTGCTGATAGTAAGATGCAAATACCTCAGATGCGATCGCCCCAAAAGGATCGAGAGAAACAATCTTTTCTGGATCAGCCCAACTGGGATGAGGACCAATGTGTTCTACAGGCGATGTATTTGTTAAATCTGGTCGATGATCGGATTGTAAAGCCCCGCTAGCAACCGCTAAAGCCCGGTAAATTGCATAACTACCAGAATGAGTACCAATAACATTACGATGTGTCTGCTTAGCCAGTGTTGCAATTACTGGACCGCGTTGCATCGGCTCAGCTGCTCCCCATTGAATAGGAATTGGCTTAGTCCCAGAGCGACTAGGATGGGACGTGAGAACAATATGCCTAGAAACACTATTTGGCTTGGGCATAATTATCGATCTTTTTGTGATGTTTTTATGAACTATTAGTTACTACGTATTTGTCAACTACCAATAGCTAGTTTTGGTTTTCAAAAGTTTGATATCCTGATGACCAATCACTTCTAACTTGATATGTCGAGGTTCGTATTAATAGTATTGGTTAATACCAGAAATAACACATTGATTGCTTAATCCGCAATTGTTGTGTGAGAATTTTAAAGAGGTCTTTAAAATTGACTTAGTAGATTCTCTGCAAAAATTGATAGGTTTATACAAAGATACAATTACAAATTTCAAATTTATGGATTCTTTATCTATTAATTCTTTACTTGAAGATTTGAAAAACCCCGATGTCGCAATTCGTGAGCAAGCAACAAAGAAACTGTGGCGCATTTGGTTTCAGCAAAAGGGAATTTACGGTTTAGAAAGAATTGACCAGAGTCAAAAGTTACTTGATGCTGGAGAAATGAATGAAGCCGAAACGATGTTGACAGAACTGATTAAAGATCAACCAGATTTTGCTGAAGCGTGGAATCGACGTGCTTTTCTTTACTACAGCATGGGTAATTATCAAAAGTCACTAGCAGACTGTCAGATGGTGATCCAGATTAACCCAGTACATTTTGGCGCACTTCATGGTATGGGTTTGTGTTATGCCGCCCTAGGACGGTATGGAAATGCTATTAAAGCTTTTAAGCGTGCTTTAGATATCCAGCCTTATTCCTTGGTAAATCAGAAGTTAATTTTAGAATGTACACTCAGACTCAGCTAAAACAGTAGTCAAAAGACTACATTTTTTATTATATGTATCTTTCATCACCTTTATATTTTATTGCACAGCCGCAAAATCAGGCATTCGAGGAATAATAAATAGATTCCTTGTATAAATCTTTGCTGTTTCCCTAAATCCCTCTCGCCTCTCTGTGAGAGGGACTTTGAAATTGGCTTTCTGTTTGGTAATTTTGGGAGAAGGCATTGAGGATAGATTTTGTATTTGTGCTACGTACTAAAATTTAATAATTGCTGATCGCCAGAAATAGCTCTACTCAAAGCTAAATAGATATATTACTGAAATTACAAGCCATATTAGGCACTAATAAGCTACTTACTTCGTCAGCTATCTTGCTGTACTAAATCTGCATCAGATCAACTGATGCAAAATTTTCGATGCACCATATTGAAAAACAACCAGCAATTAACCAGTTCTCTAGTAAGCATAAATGCTTGTAGACTAATGGCTAGTAGATTCTCTGCTCAAAGCGTGCAGCAGCACATTTGCGTAGCTAACGCATTATTGAAACCGATGAAATTAAGTTTTCTTTCCCAAGGTTGGCTAAGTAGACATGTAGCTGCTTGTCGTCAGTCGTTGCTTAAATACCTTTTTTTGCTTCTCTTTTTGATATCGTTCATGACAGTATTGCTGGTGAGCAACTTCACTCCAGCTACTGCACAGCTACCCCGTCAAGAAATTCGCGGGGTTTGGATGACTAATAATGATCTCCACATCATGAAGGATCGTGCCAAAGTTAAGAATGCTGTCAGTCAACTGCGGCAGATGAACTTTAATACAATTTATCCTGTAGTGTGGAACTCTGGCTACGTCATGTATCCCAGCACTGTAGCACAACGTACCCAGATTCAACCCTTTGTCTTTCGAGGCTCAGATGGTCATGATATTCTTGCAGACTTAATTAATCAAGCCCATCGCCAGGGACTGCTGGTGATTCCTTGGTTTGAGTTTGGTTTCATGGCTCCTCCAACATCAGAACTAGCATTGAATCATCCAGACTGGTTTACGCAAAAGCGGGACGGTAGCGATACTTCAATCAGCGCAGCTGGTGAGGTAATGTGGCTCAATCCTTTTCATCCCCAAGTGCAGCAATTTATCACTAGTCTTGTATTAGAAATTGTCAGTCAATATGATGTCGATGGTATTCAGTTTGATGACCATACGAGTTTACCTCATGAATTTGGCTACGATCAATACACGGTTGATTTGTACACTCAAGAAACTAAAAAAAACCCTCCCACCAATTCCCAAGATCCTGATTGGGTGCGCTGGCGGGCAGATAAAATTACGGCATTTATGGTACAACTCAATCAAACCGTAAAAGCTCGGAAACCAAAAGCAATTTTCTCCGTTTCCCCCAATTACTATAATTTTGCTTACAAGTTTCAACTACAAGATTGGCTTAACTGGATGCGGCTGAATATTGTAGATGAGCTAATTGTGCAAATTTATCGTCCTGATTTAGAAAGTTTTATCGCTAATATTTCTCGCTCAGAAATTCAAGCAGCTCAACAAGTGATTCCTACGGGAGTTGGAATTATGGCAGGATTGCGAAATCGCCCAATTCCTATCCGACAAATTCAGTCTCAGGTGCGAGCTGCTCAAGGACGCGGTTTGGGTGTAGCTTTCTTTTATTTTGAAAGTCTTTTGAATTATGCGCCAGAACCTTTAAGCGAGAGACAAGCTGGATTTCAAGCTCTCTTTCCTGCTCCTGCATATCGCTCTGCTAGGGAATAGTGGAACGAAAAGGGGCTAGGAACTAGGGGTTAGGGACTAGAGTGGTGTATTGAATTGATCAGAAAACCGCTATACACAAGAAGTCTATTAAAGATTAAGAATAAATAGTACTTCGTCGGCGGAGAACTTCTAGCAGAGTAGTGAATGTTTGGGGAGGAGATGCTGTTACCTCGATGACATTTTTAGATATAGGATGCTGAACTTTTAATCGCCAAGCGTGCAGTGCTTGACCCGGCAAATTTACCCCTACCGAACGACCGGAACCATAAACTGAATCGCCAACAATAGGATGACCGATTTTGGCACTATGGACACGAATTTGATGGGTGCGTCCCGTTTCTAGTTGGAAATGAATTAATGTATAGTTACCCAAGCGTTCTTGTATTTGCCAATGAGTAACGGCAAATCTGCCGCCTTTTTCTGTGGAGATAACTGCCATTTTTTTGCGGTCTTGAGGATTGCGACCAATTGGTAAGTCGATAACGCCACTTTCAGTTTTTGGCGCACCGTAAACCACGCCTAAATATTCTCGCCGTGCAGTTTTCGCTTGGAGTTGAGCTTGCAGACTTTGATAAGCAATATCTGTTTTGGCAATAGCGATCGCTCCTGTTGTATCTTTATCTAATCGATGGACAATTCCTGGACGTTGGACTCCCCCAATTCCGGGAAGATGGGGACAATGTGCTAATAAAGCATTTACTAATGTACCATCTGGATGACCGGGTGCAGGATGGACGACTAAACCAGCAGGTTTATTAAGAATAATTAGTTGGTCGTCTTCATAGAGAATATCTAGAGGGATTGCTTCTGCTTGTAATTCTAAAGGTTGCGCTTCTGGGATTTCTAGAGTGATGCGATCGCCTATCTTGATGTTAATCTTTTTAGTTGTGCAAACTTGACTATTAAGTTGCACATTACCTTGTTCAATTAATTGTTGAATCCGAGAACGAGATAAATCTGGTAATTCTTCGGCAAGATAGCGATCAAGACGTTCGCTATTTTCTTCGACTTGTTCGACTTGTAAATTAAATTCGGTCACAGTTGCTCTGGATTAATTCCCCGTTCTTTAAGTCAAAATGATTTTGATCACTTCAACAATTGATTAGTTTGAATTTGCAGTTTTTCTCGTAATTGTTGAGCTTGCTGATAAACTGCTGCACGTCCTTTAGCTGAATTAGTTTCTAGACCTGCTGGTTCTAAAGGTTGAATAAAGTAACGCAGACGAGTTCTCATAGCCCAAACTCCCATTGAGGGAAATAAAATCAAGACTAGCATTAAGGGCGATATGGGTAAAAATGGTAACTTGAATAATCGTTGTAATTTTTTGAGATTAATAGTCCAAGGATGCAAAGATTCATTACCAATGCAAACAACTGGCAAAATCGGAATATGATAGCGATCGCTCAACTGAATAAAACTGATATCAAACTTTTCTAGTTGATAGCGTTTTTTCCAACCTTTTAGCGGCCCGCGTACACCTTCGGGTGCGTATAAAAGAATTTTACCTTGGGCGATCGCTGCTTCAAAATCATTTAACTCTGCTCGTACGCCGCCTAAAACTTGCGACCATTGAGATGGTAACCACCAAATCATCCAAGGATGCTCAAATAATACTGGATTTGCGAGGAACTGTACTTCCCATCCTCGTGCATCACCCAATAAGTAACCCAAGGTCAAAAAGTCCCAAGGAAAGGACATACCTGCATGATTCATGGCTACAATCATTGACCCTGCTGGCGGTAAGTTGGTAATATTTTGTAATTCTCCCCGAAAATAGTATTTAACAATAGGAGCTAAAACTTCTTGACGAAAAGCTTGTTGATATTTGGAATTAAATTCACCTACTTCTTGACGTGGTGAACGACAACCTAAACGCAACCATCGACTGAGTAAAGCCAAATAAAAACCGCCAGGAATCAAAAATAATCCGTATTCCAGCCAATTCCAGCCATCTGGATGATCGTGATAATGTTGCCAGTGGCGATTAAATAAAATTAGCCAGCCTGGGGGATACCACAAGCAAAACCGATCAAACCAGCTAAATTCATAGCTGGTATTTAATGTCTCTAGTTGGCGGTTGAGGATATTTTCTGAATGTTGATTAATCACAAAATAGGTGTGGATTACACAACAATTATAGTTAAAATCTTAATTTAGCTTTAAAGACCGATGATTTGCATCCCACTGTAGAAGTAAAATTAATTACTTATTGAACAACAACAAGATCCCCGACTTCTTTGAGAAGTCGGGGATCTAAGGCTCTCGTTCTTTCACTTCATCTCTAACACAGCAAAATGTTTCAATAGATTGTCTTTACTGGGACTTCGATTAAGAGCAATTCTCAGTAGGATAGTACCAGCAATATAAGAATTGACGATCGCTGCTAAATAAATAATGCTGGAGAAACATTAAAAAATTCTCCCAGGGCTTTTGCTTGCTCTTTACTAATTGCTCTTTTCTCGTTGACAACTTCTGAAACAATTTCTTTAGAACCAATAATTCTTACTAAATCAGATTGTTTAATTTCTCTTGCTTCTATCAAGTGTTTTAAAATTGCAGTAGGAGATGCTTATTTTCAAACTCTTCAACTAAAGTAACTAAAAGTTGCAGTATAGCAGTCTGCTCTGGTGTTCGATATTTGTAAGCCATCAATTTTTCAATAGCTTCTAGAGTGCGATCGTATTCTTCTTCTGTAACGATAACTTTAGGTTGAAACTCAACTAAAAGTTGACTGTAAGTGGTTGTACTGAAATAAGTAGTCATATATCTTCTCGCCTGCTTGGCGGCGACCCAATAATTAGGAGAATTGTCGCCCGTTAGTTGTCAAGGTTATTTTTTGAGCTTCATGCCATCTTCTATAATTGATAGAACCTGCACAACTAAATCTTAGGCATGAAACTGTGACAGAAACTGGAAGCTATAAAGATACTGTAAATTTACCAAAGACTAAGTTTGATATGCGGGCAAACGCCATCAAGCGTGAGCCTGAAATCCAAAAATTCTGGGAAGAAAATAAAATCTACGATCGCTTGTCCGAAAATAACCCAGGTGAATTATTTATACTGCATGATGGGCCTCCCTACGCTAATGGCTCACTGCATATTGGTCATGCCTTAAATAAAATTCTCAAAGATATTATTAACCGCTATCAACTGCTACAAGGGCGTAAGGTTCGCTATGTGCCGGGCTGGGACTGTCACGGCTTGCCGATTGAGTTGAAAGTTTTGCAAAATATGAAGTCAGCAGAACGGCAAAACTTGACACCTATACAATTGCGGCAAAAAGCGAAAGAGTTTGCTTTAGCGGCGGTAGATGACCAACGTCAAAATTTTAAACGTTACGGTATTTGGGGTGATTGGGATAACCCATACTTGACTTTGAAGCCGGAATATGAGGCGGCACAGATTGGTGTTTTTGGTGAAATGTTCTTAAAAGGCTATATCTATCGCGGTTTGAAGCCTGTTCATTGGAGTCCTAGTTCTAAGACTGCTTTGGCTGAAGCTGAGTTGGAATATCCTGAAGGTCACACTTCACGGAGTATCTATGCAGCGTTTCCAGTTACAGGACTGGCTAAGGCTGTGCAACCTGTGTTGGGTGAATATTTGCCGGATTTGGGTGTGGCTGTCTGGACGACTACGCCTTGGACGATTCCGGGGAATTTGGCGGTGGCGGTGAATGGTGACTTTAACTATGCGGTGGTGGAGGTCTCACGCATAGACGCGGTAGCGGCTTCCCGCAGGGTAGGCGCAAAGACGCAAAGGGAATTTAAGTATTTGATTGTAGCTGCGGAGTTGGTGGAAAAGTTATCTGCGACTTTGGATGTTGAGTTGACGGTAAAAGCCACAGTTAAGGGGCAGGATTTAGAACATACTAGTTATCGCCATCCACTATTTGATAGGGAAAGTCCGATTGTTGTGGGTGGTGATTATATTACTACTGAGTCAGGTACTGGGTTGGTACATACTGCACCTGGTCATGGTCAAGAAGATTACATTGTTGGTCAGCGTTATGGTTTGCCTATTCTTGCGCCAGTTGATGATAATGGCAATTTTACTCAGGAGGCGGGTGAGTTTGCTGGGTTGAATGTGTTGGGTGATGGGAATCAGGCGGTGATTGATGCGTTAACATCTGCGGGTTCTTTGTTGAAAGAAGAAGTCTACGCCCATAAGTATCCTTATGATTGGCGGACGAAAAAGCCGACGATTTTTCGGGCGACTGAACAATGGTTTGCTTCAGTGGAGGGATTTAGAGAAGAAGCGCTAAAGGCGATCGCTACTGTAAAATGGATTCCAGCCCAAGGTGAAAATCGCATCACGCCAATGGTGGCAGAACGTTCTGATTGGTGTATTTCTCGGCAGCGGAGTTGGGGTGTGCCAATTCCGGTTTTCTACGATGAAGCCACAAATGAACCACTACTAAATGCTGAAACTATCAACCATGTTCAAGCAATTATCGCCCAGAAAGGTTCTGATGCTTGGTGGGAGTTATCAATAGAGGAGTTGTTACCCGAATCTTACCGCAATAATGACAAGTCTTACCGCAGAGGTACAGACACAATGGATGTCTGGTTTGATTCTGGTTCATCTTGGGCAGCGGTAACTAAACAACGTCCAGAGTTACGCTATCCTGCTGATATGTATTTGGAAGGTTCTGACCAACATCGCGGCTGGTTTCAGTCAAGTTTGCTGACTAGTATGGCGGTAAATGACATTGCACCTTACAAAACTGTCTTGACTCACGGCTTCGCTTTGGATGAACAAGGACGAAAGATGAGTAAGTCAGAAGGAAATGTGGTTGACCCAAATACAATCATTGAAGGTGGGAAAAATCAAAAAGCAGAACCGCCTTATGGTGCAGATGTCTTGAGATTGTGGGTATCATCGGTAGACTACTCTGGCGATGTCCGCATTGGTAAAAACATCATCAAGCAACTGAACGATGTTAGAGGCAAGATTCGCAATACGGCGCGGTTTCTGTTGGGTAGCTTGCATGATTTTGACCCCGAAAAAGATGCAGTTCCTTTTGAGAAATTGCCAGAACTTGACCGTTATATGCTGCACCGTATTACTGAAGTGTTTGAAGAAGTTACAGCAGCTTTTGAAAGTTTCCAATTCTTCCGCTTTTTCCAAACTGTGCAGAATTTCTGTGTGGTGGATTTATCCAACTTCTATTTAGATGTTGCTAAAGATAGGCTGTATATCAGCGCCCCTGATGCTTTACGCCGTCGTAGTTGTCAAACAGTATTGCAGATTGCTTTAGCAAATTTAGCACGAGCGATCGCACCTGTACTATGTCATACTGCTGAGGATATTTGGCAATTTATCCCCTACAAAACACCTTATAAATCAGTGTTTGAGGCTGGTTGGGTGCAGATAGACCAAAAATGGAGTAATCCCGATTTAGGAGAATTTTGGTCAGCCTTGCGACAACTCCGTACCGATGTCAACAAGGTGTTAGAACAAGCCAGGATAGAAAAAATGATTGGTTCTTCCCTGGAAGCTAAGGCGTTAATTCACATACCTCATAAACAGTTAGGCGATGCTATCAAAACCTTTAACTCTGTTCACGATAACGGTATTGATGAACTGCGGTATTTATTGCTAACTTCCCAAGTGGAAATATTAGATTCTGCGGAGAAACTGCAAGGATTAAAATATACAGCGCAGACAGAAGACTGGAAAATTGGGGTAGTGAATGCAGACGGCGAAAAATGCGATCGCTGCTGGAATTACTCTACTCATGTGGGAGAATCAAAAGAGCATCCCCTACTTTGTGAACGGTGCGTTTCTGCTTTAGCAGGTGAGTTTTAAGTAGTAAGAGATACCACCGAACAATCAAACTAGTTTACTGGAATAAAACCCAGCATTTCCAAATGAGGTGCTGGGTTGATATTATTTTAAATCTAAATGTATAAGATAAAGTTTTAGGTGTTGTTGTGTTCTCAATACGGTTCGGATAAGCTATTGAAGCATGGAGGAAAGAAAGTTATTGTCTAGTCTTCTTCTTCCCCTGCCTCTCTTCTTCCCCTGCTTCCCCTGCTTCCCTCAACAGATCAGTTTGTTAACCGAACAGTATTGGTTGTGTTCTGAGTTAAAAATTTGTTGTTTTACCCAGGCACGAAAAGCACTTTTTGCTGCCAATTGCCCCATTTTTTTGCTTTCTTCAAGAAATTGAGTCATATTTTTTACTGGTACTGGCATAAAAGTAGGACTAAGTTCAACTTCTGAGTATTGATTATCTGAAAGAACATAAATTCTTAAGACAATACCGTTATATCTCCAAAATTCAGGGATATTCATTGAAGCATAAAGAGATAATTTATCTATTTTAGGTCTAGAATATTCCACTTCAAGTACAAGATCTGGTGGTGGATCTTGAGCTAAATTGATATTTTGTTTATTTCTAACTAAAGATTCATTTTGAATGTAATAGCTGCTATCTGGCTCCCCTCCTTTTTCTAAATCATCCCGTGTCAAAGTCATTGAGCCTGTACTTTTGACCTCCAAACTAAATTCCTCACACAGCACGAGAATATAGCCTTCAATCAAGCGATTGGAGTTCTCATGTGGCATTAGTGGAGTCATAATTTCTAATATTTTATTGTCGTAGGCAAGTCGAGAGTTACGCTCACTTCCCATCTCAGACAACATGATTTTGAAAGTCTGCCAACTAATGTTTTTCAGCAAAGCTCTTGTTTCTGCGAATGGTACTGTTGCAACCATAAAAAGTTTCCTTTAGTTAAAAATTGCGGCTAAATATTCCCATTTGGGTCGGTGAACCAACTGCTGGATCTTGTGTGCCGATAGGTTGAAATTCCACAGTATAGCTAAAGTGTTCTGCTATTTGGTTTGCCCAGTTTTGAAACTCTGCACGCGTCCATTCAAAACGGTGGTCTTGATGTCGCAATTTTCCAGCCGGGAGGTTTTCAAATTTAATGTTGTATTCAATATTGGGTGTGGTTACTATTACTGTTTTGGGTTGAGCAAATTCAAATAAAACTCGCTCAAATGCTCCCAGTCGGGGCAAATCTAGATGCTCAATCACCTCAATTACTGTAGCAGCATCATAACCGCTAAAACGTTTATCTTGATAAGTAAGTGCGCTCTGAATCAGTTGTATCCGTTCCCATTGGTTGCGGGGAAGGTGTAGGCGGTCTAATCGTTCTTGGGCAATTTCTATTGCTCTGTAGGAAACATCAACACCTGTAATTTGGGTAAAAAAGCTATCTTTGAGGATAATTTTGAGCAAATTGCCCTGTCCACATCCTAAATCAATTACTCGCTTGGCATTACTTTGTTTGAGAGCAGTAATCACCGCATCTAAACGCTGCTGGTTCAGGCTAATGGGTTTTTCTACTGCTGCCTCTTCTTGATCATGATTTTCTTCAGTACTATCGGGGTCGAGATTGTCTGACTCTACTAGTTGAGCTAAAGCCAGACGAGTTAAGCGTTGCTGTCGTTTTAGGTAACGCTTAGTAATTTGTTCTCGCGCTGGATGCTTGGTTAACCAACCTTCACCATGACGTAGTAATTTTTCAATTTCTTCATCGCCTACCCAGTAATGCTTCTCGTCATCCAATACTGGAATTAGAACGTAGAGATGACTTAATAAATCACTCAAAGTTATGATTTGCTGAAGTTCGACAGTAAAGTATCGACTCTGACCCCAATCAGGAAATTGATCATCTAAAGTGTGACCTTCGGCACTAACGTTGTAGCCCAACGGCTCAAACAATTGTCGCAGAAACTCTTCACCACCGCGACAAGGCAAGACTGATAGTTTTGCTACTAAAGGAATAGGAGTTTTTGCCAGTTCTGGTAAATCTTTGCAACGACCTCCTAAAGCTGTGCTAAATACTTGAGCGATCGCTACACTTAAAAATGAAGAAGCAACATAAGGGCGATCGCTCACATATTGTTCTAGCCTAACACTACGTCCCCGCACCAACTTCACCGAGTCAACATCCAACAACAACGCCGCCGTACACTGCTGTGTACTAGCTTCTGGGTAAAAAACGTGCGCCTTGCCAAAACTTAAAGGAAAAGACTGACAACGGTCTGGGTGTTTATGCAAAAGGTAGCCTAACTCTGTTGCTGGAAAGTGGGTTGTTGTTATTGTCAGCAGCATTCACTTGTGCAAGGGTTGAGGTTTGGGAAGTAAATCAGTAAATCATAAGCTAACACACCAACAACAAATTAAGGTGCATTACGCTAAAACTGTAATGCACATTATTAATTTGGAATCCCCTTTTGACTTATTCCTTCTGCAATCTACCTTCTTCAATGGAAAATAGTTGATAGTAATTGTTGGTAATCTTTTGGTGTATCAATATCAATATTTCCTAGAGAAAATGGCATAGAAAATACTTCGTTGAGATGATTGTTAATAATTTTTTTTGCCCCTGAAGTTCCTTTTAAAGCAGCAAGTTCTGCAAAAAATGTCTGACTAAATATAGCGGGTACACCTAATGTACCCCCATATTCACAAGCGATAATCGGTTTTTTTACTAAATAATATGTATCAACAAGTTGATTAATAATTTTATCAGAAACAAATGGCTGGTCGCAAAGTGTAATAACTACAGCTTCTATTTTTGGTGGAAGATTATTTAACAATTCAATCCCACTTCTAATTGAAGTACTCATTCCACAAACCCAATCTTGGTTTTGAATTACTTCAACAGGAAGTTGCTGAATTTGAGGATAAATCTGTTCTGCATTTGCTCCTAATACTACTACCACAGGTTGGCAAACTGAAGCGATCGCCATTTCTGTAATGTATTGTAAAAAGCTACGTCCTTGGTAAAGCAATAGTTGTTTAGGTGTACCCATCCGAGTAGATGCACCAGCAGCAAGAATCATAATTGCTATGGTTGATTTTTTATTGTTTCTTTGCTCGGTGTCAAATACCATAACAAATAAAAATTATGTGGTAAGTAGTAGGTTTAAGTTGGTTTCATGGCATTGATGAATTGGTTGATTGCGATTTTTTAAAAAATTCCCACTACGGTTTGTTAGCACTGCTTGAATTTCAGCAATAATAGCGATCGCTATTTCTTCAGGTGTATTTGCTCCAATGTCAATCCCTATAGGGCCGTGTAATCTTGTTAATTGTTCAGTAGGATAAGCTATTCCTTGCGTAGGCGTAGCCCGTCGTAGACATCGTAAATCTTCCAGCAATCTTTCAGTACGCACCTTTGGGCCTAAAACTCCTATGTAGCGTGCAGGAGATGGCAATAACATTTTCAAAATTTCCAGGTCGTCAAGATAATTATGTGTCATGACTACAGCGACTGTATAAGCATCTACAGATACTTGTTTTTGGACAATTTCTCGCCGACTCAAAATTACATGACAAGCTTTAGAAAATCGCTCTTTAGTTGCCTCATTAGCTCGACAATCAACTACAGTAACATCCCAACCTAATGCTTGAGCAAACTGTGCTACGGGTACAGCGTCATAACCTGCACCAAATATTACTAAAGGCGTGGGTGGTTGAATGACTTCGATAAAAACTTCTACACTGCCTGAAGGTAACTGATAGTTTTTTACCCTTGACTTTTGATTAACAAAGGCTACTTTAGTATCTGCAACCAAAGATTGAATTAAATTTGGATCTTTGATATCAGTGATAGTTTTACCGTTTGGATACAGCAATAAACGCGACCCTAGTTTGACATCCACTCCACCTTCAAAAGCAAAAACTGTTGCTATAATACCCAAATGTTTTTGATGAAAGCACTCTTGTATAAAAGCGATCGCATCTGGTGTACTTTCTTTTTCAAGGCGCTCGATCAAAACTTGCACTACACCATTGCACCCTAAACCAAAACCCCAAAGAATGTCTTCAGAGGCGGTGTGATCGTATGTAACAACAATTGGTTCATCGTCCGACATTCGTTGTTTAGTATGCTCAAATACGTCATTTTCCAAGCAACCAGCGCTAATTGTGCCGATTATTCGACCTGTATTTGTCATCAACATTTTCGCACCCGGTCGGCGATAAGTTGAACCTTGAGTTTTGACTACAGTAGCCAGGAAAGTGATTTCACCATTTTCTTTACTTAGCTCAAAGCCTTCTAAAATTGCTTGTAATTCGTTCATTAGATTGTTTAGTAGTTTGTCAACTTGAGCAGATAGTCTCAATAAAAATAATATGATGACTGTGTTATTGTGTATTGCTTTTCGTATCAAACACAATTCAATTTGCCCTATTCTAAATAATTAGAACATAAAAGTTATATTAACTGCGATCGCGGTATTCTACTATCCAAGATAAACGAAAATACCATTTAAATCATGTCCCGTAGGATAGTTGCCAATGTGAAATACTTATATCGTACAAGTTAGCATGAAAGACTAATATTTCATAACTTATATTTTTGTAGAATACTTGAAATTTTTTATTTTTATAGGAAGTATATTGCCCCGTTTAAAGTATCTGTCTAAAGACTGAATTTAGCTTTTATACGAAGTCTATTTTGTTATGACTAAAGAATCATAGCAAAAATGAACAAAAAGTATTGAACTTAGGTAAGGAACTTTGCAGTAAGCTCTTGAATAATTTATTTTTTGATATTTACTGAAAACTCTCAATCACTCACAACATTACAGGATTTTATGTTATCTTTTGTACCGCAAGAAATGAAAGACCCTGCTCCTTACCATTTATTGACAAGTATTGTTGCTCCTCGCCCAATTGCATGGGTGTCTACAATTAGTGCTTCTGGAATTTCTAATCTCGCTCCGTATTCGTTTTTCAATGCAGTAGCAGGCTTCCCACCAACTATTATGTTTTCAGTCGCATCTCATAGACATGAGCCAAAAGAAAAAGATACATTACGCAATATTCATGAAGTTGATGAATTTGTGTGTCATGTGGTTACAGAAACACTGTCTCATGCAATGGCTCAAACAGGAACAGAATTTCCCTATGGAGTTAACGAGTTTGAAAAAGCAAATTTAAAAGCTGTTCCTGCTACAGATGTCCGACCGTTACGGATTGAAAGCTCACCTGTGGCAATGGAGTGTAAAGTTACACAATTAGTTCCAGTAGAAGGAACTAATAATGTGATGGTATTGGGTCGAGTGTTACGATTTCATGTGCGTGAAGATCTATATCGTCAAGATTTAGGGTTAGTTGACACTATAAGAATGCAGCCGATTACGCGCTTAGGTGGGCCAGTTGAGTATACAAAGATTGGGCAGCTGTTTGAGATGGCAACTCCAAAAGTGTAAGTTGCCAAAGGAAAGTGATTTCACCGCTTTATTTACTTAACTCAAAGTCCTCTAAAATTGCTTGTAATTCGTTTATTAGATTGTTTAGTTTTTAGTAGTTTATCAAGTTGAGCAGATAGCCTCAATAAAAAGAATGTAATTACTGTCTTATTATGCATTTTTACTAATATTAAATACTACGCTTAAAGTGTGCTGTTAATCTTAACGACGGTCAGTGACAACGCTTACAAATTGCCCGTGCCTTGATCAATTATTCCAGCATCCTGATTTTAGATGAAGCCACTAGTATCACTACACTGAAGTTAAAAGTCAAAAAGCTTATTTTATACACTTTTTATCATTTCATTATGGTATTTTTGATACTTTAAATAAGGATATTATACGGAAAAATTCTTCATATCATCCTCCGTAAAGAGTAGTTATACGGAACAATTCTGTATAATATTCAAAAAGGATTTGTAAGGAGGCGTAAAGCCATGTACTCTTTCCTTATTCGTCGACAAATCAGAAATGTTTTCGAGTGCTTAAATCGAGGTGATTACGAATCAACACTTAAAGGAGTGTCACCGTCAATTACTCATACCTTTAGTGGAACTCATGCACTTGGAGGTACTCGCCATAGTATTGAGGGAATGCGGCAATGGTTCCAGCGCCTTTATTTACTATGGCCTGGACTAAATTTTGAGATTAAAGACATTGCAGTTAGCGGTTTCCCCTGGGATACAATAATTGCCGTTGAGTGGGTTGATACAGCTACACCAGCAGACGGTTCTCAATACGTTAATGAAGGCGTTCATATTATTAAAATGCGCTGGGGAAAAGTTGTGTATCTGCACGCTTATCTCGATACGCAAAAGGCAGAAGCTTTATGTGAACGATTAGCAGCGTATGGCATAACGGAGGCTGTTGCTCCTCCAATTGAAGATTAATCGGCTTGTGCTTTATATAAAATCAAGCAACCTGCTTCTAATAGTGCGAATTGGATTCCTCTTGCTTTGATTTTTTCTTTTTCTTTGAGCAGCCACTAAGGGTATTTTAAACAGGACTTACGCACAAATAATGGAAAATAAAGCGTTGCTAAATCTAGGGGTAAATATTTCATGCCAAGACAAGCCAGTGCGTTGGGGAGCCAGCGCCGTGGGCGGGTTCCTAAGGCACTCCGTTGGGCGGGTTCCCCGACTTGTAGGAAGTGCCGCCGACTTGTAGGAAGTGCCACCGACTTGTGGCAACTGGCGCACAAAGACGCAAAGGAAAATCTATACAATCATTCCGCATTTATGCAATGCTGAAAATAAAACCGCAGAGGACGCTGAGGACACAGAGAAATTTGGTGCGTTCAATAATCCGCTGCACAGTATCTTTGACGATGCTAAAATCTAGCACCTACGGAGTAGTGGTTGGAGTTGGTGTGCTAGTTGAAGTTCCAGGATTGACAATGGAACGAGCTTGTTGCAGATGTTCTTGAAGAGTTGGTAACGCCTGAGTCACAAGTGCTTTTAAATCTGCATCTTGTCCCTGTTGAGCTTCATTTTGAAATGCAGAAACATCCTTTTGGTGAGCTTGAACCATCTCATTCATATATTCGCGATCAAAGTTAGCACCAGAAAGTTTGGATAAGCGTTGCTCAACTTGCTGGTTTGTAGTGCCGATAGTAGTTGGCAGTGTCACACCTTTTTGAGTCGCCAACTGCTTGAGTTGATTGTTCACCTGGGTATGATCTTGAACCATCCGCTGTCCAAATTGTTTTACTGTATCACTAGTTCCACGTTCTGATGCTAGTTGTCCTAGTTGGACTTCTGCTAAACCATCTTGAGCAGCTTCGTTCATAAATTGTTTGTCTGAAGCACTGAGATTATTTTGTCCTGATGTAGTTGGTGATACAGTTGGGGATGGAGTGTCAGTTGTTTGCACTGGTTGAGCAGGTGGAGTTTGAGATACATTTTGATCGGGCTGTCCAGTTGGTGTACAACCAGTTGCCACAGACAAGGCGATCGCCATCATACCAGTAGAAAATATCTTGAAGTTGATCATAATCAATGTTCTCCTCGAATAATAGTTATCTTTTGCAACGTCTAACAAAAAATAAGGACAATTACTAATACTGAAATTACGAGCTACAATTAAAGCCAATTAATGTAAGCTAGATGCTGTCGATGCAAATTGTGCAAATAGATTTCACATTCCTTGATTGAAGGCGGCCGTACTATAGTAGACGCAAAAATAGTATTAATATTTACCCCAACCAAGCGGGATTCATAGCTGTACTATCATTTTGGGTTGTGGTCTTATATCGTTCATACTGTCCTTTTGCTGCTGCCTCACGGGTACGCGCTAACAGTGCTGTAACTTGTGCTTGATCCATTGGCTTAAAGGTGCGAACTGCCTCAAACGCTTGGTCTAAAATTTTCATGCTGTCAATGCCCGTAATGACAACTGAAGTTGGCAAATTCATTGCGTAGTGCAGGCATTCGATCGCACTAACTGTATTGCTTCTAAGAATGTAAGACTCCCCGATGGTTTTCATCGCCAAGACACCAATATTATTTTTGACTAACACAGGTAAAACCTGCTGTCCAAAACTTCTAAAATGGGCATCCATCACATTCAAGGGCATCTGCACAGTGTCGAAGCGGAAACCGTTTTTTGCCGCAACTTCCAACATTTGCAGGTGAATGTTGGGGTTTTTGTGGCCTGTAAAGCCAATATAGCGAATTTTGCCCGCTTTCTGCGCCTCAATAGCTGCTTCCATTGCACCACCGGGAGCAAAGATCCGATCAGGATCTTCAAAGCGCAGTATTTCATGATGCTGCAATAAATCAATATGATCGACCTGCAAATCTTTGAGTGATTCATCAATCTGCATTTTTGCAGCAGCTTTAGTGCGACCGTCGATTTTGGTCATGAGGAAAACTTTATCGCGATAACCATCTTTAAGGGCATTTCCCATCCAACGGTGGCTGCGTCCGTTGTGATAGTCCCAAGAGTTATCCATAAAATTAATGCCGCGATCTATGGCACTGCGGATTAGCTTAATACTTTGTTGCTCATCTTCAATTTTGCCAATATGATATCCCCCTAAACCAATCAAAGATACTTGTTCTTTAGTACTTCCAAGATTGCGATATAACATTTCGCCGCGTCTAGTTGAAGTGGGTGTACTTTGAGCTAAAAGTTGAGTATTTTCATCAACTGGTTCTGCTTGAGCAATAATCGGTTGTAAAAATCCTTCCGAAGCCGCAAGTCCTGCTGCCACTATTCCCGAAGCAGAAGCAGTTTTTAACAGGCTGCGTCTACTAATTTCCATACTTGCCTCCTAACGTAGCAACAACAGGAATGAGGCGTATACTATCACGGTAATTTGGCGCAGAGACTCTAACTAAGGTGTGTTTAAAACATATTCCCCAAGATGCATTTACAGCGCACTGCATTTTTAAAATTTGCCTTCTATTGAATGCGATCGCTGTTTTGACTGCTTAAATCTTTTCATTGATGCGTTTTGTACTTTTTGGCGTTGCAGTTTATGAGAGTATGCGATCGCCCTAAAGCTAAATGGTATATATTATGTATATTTGAAAACAATCTTACAATTTATCATCTTCAATCAATTATTGCTACTCTTAAAGCAGTAAATTATGATTTATTCACAGATTTATACTTTAAGCCTAAACTTCATGCTATGCTCATTGAATTTAGTGTCGGCAACTACAGATCGTTTAAAGAGCAAGTCACCTTTAGCATGGTGGCAGCTAATCTTGTCGCACAAAACAAAAAGCTTGATGAAAATAATGTTTTTGAAGTAGATGATAATTTGCAACTACTTAAAAGTGCTGCAATATACGGTGCAAACGCTAGTGGTAAAAGTAACCTAGCTAAAGCTTTAGATTTCATGAAATGGTTCATGGTTAATTCTTCTAAAGAGACTCAAAGTACTGAAAAAATAAATATTGAGCGATTTCAACTCAGTACTGAAACCGAAAAAAAACCATCTTTTTTTGAAATAGTATTTTTAATGAATGGTAATAAATATAGATACGGATTTGAGGCAACTCGTGACCTAGTTGTCTCTGAATGGTTATTTTATGTTCCTAAATTGAAAGAAACTAAACTTTTTGAGCGCAAACTAGACAAATTTAGTGTTTCTAAAACATATAAAGCTGATGGTATTCAGGAGAAAACAAGACATAATGCTCTTTTCTTATCTGTATCTGCTCAATTTAATGTCAAGATTGCAGAAGAAATCTTAGATTTACTGACCAACAGAGTCAACGTTGTTTCTGGTTTAGAAGATGGAAACTATCAAGGATACACACTCAGTTGTTTAAGAAAAAATAAAAATAAAGATGAAATTATTCAGTTGCTTAAAAAATTAGATTTGGGATTTAGTAATATCAAAATAGAAGAAATTATAGAAGAAAGTGAAATCACTATTGATTCTTGGCCTAGAAAATTACCAGATGAGCAAAAGAACTTTGTTTTAACAAATATGGTAAGAAGATTTTCATTAGTGAAAACTATGCATCAAAAATTTGATGCTGAAGGAAATCCTGTGTCTACAGAACTGTTTGATTTAGAACATCAAGAATCTGAGGGAACTCAAAAAGTCTTTGTTTTAGTAGGTCTTCTTGTTGACACACTAAAAGATGGTAAGATTTTAATCATTGATGAATTTGATGCTAGGATTCATCCTTTAATCAGTCGCGCAATTGTAAAATTATTTAATTCTCACGAAACAAATTCAAGTAATGCTCAGTTAATCTTTATGACTCACGATACGAATTTGCTTAGTAACAAGCTTTTTCGTAGGGATCAAATTTGGTTTACTGAAAAAAATAGATATGGTGCAACAGATTTGTACTCTTTAGCAGAATACAAAATACCTGAAGATGCATCTTATGAGAGCGATTATATTAAAGGTAGATATGGTGCAATTCCATATATTGGAAGTTTGAATCATCTAATTGACTCTGATGCCTAGAAAAAAGGTAAACTCTCGTGGATATCACGAACGAAAAGTTAATACGAGGGAAATTAGGCAGAGATTCTTGATTGTATGTGAAGGAGAGAAAACTGAACCTAATTACTTTAGGAATTTTCGCGTTCCCAAAAATGTTGCTGAAATAAATGTGCAGGGTAGAGGAGAAAATCCCAGCAAATTAGTTGAAAGTGCAAAACAATTAAATAAACAAGATGATTATAATCAAGTTTGGTGCGTTTTTGATCGTGATTCTTGGACTAAAGAAGACTTTAATAATGCGATGATAAATGCTGAAGCTCAAGGATTTCAAGTAGCTTATTCTAATGAAGCATTTGAACTGTGGTATGTCCTGCATTTTCAATTTCTCAATACTGGTATTCCTCGAAGTGATTATAATAAAAAGTTAACTGATTTATTAGGACGACCATACAAGAAAAATAGCGATACGATTTATGATGAGCTACTTGAGAAACAATTTATTGCTATTAAAAATGCTGAAAATCTTCTTAAACAATACGTTCCTCACATTCCATCTCAAGACAATCCATCAACAACAGTACATCTGTTAGTGCAGGAACTCAACAAGTTTATTCAGTAAATGGACTCTATTACGCTTAGCAATTAACTCTTGATCAGCTTACAGTTTTGTAATTACATCGGTCTGCAATACCAATGCATTGACTTGTTATGTTAAGACATCGGTCTGCAATATCAATGCATTGACCTGTTCTGTTAAGACATCGGTCTGCAATGCCAATACATTGACTTGTTCTGTTAAGACATCGGTCTGTTATGCCAATACATTGACCTGTTATGTTAAGACATCGGTCTGTTATGCCAATACATTGACTTGTTATGTTAAGACATCGGTCAATACGGTTCGGATAAGCTCTTGAAGCATGGAGGAAAGGAAGTTATTGTCTAGTCTTCTTCTTCCCCTGCTTACCTCAACAGATCAGTTTGTTAACCAAACAGTATAAGTTTTAGGACTTACGCAAAACTAACGCAATTTCGTCATTACGAGCGATAGCGACGTAATCGCAAAAATCCTGCGATTGCTTCCCTACACTTCGTTCCGGTCGCAATGACGATTTGGGCTTGCGTAAGTCCTGAGTTTATTCAGTAAATAGATTCTTTGTGGCTAGCAATTAGCTGTTTAATCTTTAAAAAGACAGAGGTTTTTTACATGTTACTTTGGTAAAATTATGTAAAAGTAAAAGTACATTCATAAAGTTTATTTTAGGCAAATATTAATGAATGTGTCTTATTTTACCTAGTTAACTTGACATATTCATTTTGCGCTATACATTATGTCACCCAGGCAGTCTTCCAAAAAAACTAAGCGTCCCACTTCTAACAATGAAGAATCAGATCAAGAGCCAAACGAGCAAGAAGAATTATTTCCGATTGTGGGTTTGGGAGCCTCTGCGGGTGGATTAGAAGCTTACACGCAATTGCTAAACCATTTGCCAAAAGATACTGGCATGGCATTTGTGTTGATTCAACACCTAAGTCCTCATCAAAAAAGTTTGCTCAGCGAGATTCTTTCTAGAGCAACTCAGATGCCTGTAACTGAAGCGCAAAATGATATGGTCGTGGAACCGAATCATGTCTACGTGATTCCTCCCAATAAAACAATGACCATTGCCGGGGGAATGCTAAGACTACAGCCACGCTTGACAACTCGTGGTGTAGCAATGACAGTCGATGATTTCTTTTTTTCCCTAGCAGAAGATCGGGCAAGTAAAGCGATCGCAGTCGTGCTGTCGGGGGGCGATGCAGATGGCGCGCGGGGACTGGAAGTAGTTAAGGCCGTTGGAGGTATCACTTTTGCCCAGTGTCAAGACACAGCAAGAGTTAGTAGTATGCCGAACACTGCTATTGCTTCCGGTAGTGTAGACTTTATCATGACTCCGCAAGAAATCGCCCAAAAGTTGGCAGAAATCAGCCATCATCCCTATATCAACCGCCCGATTCCAGAAATATCTCTGGAGCCGCAAATTGAAAGCACAGATGCTCTTGCTAAAATTTTCAGCCTGTTGCGGACTAATACGGGAGTTGACTTTAGCCACTACAAACAGACCACTCTCAAACGGCGAATCTTGCGGCGGATGATTTTGTACAAGCTTGAAAGCTTAGAAGACTACGTCCGGTATCTCCAAGACAATCCAGCAGAAGTAACCGCCTTATATCAAGACGTACTGATTTGCGTCACTAGTTTTTTTCGAGATCCCGAAGCTTTTGAAGCTTTAAAAAAAAAGGTATTTCCAATTCTCACCAAGGGTCGAACCTTGGACTCACCGATCCGTATTTGGATAGCGGGATGTTCCACAGGCGAAGAAGCTTATTCTCTTGCCATTTGCTTCTTAGAATATCTCACAGAGCAGAAAATTAATCTGCCCATCCAGATTTTTGCTACAGATGTCAACGAGGTAGCGATTGACCAAGCACGTAACGCCGTTTACAAGGACAACCAAGTTAGAGAAGTTTCTCCAGAACGCCTACAGCGTTTCTTTGTCCAGGTAGAAGGCGGATACCAGATTGGTAAGCCAGTACGCGAACTGTGTGTCTTTGCCAGACAAAATCTGCTGAGCGATCCGCCATTTTCCAAGCTGGATTTAATTACTTGTCGAAACGTGCTGATTTACTTGGGAACTAACGTCCAGAAAAAGCTCCTGCCCATCTTCCACTACGGTCTCAAGTCAACCGGCTATTTGATGTTAGGCACTTCGGAGACAGTAGGTGAGTTTACAGATTTGTTTGCCTTAGTAGATAGAAAAAGCAAAATTTATTCTAAAAAAGGCACAACGCCAACACTGGGTATCGAGCTGATTCCCAATAACTATCCCTTAGAAATTTCCATTCCTCAGCCGATATCGAGTCAGAATGCCTGGGATGATTTGGAAATGGAAAAAGAAGCTGACCGGATCGTATTAAATAATTACGCTCCAGTTGGTGTTGTGATTAACAACGACCTAGACATTCTGCAATTTAGAGGAAAAACCAACTTATATCTGCAACCCCCAGCCGGCAAACCTAGTTTTAACCTGCTGAAAATGGCAAAAGAAGGATTGCGCTTAGAGTTACGCACTGCAATTCACCAAGCAAAAAAGCGGCAGGAGATAGTGAAAAAAGAAGACTTACAAATTATAGAAAATGATTTAGTTAGGCAGGTGAGAGTTAATGTAATACCTTTTAAACCTGCCGCCAGTGAAGAATATTACTTTTTAGTTTTGTTTGAGGATATGCAGGATTCAGCGATTTCTGCAACAGAGATAACTATTAATAGCAGAATCTCGTCTAGGCAGCGGCAATCAATGAATGCCCGCCAGCAGGAGACTTCTCAGCTCAAACAAGAACTAGCAACAACAAAAGAGTATCTGCAATCGATTATTGAGGAGCAACAAGCCACCAATCAAGACTTGAGAGCTGCCAACGAAGAAATCCTCTCCAGTAACGAAGAGTTGCAAAGTACCAACGAAGAACTAGAAACTGCCAAAGAAGAAATTCAAGCTACTAATGAAGAACTGAACACGATTAACGACGAACTGCAACGGCGGAATATCGAATCAAATCAAGTTAGTAACGATTTGCAGAATTTGCTCAGTAATATTAATATTCCCATCCTCATGCTCGGAGGCGATTTGCGAATCCGCCGCTTTACCCCCCTAGCAGGGAGAATCTTTAACCTGATTCCCACAGATATCGGGCGACCGTTGAGCGATATTAATCACAATCTGCTAATTTCCGATTTAGAACCAAAAATCTTAGAAGTAATTAGTACTCTCAACTTTAAAACTCAGGAAGTGCAAGACGATGAGAATCATTGGTATGACCTGCGAATCCGACCATACCGGACGATAGACCACAAAATTGACGGAGCTGTAGTGGTATTGGTTGACATTGATAGCCTCAAACGCAGTGCAGAAAAACTCAAAGAATCTCGAAATTATGCTGAAGCAATTGTCGAGACTGTGCGAGAATCTCTGGTGGTGCTAAATGAAAACTTACAGGTAATTACTGCTAATCAATCTTTCTATGAAACATTCCAAGTTGCGCCCAACCAAACAGAAAAACGCCTGATCTTCGATTTGGGTAATGGGCAGTGGAATATTCCCCAATTGCGATCGCTCTTAGAAGATATTCTTGCTAACAGCACCCAGTCTCAAGAAGTTGAAGTCGAGCATAACTTTGAGCAAATCGGATACAAAGTCATGTGTCTGAATGCTCGTAGAATGCCTCAAACAGATGATACGCCGATGATTCTCTTAGTGATTGAAGACATCACTCAGCGCAAACAATGGGATGTAGAACGCGTTCGGCTTTTGGCTCAAGAACAGTCAGCCCGCGCTATGGCTGAGACAGCCAACCTAGCCAAAGATGAGTTCTTATCCGTTTTGTCTCACGAATTGCGGAATCCACTTAATGCTTTGTTGGGCTGGGCGCAATTACTTCGTACTCGCCAGTTCGATGAAGCAACGGTTGATCAAGGACTGGAAGCGATTGAACGTAGTGCCAGAACTCAAGCGCAGCTGATTTCGGATCTCTTAGATGTTTCGCGCATTACATCAGGCAGGCTGCATCTAGAAATCGAATTTATAGAACTAGCCTCGGTAATTGAAGCAGCGCTTAAAGTCGTTAGCGTCGCCGCAGAAGCGAAAAACATTCATATTGAGTCTAGACTAGAGCCTTCCACTACAAACGTACCAGTCGATCCAATCCGCTTACAGCAGATCATTTGGAATTTACTTTCTAACGCGATTAAATTTACACCAGCGGCAGGAAGAATTGAAATCACCCTAAAGTACACTGACGAACAAGCTGAGATTCAAGTCACCGACACGGGTATAGGCATTAAAGCCGACTTTCTCCCCTACATATTTGACCGTTTTCGTCAGGCTGATGGCAGCAAAACACGCTCAAATAGTGGGCTGGGACTAGGACTTTCGATTGTTCGTCATTTAGTAGAACTCCACGGCGGTACAGTTACTGCCCAAAGCCAAGGTGAACGACAAGGGGCAACGTTTATCGTGAGACTACCGCTACAAACTCAGCCAGAAGAGAGTTCCCAACAGACAGCAATCGAGCCAGTCGTCTCAATAACCACACCAGAAATACTAAGCGATGGCATTCCGTCCTTGGCAGGCATTAGAGTACTTGCGGTAGATGACGAAGTAGCAATCCGCAACTTATTTATAGCCGTGCTGGAAGCGCATGAAGTTGAAGTCACAGCAGTAACATCCGCCCAAGAGGCACTATCAACCTTAATGGCAAACCCTGGCGGTTACGATGTCCTCTTGAGTGACATTGGTATGCCAGAAGAAGATGGTTATCCCTCTTTTGTCACTCTAGGCAGAGGAAAAATAGAAATAAGAGATATTGAAGTTTTGAAAAATTGAGCAAGTCAGATTATTAACAATCATTTGAAGTTGAAAAAATCCCTCAGATAGCTTAGGGACTGTAAAGACCGCTAACCAAGGTTTAATTAAGTTAAATAATGTAAATGGCTGAAGTATCAAACGGAGGTTATTCAGAATACTATTCCAACCATTGCCTTGATTCCACCCAGGATGTGATGAAAATCTAGATTCAGATTGTGGTGGTAATTTTAGCAGTTGTTCGGAATGAAGACTAACCAACAGATAGGCACTAAAAACAATTTCCCACCACTTCTCTATTTGTGAATAATGAGTTAGGCGAAAATCTGCCCATCCTAATTCATTTTTACTTTGTTTTAAACCATATTCTACCCAAGTTCTTAAACCATAAAAATTGCCCACATCTCTTGGAGTAATCTCTGGATATTTACTCATGACATACCAAGTCGTGTTTTTTGGAAGAACTTCAATATCCGTTGTTATTTGCCAATACCTTACTTCCGATTTTTTGCCACATATTATCTCTCTAATATATCTATTCTCTGAACTTAAATCCGAGAAAACACGCTTGAATCTTTGCCAATCTGAGTATTTTACTTTTGAGTCTGTAATTCCCCATGCTCTATGGTTTGAGCGAATCGCTACAATAAAATTAAGATTTAATTCATTTAGTACGCTTAAAAAACTTTTACTACTTTCACCATATAAACTATCCGCCAGCACCAGATTGAATCTAAACCCCATCGACCGCAATTTTCTTATCATTATCCCGGCGATTTCGGGTTTGGTTAAATATTTCTCTCCTGGTTGTAGTCTTTCCCTCGGTTTATATACTTCAAATATTAGAGGAAACGTCATTCCAGATAAGACTGCATATGCTGTAACCGCCACAATACCGTTATCTGTTTTACCTAAATTTCCAATGTACTGTCGTTTCACATAATCAGTCGTATTTCCTTTTTTCTTATCCCCTGTCTCATCAATTATTAGTATGATTGGGCGACCTTGAAGTATATATAATATTAATTCTAACCTTTGCCTCCTTAATTCTTGTACATCCCAGGGTGATTCTGTTAAAAAATGGTGTAATGCTTGATGATTATCTAGCCCTACAATTTTCGCTATTTCCGGTAAAGTTTTACGTTTTATATCAGAAACACATCCCATGTGTAGGTACTTAAAAGCTTCAAAGCTTCTAACTTCTGGAAAGAGGTTTTGATACAAATGGCAGTATTCGTCCACAAATTTTACTGTGGGTGCGCTTCGGCGAGGCTCAACCATACTCTCTGTCTGGTGTTTTTGCGATCGCTCCTAATTATACTTTGTCGAGAGTGATAAAAGAGGGTTATACACTGATTCGTCGAGTTAGAGCGCTGAGTGTCGATGCTGGGGGACAAATTCCAGCCGCCGCACTGACAGCATACGCCAGAGATGAAGATCGTGCAGAAGCTTTAGCAGCAGGTTTCCAAATGCACGTCGCTAAACCCATCCAACCAGAGCAACTGCTATTTGTAGTTGCTAGCTTAGCCGGACGAATTGACACTCAGTAGCTTCTTGCAAAAGTCCTTATTCTTAGCTTCTTCTTTGCGTCTTTGCGTCTTTGCGTGAGACAAAAAGATATTTATGCAAGAGGTCTAATTTACTCAAACAACAAGCAAGGGAATAGCGATCGCTCATCAATTGTAACTTTCAAATAGCGATCGCTCCTTCTTCCTCTGTGTCCTCTGCGCCTCTGCGGTTCGATTCTCACTAAGATATCCTACAAATACCCTTAAAAGTCTTACAGTCTTGTAATTACATCAGTCTGCAATGCCAATGCATTGACCTGTTATGTTAATCCATCAGTCTGCAATACCAATGCATTGACCTGTTATGTTAATCCATCAGTCTGCAATACCAATGCATTGACCTGTTATATTAATCCATCAGTCTGATATGCCAATGCATTAACCTGTTATGTTAAATCGCCCTGCTGTATCTGAAAATTTTGCCTTACTGTTATGATTTTTGTTGCAATGGGTACATTAAATATATAATTTACTACGTATGCATGTATGCCTCCGCAAAATACAACAAACCGTTTGCGCCCTCAACTGATTAGTCAAGATATCGACTCATTCCACGGTTTGCAAACCATTGAAACTTACAAAACAACTCGTGCTGATGCCTCGGTTGCAAAGTTACAGGAAGTTTATCAGGCGATGTTGCTTTCTCAACAAACCGAAACCGAGAAACTAGCTTTATACCGTGCCGCTGCTGATGCTGCTAGATTAGCAGAGTGGGAATTTCATAATGCTGTATTAGCGATGAAAGAAGTAGTGCGCGGACAATATGGTTCAGATAGCGATGAAGCTCAAGCTGTGGGACTGAAGAAAAAATCAGAACGCAAGCGTCCTTCGCGCAAAAAGCCAGTGGCGATCGCTAGTTAATTAAAAAGCAGGGGAGCAGGGAGCAGGGTGCAGGGGGGATGAAGAGGCAGCACTTCGGCTACTTCGGCTACGCTCAGTACAAGTACGCTCAGTAACCGGGGCGGGGTGCAGAGTGCAAGGGAGATGAAAAAGCTACTTCACACTTATTCTACTTGTAATTAACACTCTTTCCTCTTCCCCCCTGCCCCCTGCCCCCTGCACCTTGTCCTCTTCCCCCTGCCTCTTTTCTACAGCACCTTATCTAAGGTAATTGGCAAATCGCGGACACGTTTACCTGTGGCATGATAAACAGCATTAGCGATCGCCCCTGCAACTCCGGTAATGCCAATTTCACCAATTCCTTTCACACCCAAGGGGTTGATATGGGGATCGTTTTCATCGACAAAAAATACCTGAATATCGGGAACGTCTGCATTGACTGGTACGTGATACTCAGCTAAATCGTGGTTGACAACACGTCCGAAGTTGGGGTCTGTTACCGTATGTTCCATCAGCGCCATGCCGATACCGTAGACAATTCCCCCAATCAGCTGACTGTTGGCTGTTTTGGCATTGAGTATGCGTCCTGCGCCAAAGGTTCCTACCCAGCGCGTCACTCGAACTTCGCCGGAATCAGGATTCACTCGTACTTCGGCAAATTGTGAGCCAAAGGCGTGCATGGAATACTTTTCTTGTTCTTCTCCTGGTTTAGCTTCTACTAAGGCTTCCACCATTTTCATGTTATGCCGAGCTAAAATCGCTTGATAGGTTTCCCTGGCAGATGCTTTATTCTTTAAAGACAAATTGCCATCTTGAGCAATGACATCTTCAGCTTTTGCACTATAAAGCGGTGAGGCGCGATCGGCAATTGCTAGTTGTAAAAGCTTACTACGAGCTTGATTCCCCGCTAAATGCACAGCCGAGCTAACACTGGCGGCAGTCATTGAACCACCGGAAACAGGTGTTTGTGGCATCTCAGTATCGCCTAGTTCAAAGCGGACTTTATCAACTGGTAAACCGAGTGCTTGTGCTGCAACTTGAGTCATTACGGTATAAGTTCCCGTACCTATATCCTGAGAACCACTGCGAACTACAGCGGTACCATCAGCCATGATTTGCGCTCGTGCCGATGCAGGCGATCGATAGGTAGGATATGTAGCTGTCGCCATTCCCCAACCGATTAAATAATTGCCGTCTCGCATCGAACGCGGTTGAGGGTTGCGCTTTTGCCAGCCAAACTTTTCTGCCCCTAACTTGTAACATTCTCTGAGGGATTTGCTCGACCAAGGTAATTTTTTGCTGGGATCGACTTCCGCATAGTTCCGCAAGCGTAGCTCGATAGGATCGATATTAAGAGCATAAGCCAGTTCGTCCATTGCCGATTCTAGAGCAAAAGATCCCGAAGCTTCTCCTGGCGCACGCATGAAAGTTGGTGTCCCTTGATCTAGCTTTACTAAACGGTGGGTAGTTTCGATATTTGGGCAAGCATAAATCATGCGGGCGCTTTTACCAACAGGTTCGATAAATTCATCGAAGGTTGAAGTCTGGGAAGTGCCAGAGTGTCGCAGGGCAGTTAATTTGCCTTCACGGGTTGCACCCAAAGAAACTTTCTGCACGGTTTCTGGCCGGAAGCCCACAGGCCCATACATCTGTATTCTTCCTAGCACTAGTTTCACGGGGCGCTTCACCTGCTTTGCTGCGATCGCCGCCAGAGGGACATGTGACCAAGTTGACCCTTTACAGCCGAAGCCACCACCGACAAAATAAGACATAACGCGGACTTTCTTGGGATCAATTCCCAATACTGCCGCAACTTTTCGTTTATCCCCAAAGATGCCTTGAGTAGCGTCATACAGCAGTAGTTCATCGCCTTGCCAAGTTGCGATCGTGGCGTGAGGCTCCATCGGATTGTGGTTTTCTACTGGGGTAGTATAAGTTTGCTCGACGCGCACAGCCGCAGTCGCTAATCCTTGGGTAACATCGCCCTCAGACTGATCAGGTGGCTCCTCTCCGGGGATTTTACCTTTAGGGAAGTAAGCCTTGTTGAGGTTATCCCGCATATTAATAGTCGGTTTCTCTTCGTCATAACGAACTTGCACCAGTGAAGCAGCGTGCATAGCGCGTTCTAAGGTATCGGCAACGACGACACCGATATGCTGATGGCTATAAAGTACGACGTTATCTTGCAGCAGTTGCAGCTTGTTACCATCGCCCTTGTCTCCAGATGCCTTAGGTGCGTTGAGGTGGGTAATAATTGCTAATACACCCGGTACTTGCTCTGCGGCTTTAGTATCAATTTGAGCTATTTTACCTTTAGCGATCGTGCTTTGAATTGTCACTCCATAGGCCATCTTAGCCACGGGAAACTCAGCCGAATAACGCGCGCCGCCAGTTACCTTGAGATGTCCATCAACTCTGTTTAATGGTTTGCCGACAACTGCATTTGTATCTTTTGTATTCATGCCATTTCTCCTACCGTTGCCAGCGCTCTGACAATTGTGCGTTTAGTCAGTTCGACTTTAAAGGCGTTGTATTTTTGCGGTTTAGCTCCAGCCACAGCTAAGTTTGCAGCTGCTTGAAATGATGCTTGGTTTGCGGGTTTATTGACAAGTGCTTTTTCAGCTTCCAAGGCTCGCCAAGGCTTTGTGCCTACGCCACCCATAGCCAAACGGGCGGCGCGAATTATCCCATTTTGAATATCTAATGCTGCCGCCACCGATGACATGGCAAAGGCATAAGAAGCGCGATCGCGGATTTTTAAATAATGCGATCGCTTTGTAAATGGCGAAGCCGGCAAATCAACAGCTACAATTAATTCTCCATGTTGTAAAACCGTCTCTTTTTCTGGCGTATCACCTGGTACAAGATGAAAATCAATTAAGGGAACACTACGCTCTCCCTTTAAACCGCGTATTTGCACAACTGCATCGAGTGCTACCATTGCCACCGCCATATCAGAAGGATGAGTGGCAATACAGCGATCGCTGCCGCCCAGAATTGCATGAATCCGGTTGTAGCCCTCAATCGCCGGACAACCGGAACCGGGAACGCGTTTGTTGCAGGGAAAGGCGGTATCACGGAAGTAATAACAACGAGTACGTTGCAGCAAATTTCCGCCGACTGTAGCCATGTTTCGCAGTTGCGGCGATGCCCCAGACAGTAACGCTTCTGACAATACAGGGTAACGCTCTTGAATGATGGCATTGTAAGCAACATCACTATTACTTGCCATTGCTCCAATCCGCACGCCGTTACCCTGCATTTCTATCTTGGTAAGTGGCAGTGGATTAATGTCAACCAACTCTGTTGGTGTTTGGACATTCAACTTCATCAAATCGATGAGGCTAGTACCACCAGCAAGATATGAAGCTTCGGCATCTGGAGCCACCAACGCCACAGCATTTTCTGCTTGTCCTGCTTTCTTGTAGCTAAACGGCTGCATCTTTTTTCCCCTCTAAAACATCGCGGACAGCAGTTACTATATTTGGATAAGCACCGCAACGGCAGATATTACCGCTCATCAGTTCTCGAATTTCAGCATCTGACTTGGCGTGTCCTTCGTTGACTAAACCCACTGCCGAACAAATTTGTCCGGGCGTACAATAGCCGCACTGAAACGCATCACGAGCCACAAAAGCAGCTTGCATTGGGTGCAAATTGTCTCCTTGCGCCAACCCTTCGATGGTTGTGATTTTTGCGTCAGTGTGCATAATGGCAAACGTCAGGCACGAATTAATCCGCTGCCCATCAACCAGCACTGTACAAGCACCACACTGACCGTGATCGCAACCTTTTTTAGTACCAATTAACCCTATATATTCCCGCAGGGCATCAAGTAAAGTAACACGCGGTTCAATCTGCAAATTGTGTGCTGTTCCATTAACTCGCAGTGTCACTTTCGTTGTTTGAGGTGTCGAAGTTTTCAGCATTGGAGTAGTTTTTTGGACTTGAGTTTGTGCTACAGCTTTCTTAACAAAATTACTGATCGTAGCTACTACGGTGCTGACAATCATCAATTGACCTAACTTGCGGCGTTTTAGAACAAACTTCATCTGTTTTTGTTGGTAATAATATTGAGTAATTTTCTGGGATGCAATTTCTTATATAAAATCACTCTTTTTTATAAGCATTTTCCTGAAAAGGACATTTTTAACAGAATACAGTTTCTTCTGATGATCGTGTCTCTATCAGAAGATTTATGCCATAAGTATTATCAAATACTAGATATGTTCAAAATTTAGGGATATTGATTGAAGTTTCAAAAGATAATTTAGATATTTTGAATCTGGAATATTCCACTTCCAATATTAAATCTAGTGGCGGTTGTTGATCTAAAGCAAACGAACCGCAGAGACGCTGAGTACACAGAGAAATGAATCAGCAAGATCAGAGCGATCGCCTAACGTGCTTCACACCCTTGTATATTCAAAATATGATTAATTAGTAAAAACAGACTATAATCCTGCAAACCATTCGTAGCCTTGATCTTCCCAATAACCTTTAACAGGTAACAATTTACTGACTAAGATAATCTCAGTTACCCATTTGCTTTGCTTGTAGCCTAGTTTAATTGGGGATGCTAAACGTAGAGGCGCACCATTATCTGCCGAGAGTGGTTCTCCATTTTTTTGATAAGCCATGAGAGTTTGGGGATGCATAGCAGAGGCAATATCCCAGCTTTCATAGTAGCCATCAGCAGATTTGAAGTAGATGTAACGAACGCTGGATTTAGGCTGGACTAGTGTGATTAAGTCTTGTAATCGCACCCCTCCCCATTGGACAATTGCCGCCCAGCCTTCCACACAAACATGGCGAATTACCATTGAAGTTAAGGGAAGTTTTTGAATATCTGCCATGCTTAATTGCATTGGGTTACTCACCTCACCATCAATAGTCAACTGAAACTGTGCTGGATCAATTTTTGGGGTGAAGTCAAAGGTATTCACCAGTAATTTATCTGGCTCAATGTCAGTAATAGAAAATTCAGGTACAGGTTTTTGACTTAAAAGCATCTCTTGCAGACGTTGATTTAAAGGCTCAGAGATTTGGCTGACACTATTTGATAACAAACTTGTTCCACAGCCATTGAGAAGTAGTCCTATACCCGAAAGTCCAGACAATTGCAGTAAACGGCGACGGGATAAATTGCGTTTGGGAAGAATCAGACTCATAAGTTCTCTACACAAACATAGATTTGATTAGAAGAATGCTTTCTACCTTGAGAAGAGGCAGGGGAGCAGGGGGCAGGGAGCAAGGGAGATCACCTTTTGATAATTGCAGTGTAAACTAACCGATGCCACACGTGGTTTTTGCGCTTGGGATTTTGGCTGACTGACAATGCTTTATTTTAGAGATATAGCAAATTTGAGATGCAGTCAATCGTCACAAACAAGCAGCAATGAGGTCTAGGCTGTTAGGTACAATTTAAAAGTCCTGGGTGTCAGGGATGGTTAAGACAATTCCTCACCTAAAGTTGCAATCCTAACTTCCACAATGGCAAAAGTTCATCTAGAAGACATCAAACGTAAATTTAACAACGTTACCGCGATTGAAGATATTAGCTTTGAAATTCCTGATGGGGAGTTTTGGGTATTAGTCGGGCCGTCGGGTTGCGGTAAATCGACAATTTTGCGAACGATCGCCGGTTTGGAAAGTGCCACCTCTGGCAAACTTTTTATTGGTGATACTCTGGTGAATAATGTTCCCGCCAGACAACGGGATGTAGCGATGGTGTTCCAGAACTACGCGCTTTATCCTCACATGACGGTAGCCCAAAACATTGCCTTTGGGTTGGAAATGCGGAAGGTTGACTCGAAGATTATTCAAGAAAGGGTAGCGAATGTAGCGCGATCGCTGGCTTTAGAACACTTATTAGATCGCAAACCCAAACAACTTTCTGGAGGGCAGCAACAACGGGTAGCATTAGGACGAGCGATCGCCCGTGAACCACAAGTTTTTCTACTTGATGAACCTTTATCTAATTTAGATGCCCAATTGCGAGATGATACCAGAGCAGAGTTGAAACAGTTACACCAAGAGTTAGGCATTACAACTATTTACGTTACCCATGATCAAGTTGAGGCGATGACCTTGGCTGATCAAATTGTAGTGCTAAATCGGGGACGCATCCAACAAATTGGCGCTCCTCAAAGTGTTTATGCGCGTCCTGCTAATCAAATGGTGGCAACTTTTTTAGGCAGTCCACCAATGAATATTCTGCCTGCAATCTATAACGATCATACTTTTGATGTTAGTGGACAGTCATTAGCAATTCCAGCAGAGATGACACAAAAGGTACATCTGCGTCAAGGATATAGTTTTGATTTAGGCATTCGTCCAGAACATATCACAATCAATACCGATTCAGAACTTAACGAGCAAAACGCCGCAATTTTATCAGTTGATGTCAAATTGGTAGAACCTTTGGGCAGAGAAACCTTGATTCGTGCGGGTTTACCTGGATCAACAATTGTGTTGAATGTGCAGGTGGGTGGAAATGTGCATCCGCATCCAGGCGATCGCCTTTATCTACAACTAGACTTAAATCAATTATTTGTATTTGATCCTAAAACTGGTGACAGAATTTTGCCTCAGTATTAGTTAGGGCTTATGCATGGATGACGATTAAAGAAAAGGAGCTAGGGGTTAGGGGCTAGGGGCTAGAATGGCGTATTTCATTCATAAAAAAACTGTTATAGTTTTTCGTCACAAGTGTATAAGTCCTATTAGTGTAAAATAAATGAATTAAATAATAAGTTCAGACTGATTTATTGGTAGTTTGAGCTAAATTTTGCTATTTCAATATAGGACTCCTATTTGCTTTTTGAACACGATTCAGTACATATCTATCCCTTCTTAACTGTTCCCTGTTTCCTGTTTCCTGTTCCCTACCTACACAAATAAATTCACCGAATCAAACCGGATTACTATATTATTTATGGTTCTATTGATTGGGTCTGTATGTAGTTACTAATTATATTGTCTTTCATCATGCCTAATTGCACAAACTTAAGTAATAATTTTTGTGCTTGTTGTTGATTTAAGTTCTGAATATGTATTTCTAAAATTTTTAATTTAAACTGCTGTTCTAGGGTAAGTTTTGTAGAGTTCATTATTTTCCTCCTATTCAGGAATTTATAGCTATTTAATTTGAGTTGTATATCTTGTGAAATATTGCTTTTAATTGTGGCGATTTTAGTTCTATAAATCAAGTTTTAAAATTAATTATTTGGACATAATTAACAGAGTTTTGACTCTAATTTAACGTAAGTTTGACGTTTATAAAGAACCTCTCTTCCCCAGTGGGAGAAGCTTTGAAATCTTGATTTTTTTGTTCAAAAATAGGAAAATTTCTGCCAATCTCTTCAGGACTTACGCAAAAATAATGTAACTCCGTCATTAAGAGCGATAGCGAAGTAATCTACCCTTGCCTGTTGCCCGTTCCCTGTTCCCTTTTATTATGTCCGACAATTTGACTTAATTTTTACTTATAATTCACACCATTTGTTTGATTTGTGATTGTGCTAAATCACTAGGAGTAAATGCTCCATTTTCTGTAACTATGGCTGTAATCAACTCAGCTGGTGTAACATCAAAAGCTGGGTTATAAAAATCTAAATTAGATGGTGTGAGGATGGTATTACCGATTTGATATATTTCTTCTGGATTTCGTTCTTCAATAGGTATTTGACTACCATCAGATAATTCAAAATCAATGGTAGAAAGAGGGGCAGCAACGAAAAAGGGGATATTATGAGCTTTAGCTGCGATCGCTACACTATAAGTACCGATTTTGTTAGCAGTGTCGCCGTTAGCGGCAATTCTATCAGCGCCAACAACTACAGCATGAATTAAATTTTGTTTCATGCAATGAGCCGCCATATTATCAGTAATTACTGTAACTGGAATACCTTCTTGCACACATTCCCAAGCTGTGAGTTTTGCACCTTGTAAACGAGGACGGGTTTCGTCGGCAAAAACACGCTCTAAACGACTTTCTCTCCAAGCGGAACGTACGATACCTAAAGCAGTGCCATAACCAGCAGTAGCCAGCGCTCCAGCATTGCAGTGAGTGAGTATAGTCAGTTTTCGGGGATTAGTAGGCAATACTGCCAAACCATGATCGCCGATCGCCTGACAAGTTTGCAAGTCTTCAGTATTGATATCTTGCGCTGTTTGCAAGAGGATTTGTTTAATTTGTTCTACTGTCCCTGTGGTTTCGTAGGCAGTTTTGAGCATCCGGCCAATTGCCCAAAATAAATTCACCGCCGTCGGACGAGTGGAACGTAATAACTGGGCTACTTTATCTAAATTTTCTAAGAAATCGTGGCGATCGCTTGTTTCAATTTCCCTAGCTCCCAGATACATGCCATAAGCCGCAGCCACACCAATTGCTGGTGCGCCACGCACAATCATAGTTTTAATTGCCCGTGCCATGTCTTCGCTGCGGTGAATTTCTACAAAAGCATATTCGTTAGGTAAACGAGTTTGGTCAATTAATGACACTGAGTCGTTATGCCAAATAACCGGATAAACTTGGTTTGGGGAATTTGTCATAGAATCAAAAAAATATTTCGACAAAAAATTTGCTTTTAAAAATGGGCATGGGGCATGGAGAAGAGGACAAGGGGCAGGGGGCAGGGTGCAAGGGGGATGAAGAAAAACTACCTCTTTCTCCTTGTCTCCCTGCTCCCTGCTCCCCTGCTTGTTCTGCTCCCTGCCTCTTTTAGACTTTCTCTGCAATCACTTGTTGTTGCTTTTCGGTTGTTTGCAAGGATGCATATAATCTATTAAGTGCATTAACGTAGGCTTGAGCAGAAGCAACGATGATGTCTGTGTTGGCTGCATGACCAGAAAATACTCTCGATTCATGCCGTAAACGAATAGTTACTTCCCCAATGGCATCAATCCCTGCTGTTACTGACTGCACAGAGAACTCAATTAATTGATTTGGTACGTTAACTACACGATTGATTGCTTTATAAACTGCGTCTACTGGGCCTGTACCTATTGCTGCATCGGTTAATTCTTCGCCTGCTGGAGTCCGCAGAGTGACTGTGGCTGTAGGTTTGGCGTTGCTACCACAGGAAACTTGCACCAGTTCTACTCTGAACAAATCGGGAGCTTGCTGAATTTCATCATTAACGATCGCTTCTAAATCCCAATCAGAAATTTCTTTCTTTTTATCAGCAACTTCTTTAAATTTAACAAATGCTTTATTTAATTCGGTTTCTGATAGTTCAAAGCCTAATTCTTTTAAGCGGGTGCGGAAAGCATTCCTCCCAGAATGTTTGCCTAAAACTATTTGATTGTCTGTCAAGCCAATCAATTGGGCATCCATAATTTCGTAGGTGAGCTTATTTTTTAGTACCCCATCTTGGTGAATGCCAGACTCGTGAGCAAAGGCGTTGGCTCCAACTATGGCTTTATTTGGTTGCACTAACATTCCTGTCAAATTAGAAACTAAACGCGAAGTTTTGTAAATTTGACGGGTGTCGATATTTGTCAGCGGTTCTTCAGAATCTGTTGGTCTTCCTAAGAAGGGATTGAAATATTGTCGCCGCACATGCAAAGCCATAACTAATTCTTCTAGCGATGCATTTCCTGCTCGTTCTCCAATTCCATTAATGGTGCATTCTAATTGCCGTGCGCCATTTTTTACTGTTTCTAAGAAGTTGGCAACTGCTAAACCTAAATCATTATGTCCGTGAACAGAAATAATGGCTTGGTCAATGTTAGGAACGTTGTCTTTAATTCCTTTAATTATTGCCCCAAATTCACTGGGGGTAGTGTAGCCTACTGTATCAGGGATGTTAACTGTTGTTGCCCCAGCAGCGATCGCTCGCTCTAATACTTGGTAAAGAAATTGTGGATCAGAACGAACAGCATCCATTGGAGAAAATTCCACATCTGTCAAGAAAGATTTGGCGTACGCTACCATTTCTTCGGCGATCGCTAAGACTTCTGTCCGTGACTTTCGCAGTTGATACTCTAAATGAATATCAGAAGTAGAAATAAAGGTGTGAATCCTGCCTTTTACCGCTGGTTTTAATGCTTTTGCAGCAGCTTCAATATCTGCTTTAATAGCTCTTGCTAAACTACAAATTACCGGGCCATCTTCTGTGCCGACAATTTGGGCAATTTTCTTGACTGCTTCAAAATCTCCCGGACTGGCAAAGGCAAAACCTGCTTCAATTACATCAACACCTAAACGTGCTAATTGCTTGGCGATCGTCAGCTTTTCATCTATGTTTAATGTCGCTCCTGGACACTGCTCTCCATCTCGGAGTGTGGTATCAAAAATGATAATTCGCTCTGGTTGGTTTGTCATTTTGGCTCGTTGTTTTAGTTTTAATTGTTTGCTTAAAAGAACGTAAACCTTAATTTTTTTACTCTTATTATTGTAAATAGTTGTTAAGATAATTAACCTTCTACTTTTTCTATTCGGTCTCTAATATCGTTTAAATCTATATATCTATCCGTAGCATTACGCAATTCTCTGGCTATCATGCCTTCTGTAGATACCACTGTAATATGTGTGTTCTTTGATCTTAAAAGCTCTATTGCTCTTTCAAAATCTCCATCTCCGCTGAATAAAACTACTCGATCATACTGGTCTACAGTATTAAACATATCTACAACAATTTCAATATCTAAATTGGCTTTTTGTGAATATCGTCCGGATGAATCATCATAATATTCTTTAAGAATTTTAGTTCTGACTGTATATCCTAAACTAATTAGAGCATCTCTGAAACCTCTTTGATCTTGTGGGTCTTTTAAGCCAGTGTACCAGAATGCATTGATTAACGTTGTGTCTGATTGCTCGTGTTTGAAGTATTCTAAGACTCGCCGGGGATCAAAAAACCAGCCATTTTTTTGTTGAGCATAGAACATATTATTTCCGTCTACAAAAATAGACAGACGATTCGTTGTAGAACCCATAGAAAATTACACCTAAGAATATATAAAGAATTTAGATTGAACAATAGATTATAGCAACTCTCAAATGATAATTTTGCTAATATCTTCAAAGCGGCTTTTCAGATATAGCCTTTATCTTACCTCTTTCAAAGCATAAAATTTTCTGCAATATTAGACTTAAGGTGTTGGGCGTTAAACTTGTTCACCCCCAACACTATCAGAAACACTCCGCGATCAAAATCTACCAATAAAATTGACTCAGTAACAGTATTCTTGACTATACAACAGTCAAGTTTACTCCTAAAGAGGTAATTCATAAGTCTTAGGGCAAGATATGGATTTATGACCATCTATAAGTTTTTGCAGTCAATAAAATAACAAGCTTTATGAAAAATACCAGTGTTATCCAAGAAGCACAAGTCGCCCTTAAGCAAGCTCCCTCAAGACTACTTCTAGTAAACATTCTGCTGTTTGAGTAGTCCATAAGAATCCAGGCACAACTCAATGCCAAGTCGGAGAATTTCCGGCTTAGTCTTGTGAAATAATTACTGCTAAAATCTCACTCACAGAACAAATTAGAGTTGAACTGAGTTGAAAACTTCTTGATTAGAGGTTTGATAACCCAAGTTTTGTGAGGAATAGAAGATATATTACAAAAGTATAAGATTTTCATTTAACGCTGACTTCAATGTATTTGTAGTAAAAAGGGACTCAAATAAATAAATAAAGTTGTACGTAAACCAATTATTAACACGATATGGCAGAAGAACCTACATCTAGATTAACTAAAAAGCATGTCTCTACTGCCAATATAGCGTCAAGTAAACCAACAAAAGTAACTCTAACAGCATCAGCACGTCAATACAAACTGACAGCGCGCTTAGGTCATCTATTCACTGCTGCTTCAGCAATTGCAGCTGCATTGTTGAGTGCTTCTGGTTTTGGCTTGGTTCAATTAATGGAAAATCAGGCAATTTCTGCATTTTTTCAATTGCGCGAACCAATGATTCCACCAGAAAAGATCGTGATTTTAGCAATTGACGATCAGTCAATCTCAGTTCCCGAACAGTACTATAAAACAGATCCACAACACTATGCCTACTTAGAAACACTGAAGTCATTTCCCTTTAAACGGGCTGCATACGCCGAAGTTATTCAAAAATTGGTTAAAGCTGGTGCAAGTTCTGTTGCATTAGACGTAATTTTTGATACACCAAGTAGTTATGGTAGAGAGGACGATCGCCAGCTCCAGGCAGTGTTAAAAAAATATGGTAGTAAAGTTACATTAGGAGCGCTCTACGAAAATTTTGCCACTCATCAAGGAACATTTATGCAGTTGAGTCCACCCCAACAGATGTTTCTTACCGGGTCGGTATCTATGGGTACAGTGAATTTTCCCTTAGAAGTAGATGGTAAAGTTCACAGATTGGCTAGCGAGTTTTCTAAGTTAGTAGCTGAAGATAATAGCCTGTCAGCAAAAATTCCCTCGTTTGATGAAGCGGTGCTAAGAACAGCACAAGTTGATTATCCTCAGACAAAAGGCGATCGCATTAACTTTTGGGGGTCTGCGGGTACATTTGAAACGATTCCTCTATGGTATGTACTTGATAAAGAAAATTGGGATACTTATTTGCAACAAGGCAAGATTTTCAAAGATAAGATAGTTTTGATTGGTGCTACAGACAAGTTGAGTAATGATTATCATGCAGTAGCTATTGGTCAAGACTCTGGACGTATGTCAGGAGTGGAAATTCACGCCAATGCGATCGCAACTTTAATGACAGGTAAAGCGATCGCTCAAGCAATTAACAATTTATCTCTGCGGGGTTTATTTGTACTGGTATTGGTTGGTAGTGCAGCATTATTAATTACTAAAAGTAAACGAGGTCTCACTAGATTTACTTATAGCATTGTCATAGCAGTGATTTGGGGAGGGTTGAGCTATGCCAGCTTTATACACAATCAATTAATTTTCCCAACTACTATACCAATGATGGCGATCGCTTTTAGCGGACTGTCTTATCTGGGAACCGAAGTTGCTAGAGAAAAAATGAGAACACGCCAACTAGTAGGAATATTTCAGAAATATAAAACTTCCCCCGTTGTTCAAGAAATTATCAGCCAACAATATGATCTCCAGGACTTGCTCCAGCAAAGAGATTTAGCGTTATCAGGCAAAATACTTGCTGGACGCTACAAAATTGTTAAAGTTTTAGGTTCAGGTGGATTTAGCGAAACCTACATTGCCGAAGATACCCAACGTCCTGGAAATCCTCAATGTGTTGTCAAGCAATTAAAACCAGCTCATAATCATTCAAAAACCTTAGAACTTGCCAGACGTTTATTTCACTCAGAAGCACAAACCCTAGAAAACTTAGGAACACACAATCAAATTCCTCAACTTTTGGCTTACTTTGAACAAGATGAACAATTCTATTTAGTGCAAGAATACATACTTGGTCATCCTCTTAACCATGAACTACCATCAGGCATAGCTTTAGAAGAAATTACAGTTATTAATATTGTCCGGGATTTATTGCAAACATTAATATTTGTTCATGAACATGGTGTGATTCACCGGGATATAAAACCAACAAACATTATCCGAAGACATTCAGATCGCAAACTTGTATTAATTGACTTTGGTGCTGTCAAAGAAGTCTCCACACCACAACTAGACAATCAAGAGCAAACTCCTTTCACAATTGGCATTGGTACTAAAGGTTATGCACCAAGCGAACAATGTTTTGGGCGACCCCAATACAACAGTGATATCTATGCAGTCGGTATGATTGGTATTAAAGCCTTAACAGGTACTGCACCCCACGAATTAGATAGGGATGCTCACGGAGAGGTGAAATGGCGGGATAAAGCTCTAGTAAGTCGTTTTTTTGCTGATATTCTCAGTCAAATGGTATTGGATGATTTCAAACAACGATATCAAACTGCGTTAGAGCCTTTAGAAGCGCTTAACAAGTTAGTCGATTCTCAAGCCACTCATCTTATGCTAACAGTACCAGACGAATCGCCAATGCATACATTATTTTTAGAAGATTGTGATACTCCCACCACACCTTGGACAGGAACAAAGCCAGATGCTTGAAGGGGCTAGGGGCTAGAAGAAGCAGGGGAGCAGGGAGCAGGGAGCAGGGGGAGACAGGGAGACAAGGAGACATTTGTTTCCCCAATTCTCCTTGTCCCCAATTCTTCTTTATCTCCCTTGCGCCCTGCCCCCTGCCCCAATTTCTCTTTCCCATGCCCCATGCCCCAATTACGATAAACACTCTTCTGCTATGGTGGGATGAATACCGATAGTGTCATCCAAGTCTTCTTTAGTAATTCCCTTGCGAATTGCTACTCCTAGACTTTGAATGATATCTGCTGCATGTTCGCCTACCATGTGAGCGCCTAGAACTTGCCCAGAAGCGCTATCTACTACTAATTTCATCATGTTGGGCTGCTCCTCTGTAGTTAATGCATACAACAACGGTTGGAAGTTGGTGCGATAGCATTGCACAGATTCACCAAATTTTTCTCGCGCTTTTGCCTCAGTCATGCCTACACTCGCTGCTTCTGGACGGGAAAAAACAGCAGAAGGGACATGATCATAATTCAGTTTTTGCGGCTTGTTACCGAAAACTGTATTTGCAAAAGCAATACCTTCTGCTTTGGCAGTTGGGGTTAATTGTATACGGTTGATGCAGTCGCCCACGGCAAAAATATTTTCTTGGGTGGTGCAGCAGTATTCATCTACTTTAATTGCACCTTGTTCGTCAAGTTCTATTCCAGCTTTTTCTAAGCCGAGATTTTTGGTATTGGGACTGTAACCTATGGCAACCAAAATCGTGTCTGCGGCGATCGGTTTTTGAGACTTACCAGTAGTAGTCAATAGCAAACTATCTTCGGATAGTGTGATTTTTTCAACAGTGTTATTGAAAATAAATCTAATTCCTCGTTTGCTTAAACTCTGTTGTACGCCAGAGCGAACGTCATCATCAAACCCTGATAAAATCATTTCGTCTACTTCGATCGCAGTGACATCGCAGCCTAAAGCGTGCATCATGCTGGAAAATTCTGTACCAATGTAACCACCGCCAATAATTACCAAACGCTTGGGCAAATAAGGTAAGTGAAACATCTCACGGGATGTAATGGCGTATTCTATGCCTGGAATTTTGGGTTTATTGGGTTTTCCTCCCACTGAGATTAAAACTTTGTCTGCTGTAACTTTTCGACCATCTAAATCTAAAGTATGAGCATCCACAAAAGTTGCACGTTCCCAAATTAATTCAATTCCAGCTTTTTGCAACTGCTCACAATAAGAGTCGTTGATGTGTTCTACATGCTGGTGGACGGACTTCATAAAGATTGTCCAATCAAAATGCCGCTGGCACTGATTCCATCCATAATTATGGACTATGCGATCGCGCAAAGCAAAGTCAGCAGCGTAAACAATCAATTTTTTAGGAACACAACCACGATTGACACAAGTACCGCCAATCGCTTCTTGTTCGGCAACTGCAACACGCGCACCATAGCTAGCTGCTTTTTTAGCTGCTGCCAATCCCCCAGGGCCAGCACCAATGACAAACAAGTCGTAATCAAATGTCATAATCATCTGTTCCTTTTTAACTTGGCAAGCAGAGCTATTCTTCCCTTATAGTTATTTCATCAACATTTAATCTACTGCCTTTGGGTGGACAAATTTCCTCTTTGTGTCTTGGTGTCTCTGTGGTTCAAGATTTTTCACCACAAAGGCACAAAGGCACAAAGTCAATTACCCCAAACCCAAAAACCGAGAAATCAACGGCAACAATTTACCACATTCCTCAACCAACTTAGTTGCACTCGGTAAACTGGCAACAGTTCCCTTCAAAATCTTAATTGCCGTTTTCGCCGCCTTTTGCATTGCCCCCTCTTGCGGACTTTTCCCTGCTTGTGCCAAAGCCTTAACTTGTTCTAACGCCTCAGCTTTATCTTCTGGCGGTAAATCTTTCTCAGCCTCAATCGCTGCTTGCAATTGCGTCAATAATTCCTTAATTCCCGGTTTATCTGGTTCGGGTGAACTCGGTAACTGATTAATGGTATTTGTGACTGTGCCGCTAATTTCACCTAAATTAATTGTGCCGCTATTATTAAAATTTCCGCTATTTTCAAATTTACGGCTGTAATCATTACTGTTAGTCATATTTTTATTATCAACTTGAACATTAATCGGTTTATTCGCCAATAAACCCACAATTTCTTTCATGTCTGCATTTTGTTGGCGATAGATGATTATTTCGTTATCTTTCGCTTGTAATTGTGCCTTATATTTTTCTTCTACAGCTTGCAGCGCTAATTGATAATTTTGGGTAAAATCACTATGAATCTTTTCCTTATCAGCACCGTCAGGCACACCGACCTTAACGACAACTACCCCATCACCTTTATTTTCAATACTTTGTAAAGCTAATTCTGTGTCTTGGTTTTGGTTCTGCACATTTTGAAAAGCATTAACAAAAGCCTTCCAATCAATGCCATTGCGAAAAATCAAATCAACAGTATTTAAAACCTCTTCAAATAGTTTAGTAAATTCTCCTGGTTGAAAGTTGCCACTACTGGGACGGCGTTCGCGGTCGTCTGTTTCAGGCTTGGGGTTTTCTAAAAGATAGACAAAGCGACAATCAACATTATTTAACTGAGTTGAACTTTCAATATTCCATGCTTCAACACAAGCACCAGTCATTTGGGCGCTGGTAAAGTTAGTATTTATAGCTTGAGCTAGAGTTAAATTTGCTCACTCTAAACAAGCTCCTTGGAAGGTAGCTTCAGTAAGATCAGCATCTTTGAGATTTGCTTCTTTTAAGTCTGCACCAATAAGGTTAGCGCCTTTGAGGTTTGTGCCAAGATATGATTTATTTCTACCATTACAGGTTACGAGTAAATTGAGAATATCTCGGTTAATAAGTGTTGTTTTGCCTACTCTGGCAAGGTCGAGTTTTTTAACTTCATAAAAATGAGTGCGTGTCAGGTTTGCTTTTCTAAAATCTGTATTTCTGAGAACTGCGCCAGTAAAGTCAGCATCAGTTAAATCAGTACCATGAAAGCTAGTTCCACCTGTAGCAGCAAAGGCGACAGCAAATGAGCGCACCCAAGCTTCTTTTTCATTACCAGCTAAACTGCGCCAGCCAATGTAAGCACTAAATAATATTAACGCTCCCGACAAGACTCCTACCAAGGCTCCGTTTAAGGTTCCAGATAAGGCTACGACTAAAGCTCCGAACAAGGCTCCGGCTAAGGTTAGGATTGCAGCTATTATGGCTCCATCTATAGCGATGGATATAGCGATGGCTAAGGTTATGGCTATTGCTACGGTTATGACTAGAGCTACGGCTAAGACTCCGGCCAAAGCTAAAAGTCCGGCTTTTTTCGTGGCTACGGTTATGAATCCGGTTCCAGTTATGGCTCCGACTCCAACTCCAGCTATGGCGATGGCTCCTAAACCTGCTGTTAAACCCTCACGAATAGTAGTAATACAAAAAAACAGCAATACAATTAAGAAGACTATCCCTATGATGAAGTCTTCAGTGTTTTTGGGGTCGAAAAGATATGCTACTAATACACCAATGGTGAGTGAAAACAACCCTAATAATGCCGACAGCAGCCATGAAAGAATGAGCAAACCAATTGTCCAATGTTTCTGTAGTCCAGCTTTAGCACCTGTAAAATCAGCATTTTTAAGAATCGCGTTGGTAAAGTTTGCCCCTCTAATATCCGCCTTGCTAAAGTTGGCTCCCGTCAGATTTTCACCTTTAAAAGAGCGACCCCGGAGATTTTGACCTGCGTAATCTGGCGGCATAATCGCGTCAGTATGAGGTTATTACTGAGATTTTATACAACTTTGCTCTGTGGTATTCCAGATTTTGATGAAATTTCTATCAAAAAGCGTTTAAAATACTTCATCTTCAATGTCACGCCACCATTCACCCAAATTCATCAAGTCTTGGTGTATGTCTGCTAACTCGTTAGCGTAAGTGTCTGCTGAAATTAATTCTCGGCGTTCTTGTAATTTTTTAAGACGCAATTGCACTAATAACCAAGGTTTAGCAATGCTATTTGTTGCTTCCATGTATTGTGCTAATTCTTTGCTATCCATAAATTTTATTTTAATTTCACTACCTTTTAAGATACACTAGAAGGCTTACAGCAAATAAATTAAAAATAGTCACGATTATCTCGTGACCAAATAATTACTAATTCGTAATTCGTAATTCGTAATTTGTAATTCGTAATTAAACAGGACTTACGCAACGCCGATATTGTCATTGCGACCGGAACGCAGTGTAGGGAAGCAATCCCAGCGTTAGGATAGATTACTTCGCTATCGCTCGTAATGACGGAGTTACGTTATTTTTGCGTAAGTCCTGATTAAAGAGGGTACAAACCCGCACCAAATTAAAAATTGGTGGTTTTCAAGACGCTGGCAAGTTCGCTACCACTATGTTATCAGCGGTGGGTTCAGAGCAACCACTGATTGTAACTACGAATTACGAATTATGTTGACTAAGCTTTAGTAAAAAATGTAGGTTGGGTTGACGCAAGGAAACCCAACACTTTTATCGATGTTGGGTTGCGCTGTGCTTAACCCAACCTACTTGGACTACTCTAAATAAATAACTAAGCTTTAGCGTAGTTTTCAGCAGCAAATTCCCAATTTACTAGCTGGTCTAAGAAGTTCTTGATAAACGCTGGACGAGCATTTCTGTGGTCGAGGTAGTAAGCGTGTTCCCAAACATCTAAGGTTAGGAGTGCCTTTTTATCATGAGCTATGGGGTTTTCTGCATTTGGTGTTTTGATTACTTGTAGTTTACCACCATCATCAATCAGCCAAGCCCATCCACTACCAAACTGAGTTGCAGCAGCATTAGAGAACTCTTCTTTAAATTTGTCGAAGCTACCAAAGTCTTTATTAATCTGGTCTGCAAGTTTGCCAGTGGGTGTACCACCGCCAGCAGGTTTTAAACAATTCCAGAAAAAGGTGTGGTTCCAAACTTGAGCAGCGTTATTGAAGATTCCTGTCTTGGAGGAGTCTTTAAAGGCAATTTTGATCACTTCTTCTAACGGTTTATCGGCTAGTTCTGTACCATCAGTAAGCTTATTGAGGTTATCTACATAAGATTTGTGATGCTTACCATAGTGATACTCAAAGGTCTCGCCTTTCATGCCATAAGGTTCTAGGGCATTAAAATCAAAGGGTAGGGGGGGCTGTGAAAATGCCATTTTGTGAAATCCTCTCTTTACTGTTTTCCAGTTTAAAGCTGTTGCAAAAACCTAGGAAATGACAGGTTTTGTTGACAGTAGTTTAATATCCAAATTTCAGGATATAAAACTTAACGAGGTCATTCTACTATCAAAATGAGGATATAAGACAAAACGCCTTTGTAAATCATCCCAAAGCATAGGTGACAAGTTCAGCCTTTAGAGATATGGCTTTTATTTACGCTATGCGGGTCAGTTGTTAGTGGTCAGTGATGCACTGACAACTAACCACTGAATCTATCGTTGAGTTAACTGTTGCTGGTAGCTATTAATAATTTGTGCTGCAATTTCAGCCACGCTTAAGCCATCGGTTGGAACTTCAATTGCATCTGCGGCTTTTTGCAAAGGAGAAACTGTCCGAGTGCTATCTTTCCAGTCGCGTTCAGTAATATCTCGCTCTAGTTGCTCTAAACTAACTTCAGGCTGACCTTGTTTTTTAAAGTCTTGCTGACGGCGGCGGGCGCGTTCGCTGACAGAGGCGGTTAAAAAGATTTTGACTTCAGCATCGGGGAATACATGAGTACCAATGTCTCTGCCTTCGGCTACTAAACCACCTTTTTTTCCCCAGCTTTGCTGTTGTTTAACTAGTGCTTGACGTACAGCACTTTGGGCAGCGATCGCCGATACTTGAGATGTGACTTCAATTGTGCGAATTGCTTGGGTAACATCAATATCATTAACCCAAACTCGCACCGGAGATTGCAGATCATTACTAGGAGTCAGTTCAATTTTACATTGATTGGCTAGTTCTGCGATCGCACACTCATCGTCAATGGCAATATTTTGTTGTAATACTAACCAAGTGACAGCACGGTACATCGCTCCCGTATCTAGATAAACTAGACTCAATTCTGCCGCTACTCGACGAGCCACCGTAGATTTTCCGGCTCCAGCTGGCCCATCAATGGCGATGATGGGTTGGCGATCGCGCAAGATGGTATTATCTATCAACCGTGTAGAGCCAAGACGAGCTGCGATCGCAATCATTCCTTCCTCTGCAATTTTTTCTAAAGACATTAACGTAGTCGGTTCAACCAATTCAATATATTCCACAAATACAGTATTGACTCTTGCCACTTCTTGCTCTACCACTGCTATTAGCTGGCTGCTGTCACGCACACCTGCCTTGAATGCAGCTTCAGCTTGTTGTAAACCACGATATAATACCGTTGCTTGCTCTTTTTCTTGTGCAGTCAAATATTGATTGCGGGAACTTAAAGCTAGACCTGATGGTTCCCGCACTATGGGACAGGCAACAATATCTACTGGCAAATTTAAATCAGCCACCAGCCGTTTAATAATAGCTAGTTGCTGACCATCCTTTTGACCAAAATAAGCTCGGTCAGGCTGCACTAAATTCAAAAGCTTGGTCACAATCGTAGCCACACCCTGAAAATGGCCTAGCCGAGAACGACCACACAAGCCTGTTATCATAGCAGATGGAGGGATTACTTGTGTAACTTGAGATTCTTGTATACTCTTCGGAGGAATCCCCATTTCTTCCGGATTGGGTGCAAAAATTGCGTCCACTCCCGCTAGTTCACAAAGTTGTCGGTCTTGTTCTAAAGTCCGAGGATAGCGATCGTAATCTTCATTAGGAGCAAATTGCAGGGGATTGATGAAAATACTAACAATCACCGTAGAATTTTCTTGCCGCGCTCTTTTGATCAAACTCAAATGACCTTGATGCAAGCTTCCCATCGTTGGTACTAAGCCGACTGCCGTTTGATACCAGCTAGTTATCTCATCTAGTACTAAACCTTCTGGAAACTTTGGCTTGTTTTTAGAGCCACATTTAGTTAAATAGCAGCGTAAAGCTGCAACTGTTGTCAGCAGACGCACAAAATACCCCTAGTTCTTCTTGAGCCTCTCCCCCGTTAGTTTATATCTGAAACACAAGGAAGAGATAATTGAACTAGGGGAATTAAGAATTAGAGGCTAGGGAAGAGGCGGGGAGCAGGGGAAGCAGAGGGGCAGGGGAGCAGGGAGCAGGGGAGCAGGGAAAAGAAGCAGGGGAGCAGGGAGCAGGGGGAAAAGGAGAAAGATTAAAGATTAGGTACACATCTTTAAATTCAAGGCATTTTCTTAACTCACCGGTTGCTGAGCGTAGCCGAAGTGCTGCACCCCGCACCCTGCCCCAATTCCTCCTTCCCATGCCCTAATTAATAATTTATCGACCTAGGACTTCAATTCGCACGGGTGCAACACCACTGCTGATCATTCCTAAAATCCTAGCTGCACCAGCAGATACATCAATAATCCGACCCCGAATGTATGGGCCGCGATCATTGATTCGTAAGACCACAGAACGACCGTTGCGGGTGTTGGTAACGCGGACTTTTGTGCCAAGAGGTAAACTACGATGGGCAGCGGTCATGCCTTCTGGATTGAATCTCTCACCGCTAGCAGTTTGGCTACCAGAACCGTCGTAACCGTAATAAGAAGCCATGCCTTTAAAATTAAGCCGCACTTTGCTGGCTATTTGTTGCGGCAAATTTTGTATGGAAATTGCTGGACGTACTGGTAAGTCAGCAATTTCTTTGACGGGAGATGCATTACCTATGAGTCGCCGCAAACGATTGGTTGCTTGTAATGCATCTTCTGCAAGATTTTTGGTAGTACCTGCGAGGCGGGTATTTTCGTTAATTTCTACCAATTCTTGTTTATTGATTTTAATCGCATAGCGATCGCTTGGCTGTTGCTGGCTAGAGGAGCTTTTATTTTGAGCTTGATTAGCTGTAGCCTCGCTCTCTCCCTTCCAACTGACTGTAATTTGATCAGCAGCCACATTTTCACGAACCATCTGGTTGATTTTGGCTGCTATTACCCCAGCTCTTTGAACCGGGTCATCTTGAAGCGAACTAACTTGGTTGCTTGCATCCTTTAAACTGCCAACACTCGCCACTTTTACCGAGTTATCACTAGAAAGGGCGTATGATTGTACGCCCTTTGCATCTCCAACTACACCAACTTTTTTATTAACACTTGCAACAGGCTTGGAACTCAAAAAAGTGATAACTGGAATATTTTTGATAAACAAGGTTGCCGCCTGACGGCCTCCAATGTTGTGAGAATGGATGTTTGTAATCACAGCATCCGAGGTTGGTTTCCCTGCTGGGGATTGAAACTCACCTACCTTAACTACATCACTAACTGGTGATTTTTGCGAATCTGCAACACTTTCCTTGGTAGTTTGAGCGCGAACGACTGAGGGCATTCCCAAAACAGTCAGAAACAGGGCGACAATAGTCCACAAATGTCTTTGATTCATGCGTCCGATTTTAAAGCGACTGTAGAACAGCAGTTATTCGGTTCGTAGGATTCCTTTAGCCACTTGTTTGTGAGTGACACATCCTTTACAAGTCGAACTCGTTCTGCTTTCACTTTTTTATTTATTAACTGCAACAGACTAGCATGAACCTTTGAGCTTGGGGATCAGGGTTTTAGCGTAGATCTTATTAACTTCATCAACTTCAAGTTCTAATTTAAGGGGCAAAACCTTTCTCAAATGAGCATTGTGACTATGTAACGTTTTTTGCGTTTAGCAAAATTTTTCTTATCAAAACTTAATATTTTGGATAATTTAAATTAGCTGTAACTCTTCTAATAAGGTTTGTATCTTATACAACATATAATTTTTAAAAATATAATCTATAATTATTAAATATGTAAAGAAAACAAATCACTAAAAAGTGTAATTAATTTTAGTTTATTAAGTTTTAATATTTGGTTAAAATTGAGTTATATCAATACTTACCAATAAAATTATTTTTCAACAAACTAATATCATCAACATTGTTTTGGCGTTTTTAAACAAAAAGCACTTAAGTATATATGCTTAAACATACCCTTGTTTGAGTAACTCATATATCAAAAATTAACAGCAATCATCAGTAAAAAATTAAGTATATTTGTCGTTAACATTTTTGATACTCAAAGAAAAACATAGTGAAAAAGTACTCATCGAAGTGTGTAAAACGACTTAAAGATGTATAAAAAGACACTACTGTTACTGACATAAAGTAGTTAATTTAAGTATGAGTTTTCAAAGCAAGCGATCGCACGTTGAGACAAGATACGGGAAAGGTTTTAAAAACTCGTTGATTTTCCTTTGTATACGTAGTTTTATTTTAATTCTACCGATCTAAGGTTTTGACTTCCTCATTCACTAGAGATAAAGTGAGTTCTTGCAACTCTACATATTTAGTCTTGATTACTCTGTCTCTAGAGTGATGAGATGAGAGAGTCCCGTTTTAGCGAATTACCCCTACTTGTACTAATAAAAAAAACCCCGGCGAAACTAACCGAGGCGGGGAGGAAATCCAAATGACGATGAGAGATACCGATACAAAAACTCAAAAGTCTTAGCTAACGCTAAAAGCAACCAAAACTAAAGTGGTGACTATTAAAGTAGCAAACATACTTTGTAAAACGTATTTACGTTGTTCCCAAATTGCAGGGTACTCAGCATAGTAAACCTGGGGTTCAGTTGGGTAGTTGTTGAGAACGCCGTCTTCATTAGTGGTGGTATACATAAAATTATTTTCCTTTTTTTGTTAACTTATGTAACTTAATTTAACAATATTGTTACAAAGTGTCAACTAGGCTTGACAAAAAAATATGGATAGTTTTCATAAATTCTACTTATAATTCCTATTTGAGTGATTCTCAGTTTGCTCATGAGTGCTATCTACTGTTGCTACACTTTGAGCTAAGGCTTGACGAGCAATTTTTGTCATATATATAGTTACAGCAACGGTGGCTATCAACCCAACGACTTGCATTAGCCATTGCCAAATTTGGGCTTCTGGATTAGTCGGCTGATTAGATGTCATGGCTAAATTCCCGGCTAGAGAACCGAGGTAAACATACATGACAGTCCCTGGAATAATGCCGAATGAGCCTAGTATGTAGTCTTTGAGTGAAACTTGTGTAACTCCAAAAGCATAGTTTAGTAAGTTGAAGGGAAATAGAGGACACAAGCGAGTTAGCAGCACAATTTTCCATCCCTCTTTGGCAACTGCTAAATCAATGGCTTTAAACTGAGGATGTTTCTCAATCTGTTTAGCAACCCAATCACGTGACAGGTAGCGTCCGATGAGAAAAGCTAAGGTTGCGCCGATAATTGCAGCAATCAACACATAGACTGAACCCCACAACAAACCAAACAGACAACCGCCTTTTAATGTCAGCAGGGAACCTGGTATGAATAGTAATGTGGCTAAGTTGTAAATAACTATGTAAGCAATGGGGCCTAAAGCACCGAGACTATTAACCCAAGTGATTGAACTTAGTAAAATTTCTTGAATATTGAAGTATTTGGCGGCAATTATTAAGGTAGCAACTAGAAGACTTAATAGTAGTAGCTTGAGTTTATGATTGAATCCGAGCTTGTGCTTTGTAGTCATAATAATTAATGTCACGCAGAGACGCAGCGAAAAGTCGGAGCGCCGATTTCCGGCGATCTGAACTTTTCAAGACAGAGGCGCAGAGAGTATAGGGAGTTTTAATATATGAAATTTCACCCCTTGATGTAGCGATCGCTATAACTGTTAGGGCTGTTCCTTGATATACTACAAACCAAGATATGCTAAATACATGAAAAACAGCTTAAATTCTCTTAAGTTTTTCCTGACGATACCAATTACGCAGTCGCTGTGGTGAAACACCTAAAAAATAAGCAATAATGACTATTTGGTTAAGTAAAGTGGTTTTAACAATTCCCTTTTGCAACCATCTACGGGCTGAGGTGATAACTGGTACAGGGAGAATGATAATTTTTCCTATGCGCTTTAGTCGTCGTATGAGTTCAAAGTCTTCCATGATTGGCAATTCGGGAAAGTTACCAGTTTGTTGGAATACCGCTTTTGTAACAAAAATTGCTTGATCGCCATAAGGCATTTGCAGAAAATGCGATCGCCAGTAAACCCCTCGTTCTATCCATCGCAAACCCCAAGATGGATCGTTAATCTGCAAAACAAATGCACCAGCTACAGTTTTCGGCTGTTGTAGGGCTGTGCGAATCATCTGATCAAACCCAATCGGCAAACGGGTATCTGCATGAAGAAACAGTAGAATTTCACCACTAGCTGCGATCGCACCTGTGTTCATTTGAATAGCACGACTAGGTAAAGATGAGATAATTTTTATACCTAAAGATTGAGTTATTGCTACTGTATCGTCTTGTGAGCCACCATCTACGACGATGACTTCTATATTTGTACTATGTTGAGTAGTGGCGATCGCAGCTTTAATATTTTCTTGTTCGTTGAGAGTAGGAATAATTATAGAAATTTTGGCAGTATTAAGATCGCCCAGATCTTTGCTTTGTACCTCTACAGGCATAATAAATGGTTTTGTTAGTAGCTTTTGTTATGTTAAGCGATCGCTTGTCAAAAGAGGCAGGGGAGCAGGGGGCAGGGAGCAAGGGAGAAAACTGAAACGGAGCTTGTTACTCCACCCCAGCAAGAGCGCCCTAGAAGGGCGGGGCTTTATACCCATGTTCCGCCCTGCTCTACGGCTCTGGGCAGGAATTGCTCCCCCTGCTCCCTGCCCCTCCGCTTCTTGGTAACAATAAATATCCTTCTTCAGAAATTTGCGGTTTTGAAATTGATGATCTAAATTAGTGCTGAGTTGTGAGGATAATTTTATTAATGACAACGACACAGACTCATTCAACTACAAAAGATAAAAGATCTGCTAAGAAAAAACAGTCTTTTCCAGGCGTAAATATTGGTACTCCAAAAGTAGCACCTAGAAAGTGCAACCATTACCAGCGAGACCATGAGTTACTCAGTGACTGGAATCACGCTAGTTAGTTTAACTCAATATTTATGAGGTTTGATTGTATAAATAAACTATGGATTTTAATAATAAAAGTACGCAGTATTTGAGTAATTACTTGGGTAACTAATACTTGCTAATCAATAACTGTGTTGAGATAAATTTCTGTTTTTGTTAAGTTGTGGTTGCAGTAAGTTCGTAGTCAGGACTTTAGTCCTTAACTTGAATGTGAGTTCGACGGATTAAAAAAATCCTCTCTAAACCCTATCCATATATCCGAATCTTTGTCAACATTTGCAAGAGTATTGACTCACGTTTTGAGAACCCTGATTCGTTCATTCTCAATAAAAACGCAGTTTTAGCAAGAAGTCAACTAGATCTGTATTTCAAGCCACCACTGAACCGGAGTAAAGGTTTAATGGTGGCTTTTTGATGTAATCATCACATTCTTGACCGAAATTGTGATGATTACTCTTGCTATTTTATCTAGATAGCTGTAGTATCTATAATTAAATACAAAGTACAAATACTCGACCGACAAACTGTAGATTAAAAAAAGGAGCTAAAGTCAGTATGTAGCTAGATATTTTGAATCAATGGAAACGCACATCTTTAAAAAGCTTTATTTCGGTAGTAGATTATGGCGGCTGAAATGTTGTCCAAAAGAAATTTTTTGCAGATGGGGCAGTTTTTGACCAAATTCAAGCAAAGAAAAGACGATAAAACCTTTGGCATTAATTTAATACGATTGGTATTTACTTTTACTTTTGTTGTTTATCTCCTTTGATTAATGAATATATTTACGTAGAAAGGGAACGGGGAACACTTCGGCTACGCGGTAGTTGAGCGCAGTCGAAACTCAGTGCATCGCAGGAAAAAAGGGATTTAGAGGTGTACTGAGTTTTTTCTCAAAATCAAATACAGCAAATTTAATTTAAAAGAGGTACATTTCCCTAGTCTCTAATCCCTAGTCCCTAGCCCCTCTCTTCTTAAAAGACGTACTACACCCAACCGAGAAACGCTGTATGAGTCCTATATGTAATTTGGATATGCTTGCTGACAATCAGACTATTAACAAACAAATTCACTTGCGAATCCCCAAAAATTTTCATCAAGAACCGGTGATTTCTCGCTTAGTCTCAGACTATGGCCTGACTATCAATATTACCGCTGCAATTTTGGGCGCAAACGCTGTTGGTGACGGTTGGTTCGACCTTGATTTGCAAGGTACAACAGCACAAATAGATGCTGCTATTAATCATCTTCAAGAGATAGAACTAGAAATTTGGGACGAAAATAATATCAGTAGTTGGTGATTAATTGTTGTTTATATAGTAATCCGGTTTGATTCGGTGAATTTATTTGTATAGGTAGGGAACAGGAAACAGGGAACAGTTAAGAAGGGATAAATATGTACTGAATCGTGTTCAAAAATCAAATAGGAGTCCTATATTAACTATTTTTATGCCGCAACAAAAACTTCCTCAACTCACCCCAATTGATAGCCGCATTCGCATACCCCAACATTACCAACGGCAACCTTTAATTTCACGTTTAGTATCGCGCTATGGCGTTACGGTCAATATTACTGCTGCGATACTCACAGCAACAGACAACCACGGTTGGTTTGACTTACAACTCCAAGGAAATTCAGAACACATCTGTAATGGTCTGCTGTATCTACAGAATTTGGGAGTAGATTTGATGCAACTAAGTATTCCTGGCAATGTGCAGCATAATTTAAGTTTTAAGCCGTTTCCCAACCCAAGTAAAGAATTTGTACCCTTGCCAATACAGGAGCAAACTCAACCCTACCAAGGCTATAGTAGTCAATCTTATCGACTACGCTTACAAATTTGTATCTTGAAAGATTACTACCAAACACCAATCATCTCTGACTTAGTATCTTGTTATGGAGTTACAGTCAATATTATTGGGGCTTCATTGTTAGCTAATCAAGAGAATGATGGTTGGTTTGATTTGGATATTTGGGGTAAACCACAGCAACTTTTTTCTAGTTTCAATTATTTAAAAACATTAAATTTACCCATGTGGGTAGATGAATCTTCTCTACATGGGCATCTGATTTAAAGCAAATATTGCTATATGGCTATGGTTTCATTTTTTTTTGAAAGTAAAAGCATTACTCAATTGCGCGTGCGCTTGTATATTCCTCAATGTTACTTGCATGAACCAATTATTTCACAAATGATTTCTCGTTATAAATTAACAGTTAATATTACAGGAGCCAAGCAAGACCAAAATCTTTATAAGCAAGGATATTTCGACATTGAGCTGCGAGGTTATACGTCTCACATCAATCATTGTTTAAATTATCTGGAATCTTTAAATCTCAAAATTATTGGTAAACCAAATACAGATGGAGATAGTTGGTATTATTGAATTTTTTAGCTTTAAGTTTTTTTTGAAAAAGATATTTTGCATATAGCAAAAACTGTATTGTCTTTTTTATTTGAAAAATAATAAAATCAATTTAGTTAAAATACTTAAAGTCGATAGTAAAATCGTAGTTAAGCTGAAATCTAGCAAATTTAAAGAACAAATAATTATGAGTATTGTAGTTGAAAATGTTGCCAAGCATTACGGAAGCTTCCGTGCTGTTGATGATGTCAGTCTGGAAATTAAAACGGGATCTTTAGTAGCGTTACTAGGCCCTTCGGGTTCAGGAAAATCCACATTGCTACGCATAATTGCTGGGTTAGAAACACTAGATGCTGGTCAAATTTGGTTAGCTGGTGAAAATGCTACTCATGACAACGTACAAAAACGTAATATTGGCTTTGTTTTCCAACATTATGCGCTGTTTAAACACCTGACAGTGCGTGATAATATCGGTTTTGCGATGGATCTGCGTAAGCATCCTAAACACCAGATTCGCCAACGCGTTGAGGAACTTTTAGAATTGGTGCAGATGCAGCAATTTGGCGATCGCTATCCTTCTCAACTTTCTGGTGGTCAACGACAACGGATAGCATTAGCACGCTCACTTGCTGTTCAACCCAGTATATTATTATTAGATGAGCCTTTCGGAGCATTAGATGCTAAAGTCCGTAAAGATTTGCGGGTTTGGTTACGTAATCTGCATTCAGAAGTTCATGTCACAACTGTATTTGTTACCCATGACCAAGAAGAAGCAATGGAAGTAGCTGACGAAATTGTGGTGATGAATCAAGGACGGGTAGAACAAGTTGGGACTCCGGCGGAAATTTATGACAACCCAGCTACACCGTTTGTCATGAGTTTTATTGGCCCTGTGAACGTCCTATCTAGTAATGTTGGTATCTTCTCTAACAAAAGTACAACTTCTCTTAATGACAAAGTTTTTTTACGACCACATGATATTTTGATTAATAGGAATGCCGACGATAATACAATTTCTGCGATCGTCGATCGGATTATTCATCTTGGTTGGGAAATTCGTGCAGAGTTAGTATTGCGGTCTGGTGAAATGCTCAATGCTAATCTTAGTCGAGAACAGTTTTTTCAGCTTCAGCTAGAAAAAGGGCAGCATGTCTACATCAAACCGAAACAAACAAAAGTGTTTGCTACTGCTAACGGTTTGAGTTAGGAGTGCTGAATATTGGCTATAGAAACCGGGTTCATGTAAAATCCGGTTTCCTAAATATTTAAATTTCTTCTTTATCTAAAAAATTTCATTTACCAAGCTGCTTTCACTATAAGTTTTTTAGATGAGGTGATTCTTCACTTACTCAGTAGATGTAATGTTGGATGGTGAACACAAAGAAAAAGGTTACTCCAGTATAAAACTATTCAAATAATCTAGAGGAACCGTGAACACATAGTATAGTACTCCTCCACCGAGTAGAACCACAGCTAAACTCGCCAAAAGTATCCAACGGTCTGGCGGTTGGTAGGTATCCTCGTCAATGTCTCGGCGAACAGCAAAATAATGTTGAGTTGAAAGTACTACTGTTAATACCCCTATTAAAGCAAATGCTAAACCCAACTTCCAGCCATTACCAGGAGGTTGTGGTGCTAATGGAGGCCGGATAATCCGCAACCTCACAATCAAAACACCAAAACCCATAAGCGAAATACCACTCCGCATCCATGCTAAATAAGTACGTTCATTTGCCAAATGATCCCGAACCCGATCTGATCTGTATTTTTTTGTTTCTAAGTTTTTCACTTCTATTTTGTTTACTTCTATTGTTATAAAATTTACGTGGTCAAGTAAATACTAAGAATTTTGTTTAATTTTTATTTGTTTAAATAAATAAAGTTACCTCTATAGTTGTCGATTTTATTAAACTATGTTTATTATTTTAAATAATAACAGATTATTTTAATTTCATGTTTAGATTTAATATTAATTAACCAGTTTTTTTGAACACGAAATCATATAAATTGAAAACAAAAACTAATTATAAATAAAAAAGTCATAACAATACTGACTCTTAATTTTTGACTGACAATTCTTGTGATTCAATCAGTACTAGTTTCTTAATCATTAATTTTCGCGGTAGTGATTCATGTATCAAGCGCGGCTTGCAATTTCTACTGAATTTATGGTTATGCAGAGAACAGAGAAATAAAGTGTGTAATTAATTTTATCAAGTCTTTAATAAACTAACTTTAAGCTTACCATCATCAATATAAAATAAATTATAAACCGCAGTGGTTTTTGCGGCGCAATTTGACAGATTTTAGCTCCTAATAATACTCCTGGTACTGAGCCAAACCATATCGGTAATACTAAACTCCAATCAACTGTTCCTAAAGTGAGGTGTCCAAGAGCAGTAAATAGTAAGAGAATTGCGGCTTGGGAAATATCTGTACCAACTAACTTTCGTGCATCCAAACGAAAAAATGCAATCAGCACCAAGGCAAACATAGAGCCAGAAGCAACACTTGTTAGACCCACAACACAGCCCAAAAATGCTCCTACACTTACCGTTTTTAAGCGTCCTAGTTGAGTGGTTAAGTCAAATTTGGGAAGTTCAGGTAATTGAAACTCTGGAAAAAAGGTCAACAGCAACATTTGCACTAACGCCAAAACTGTGACTAACAAAATCGTTACACCCAACAAATGCAGCGTAATGTTGTTCAGATTATGTTCAGCCTTGAGTTTAATCAAGTGCAGTATTCCTACTCCCAACAGAGAACCAGGAACACTCCCCCACGCCAACCATTTCACCACCTCTCTATCAAGAGTTTGTTGCTGCCAGTGCTTAATGCTACCAACGATTTTCATTAACGTCGCTGCAACAACATCAGAACTTATTGCTACTGCAGATGGTACTTGAAAAACAAAAATCAACATCGGAGTGATGAGAGAAGCACCACCGATTCCTGTCAGACCAACAACAATACCAACTAGAAAGCTGAAGAGAGGCAACAATAAAAAATCCATACTCCTGTCCTTGACCTGGGTTTTGCGAATGTGGCTTTGTTTAGCTGAAACTTAAAGACTGGTTATAACGGCAAGTTTTTAATGACTGCTGGGAAAATCTCATAAATTACTAAAAATTGATCGACTTACCGTATTTTAAAATTCAAAATAATAAAAGTCTATATTGTTATAAAAGATGAGTAAGATGTTTGTATTTATTTATACTGAAATTTTAGCCAACTTTTCACAAAATTGACTTTCAGCGAAGATTTGCAGTCCAGTATTAGACTAGATAATAGTATTTCAAAAAACTACATTAATTACAGCGCAATACCGTATTTGATATGGCAGAGTCAGAAAAAGTCAACGACGAAAATCAAACATTACCGCAAAAGCCGCGATTGCCCATCGGGTTTATGCAAAAATTGTTAATTACCCATTGGCGCTCTTTGTTGCTGCTGTTCGTGGGGATATATTTACCACTGCAAATTTTTGGACTGCTGGCGTTAGAGGTGAGGTACAACGAAGGTGGTTTTCCTTGGGATTTACCGATTCTGCTAACGATTCACTCGATAGCACAGCCGCATCTGGATGTATTCGCCGTGATGTTGACAAAATTTGGTTCTTTTTGGATTGTATTACCAATTCTGAGTGCGATCGCCCTTATTTTACTACTGCAACGTCGCTGGCGATCGCTCACCTATTTACTCATCACTGCTACTGGTAGTGCAATTATCAACCGCACGGGTAAAGAATTTTGGCATAGAGTGCGTCCCGATTTATGGAACTCAGTTGCACCAGAGTTTGATTACTCATTCCCTAGTGGCCATGCTATGACAAGCATGACGTTGATTGCTATTTTGGTAATTTTAACTTGGGATAGTATTTGGTGTTGGTTGACAGTAATTTTGGGTAGCTTATATATCTTGACTATTGGCTGGACACGACTATATTTAGGAGTACATTTTCCTAGTGATATTGTTGCAGGTTGGATGGTTGCGATCGCTTGGGCAATGGGGGTAAGTTTAATTATTCGACCATTATCAAAATCAGCCAATATTATCAGTCAAAAACCGATGAGTGAAACGAAGTTACTTCCGCAAGAACAGCAGTTGCTAAATAATGAATGAGGTTTTTGAGTTTGTATACTTACGTAATATTAAAACAAGTTACTTATACCGTTTCACTTTAAAGTTGATACATTTGGGCAAGCAGGGGGAGCAGCACTTCGGCTACGCGGCAGTTGAGTTTCGACTACGCTCAACTACCGCGCAGCGCCGCACTGAGCCTGTCGAAGTGTCGAAACTCAGTGACCGGAAGCAGGGGGAGTAAGAAAAGTAATTTGTATCAATAATTTCGTGAAATGGTATTACATATAAAAACTCCGTCCCTTCATGGGTGGAGTTTTGTCAGCAGTCAGCGTCTCTGAAAGAGAAGAAGTAGGTTTACCGTCGCCTTTTGATGAGTGAAATTAATTATTATCTATTTGATTTTCTTTGATTTCGATATTAAAATCATTCAAGTTTATTTGAGCAGTTTTATGATTATTAATATTGCCTAATATAAAATTATTTTTTATTAATCTAATATAAGTACGATAAGATATATATTTAAGAGGGTTATAGCCAAGAGAATGCAGAATTAAAACACAAGCCCAGGAATACTTTCTCGCAATGATCGCTTTGAGAATATCTTGCCATTCTTCATAACTGATCGTAATATTTGAAGGTTGGTAAAAATTTTCATTCATTATGCCAACTCTAATGCAACAATTTTAAACTACTGATAATTTATCTTTACTTTCCCAACTCAACAATTTTTTTATACCATTTTGGTATAGAGCATTGATAAATTGGTAACTCTTTCTTTTGCCCTATTTTCAATGCCCTATGCCCATAATTAATATTGTTTTTTTTAAATTTGTATGGGAGTGTAAATATCCTCAGAATTGGCATTCAAATAAGGACGCTGTAATTCAATTTCATGTAGCAAAAAATGCTGTAAAATTGATGTTATCCGACTTGTTGGTGTATCATTTCCTTCTAGCCAAGCATCAAGTAAACCATTAGCAATTATTTGGCAACGGTTAGTACCAAAACTTTCTTGATCGCCAAATTTGCGGTTAGGTTCTTCAGCGATCGCTAATCCTGGTGCTATTAACTTAGTAAATAAAGGTACAGATTCAGAAAAATGAAATTCGTATTCTGCATATACCCTTTCTAATACTCCGTGGATAGCTTCATAGTTGCTTTTATCAAAATAAAGTACTCCTGAGTCATAACGTGTATAATCTGTAGGATTGTATAGCACTTTAAATGAAAAAGGAATATCCAAGGCATTGAGTTGGACTGTTAAGCAATCCATGACTGCAACTGCACCTTCAGGACTTAAGTTGAAATAGACACGCACGATACTTTGATCGCCTTGGGAAACGCCTAAATTCCCCACTGCCATATAAAATCCGTTTTGTACTATGTTTTTGGGCATTTTGATTGCTACTAAGTTGCCAATAGCCACAGACCGATCTTGTGGTTGCAAATGATGGGCGCGGTCAATGTGCAGTGTTAAACCATTTCTCTGCACTGCTAAAGTGTCATCTGTTTCTTCTCTAACTACTAACCAATCATGGCTCAAATAGCCTTCACTTCTGTTGTTTTGATGTAGGCGATCATAAAATGCTAAATCTACACCCAACAAAGTGTTATTTTCTAAATTTTGATTCAATGCTAAATTCGTGACTTCTGCACTAGATTCTAGGTTAGGTTTTAAAGAGCCATTATAATAAACACCATAAAGAAAACTACGCAATTGTAAACTTAAAAATTTATTCTGGAGATCTAAAGGTAATTGTCGAAATCGAGAAGCAGCAGCTTCTGGCACTTCCAAGGGTTTGTAATCTGGGTGCTTAATGCAGTAGTGAGATTCGATCTGCACTTGATGAACAATGTTTTCTAATGATGTCTGCAATGATTCTGGAACGTCTTGCATTTGGCTTGCTAGTGAATTTAATAGTTGCATGTGTACTTACCTATGAGTTAAAAGTTATGCAAAAATGAAGAGAGGGAAGCCTGATTAACTGACAAGTCCTTCCGGGACGGGAACAGTGAAAGAACTAGGGAGCGAATATTGGGTACAAACCCACGCCACTAGCTGCCAATTTTAATTATGAGGATTCCTCTGTTGCCTGTTGCCCGTTCCCTGTTCCCTTTTAAACAGGAGATAAGTTTGTGTTAGCGAGGGTTGATGCTTCCATGCCAAAAATTGTCGGAATTGATGCTTTTGGACGACATAGTAAACTCTTGGCAACTTGGAGCATACAAATACCTGCATTCCCAAAGGTTTTTTCGTATTGGAGTTGTGCTTGAATAGCTCTAATCAAAGCTAAACCGCAAAATTGCATCACTCGCTCCAAGAAATCAGGACGACGCTCTATAATTTCGGGGAAGTTAGCTAAATAAGCAATAGCTAGTGCCGCAATTGAAGGCTGAAGTAAATGTAGAGGCACTGTAGCGAGGCGTAAAGATTCTTCGATCGCGATCGTATTACTAGTAACCAAACTGTGTAACCAAATTTGTAGGTAGCTAGCAATTAATGTTCCTAAATCGTTAGCAGGATCTCCCCATGCGCCGCGTTCCCAGTCAATTAAGCGAATAATGCTGTTTGCTGCTAGTCTATTGTGCAGAAGTGCTTCTTGCCAACTTAAAGATAAAAGAATATTGTTTAGCTTCAGGTCATTATGGGTTAGACAACAAGGAGTGAAAGCAGTACTTAAATCTGCGATCGCTTTTCCTAAACTGTCATAACGTTGATAAAGGGCAAAGAATTTTATACCGTGGCTAGGAACCATACCAAAAACTGCTGGAGTGATTCGCTCTAAATCACGAGCTAAATTAGGAGTTTGCTGACTAACTGCGTCTTCAGTGTTGTTGAAGAAATCTTTGTAGTCTTGACGATCAACAGTTAAACGATGAATTGATGCCAGAGTCGCTCCCACAGTCATTGCAATTTCGCGGGGAAAGTAATTTTCCGTAGCATAAAACTCTGACAAATCACGATAATCGTTGAGATAATTGAAAATAATTATTGAGTGTTCAGCGTTAAAATGCAATGCTTCCGAACAACATGGGTAAATTTGGCTTAGTTCTGAGAAAGTGTGTAAAAAATCGTGAACTCGCCATTCTTGCAAAAATTCACCGACAGTTTTGCCTTCTCGATTATAGCGCTCTTGTTTTACTAAAAGCTGGCGATCGCTGGGCAGATTTAGTAATAAATTAAAGTTCTTGGCTGGTTTAAGGTCAATATGGCTCAACGACTTATCTTCTTGAGTACATAGACCTTGAGAAATTAAATAGTCAAAAACATTTTGAGAACTCAAGACAAATGGTGGTGTAGGCATAATTTTAGACCGATTATAAACATTAATAACTAAATTTTGTAGTCTACTTTAAAGTTTTTTTCGGGGATTAAAAAATATCAATACACCATAATCAGGTTTAAAGATAATCATACAAATACCTTCTATTAAACATTGTATTTAGGTTGTAACAAGATAAAATATCAGAAAAACAATTTAGTTATTACTATTCACTATTAAATAACCTTACAATCCACGTAATACTGTAAATAGCAGATACCGATATTGCGGCTTCAATAAGCTTCATCATCATGTAGTAACTTTGGTCAAAAGTGTAGTCTTGACCACCGTATATATATTTAGAATCATCGTTCAAGTGGGTCAAGGATATTTCTGAATCAGCAGGATGTAGCTCAGAAATTATAATCTTTGCCATTTACTTAATTGAGTCTTTGCAATTATTCATGTGAATACAGTTTAATTCTTGAAATCAGTTAAGAAAATTTCTGATTTTTATCATAGCTAATAACCGAAAACAAAAAGTAAGTTTTTAATGATAAACAGCTATAATTTACTTTCATATAACTGGTTAAAGCTAAATAAATTATCAATTATTGAAGATGATTGACTCTCAGAGTTTATTAATAATTTATAAACATTACATTGATTGCAATGATTAAGTTTAAACTCTAGAGAGTCATCTATTTTTTGAAATTAACTAAAAAGCTATTTGTTAGACTTTATAGTCATTACTGAACGACTTAGCTATAAAAGCAATATGACCAATGGCATAAGTATCGACCCAAGCTTCAGCTAATTTTGTTAATCCTGACATGTCGCTAACATAGCCACCATAAGTTCCACCAAAAACGAAATCTACATCATTCATTTCATTGAGGAAACTTTCGGAATCTTGGAACAGTTCAGAACCAGCAGCGTGTAGTTCAGAAAGAGTGATATTTGCCATAATGTACTCCTAAAATTCTCTTTGTAATTAAAGAAACTATTGATTACTTCATCTGATTGACTCTCAGGATTTATTAATAATATTATGTTGAGCACCAAAATTACTTTCAATCCCTAAAGAGTCATCTAGCTTTTGTAGTTATCTACAAAACTATTTAGTATCCATAGCCATAGCCATCACTAAATGAATGAGCTAAATAACCAATATGACCAATGCCATAAGTGTAGACCCAAGCTTCAGCTAACTTTGACAAGCCTGACATATCGCTAACGGAATTATAAGTACCACCAACGATGGAATCTACATCATTCATTTCATTGAGGAAGCTTTCGGAATCTTGGAACAGTTCAGAACCAGCAGCGTGTAGTTCAGAAAGAGCGATACTTGCCATAATGTACTCCTAAAATCCTTGTTGTAATTAAATAAACTGTTGATTGATTAATCTGATTGACTCTCAGGGTTGATTAGTAATCGATAAAATTCATGTTGATTACAAAGATTACTTTCAATCCCTAGAGAGTCATGTCATTTAGCTTTTGTAGTTATCTACAAAGCTATTTAGTATCCATAGCCGTAGCCACCACTGAATGACTTAGCTATATAGCCAATATGACCAATGCCATAAGTGTAGACCCAAGCTTCAGCTAACTTTGACAAGCCTGACATATCGCTGACATAGCCATAAGTACCACCAACGATGGAATCTACATCATTCATTTCATTGAGGAAGCTTTCAGAATCTTGGAACAGTTCAGAACCAGCAGCGTGTAGTTCAGAAAGAGCGATACTTGCCATAATGTACTCCTAAAATCCTTGTTGTAATTAAATAAACTGTTGATTGATTAATCTGATTGACTCTCAAGGTTGATTAGTAATCGATAAAATTCATGTTGATTACAAAGATTACTTTCAATCCCTAGAGAGTCATGTCATTTAGCTTTTGTAGTTATCTACAAAGCTATTTAGTATCCATAGCCGTAGCCACCACTGAATGACTTAGCTATATAGCCAATATGACCAATGCCATAAGTGTAGACCCAAGCTTCAGCTAACTTTGACAAGCCTGACATATCGCTGACATAGCCATAAGTACCACCAACGATGGAATCTACATCATTCATTTCATTGAGGAAGCTTTCAGAATCTTGGAACAGTTCAGAACCAGCAGCGTGTAGTTCAGAAAGAGCGATACTTGCCATAATGTACTCCTAAAATCCTTGTTGTAATTAAATAAACTGTTGATTGATTAATCTGATTGACTCTCAAGGTTGATTAGTAATCGATAAAATTCATGTTGATTACAAAGATTACTTTCAATCCCTAGAGAGTCATGTCATTTAGCTTTTATGGTTCCCTACAAAGCTATTTAGTATCCGTATCCGTCACTGCTGAATGATTTAGCTATATAAGCAATATGACCAATGCCATAAGTATAAACCCAAGCTTCAGCTAGTTTTGTCAATCCTGACATATCGCTAACGGAATTATAAGTACCACCAACAATGGAATCTACATCGCTCAATTCATTGAGGAAACTTTCAGAATCTTGAAATAATTGTGAGCCAGCAGCGTGTAGTTCAGAAAGAGCGATAGTTGCCATAATTTACTCCTAAAATCCTTGCTTTAAGTAAGTGAGGTATGCAGTCAATCAAGCTGTCTTTGCTTAACTGATACTGCAATTTTTATTCATAACAATTGAATAAGTCAAGCTTAAAAGTATGTTTAAAAAGACATAAATAACTGCTTTGAGTCTTTTTAAACCTTTCATTTGCATTTATTAAATTAATTTAAACTAATAGTAAAATTGGCTTATAAATAGCAACCTAATTAATACAGATCTAATACTTTTGTTCTACAAAAGTTATGAGCTAATAATTTTTAAATCATTGCCAATAGTGTCTAGACCAAACATTTTTTGCAATCATCAATTGAATCGGTATTAGTTTATTTTTAATAAAATCGATTAAAAACCTGTGCTATTGAGCTTATATTCACAAAAATTCTGTCTTTTCAAACACAACGACCAGATTATTGAGTTTAGTAAGCAAAAATCAATCATTCGTGAACAACAAGATCCCCGGCTTTTTTGAGAAGTCGGGGATGTGAGCCTCATTAAATTTAGAATGCAAAAAAAAGTCAAAAATTGTAATCAAAATAATCCTGATTGCTGAAATTGGCTCCGTAGATTAAGCATTGTTTGATCTATTTGTGAACTCAGATTACCAAGAATATTATTTACATTGCCAAGGGTATTTGTTACAGCTTCACTTGCACTTGTGGTATTGGTTGTATTACTCACTCTACTTGTGTTTTGGGTACCATAAACGTCACCGTAACCATAACCGTAACCACCCTCCACAGATTTCATTTCTTTAAAACTGATATCATTAAGTAGATTTCCTTCACTAGTAAAATACAAGTTAGAGATTATTATTTTCGACATTTTTTGTTTCCTCAAGCACAGTAGTAACGATAAAAGTCCTATACAGGCTTAGACTAAAAATCTAAGATCACTATCTAATATTATGTAATGTAATTTTATAAGTTCAAGATTTTAGAGATATTTTTCAAGACATAAAGAAGGTAATTTTGCCTTTAATGATGAAAGTTTCTAGTATTAATAGTTATATTGTCTGACTTGTTCTTCCATAAAAATAGAGACGCAATTAAACCAGTAAACAGTTAACAGTTGTCAAAGCGTATAGTTGTGTATTTAAACCAGTTAACGTCGAAGTAGTAGAAACTCAGTGCATTGCGGGGAACAGACAACAGGGAATAAAGAAGAAAAGATATGAGATGTACTGAGTTTTTTTCAAAAATCAAATACTAGTACTCTGTCACATCAACTTTGCAAAGTTAATGTGAAAAAGTCCAGTTCTTTTCTCCCCCTGCTTCCCCTGCCTGCCTCCACCTGTCATTTTTGGGTTGACAAACCACTATTTCTATATGTTTTTTGACTGTCAACTGTTAACTGTTAATTTTTTACCTGTGGTTGCAAATCAGGAATAGTCACATCTATCGGTGTTACTTGGGCGGCTAGCTGTGTTAATGGTGGTTGAATGGCAGTTTGATTGCCCACCACTAAAGTTACTAGGTTTTCTGGCTGGAGGTATTGCTTGGCTACTCGCTGCACATCAGCCGCTGTTGTTGCAGCTACGCCTTTTTGATAGCGAAATAGAAAATCAGCTGGGTAGCCGTAATATTCGTAGCGCATCAACCGTGATAAAGTTTGAGCAGGGTCTTGAAAGTTGAATACAAAAGAATTAAGCGTAGATTCTTTAGCAAAAGCTAGTTCTTTGGCTGTGACTCTTTGAGTTTGGGTGCGTTTAATTTCAGTTTGTAAGGCTTTGACAAACTGCACAGTTGCATCAGAGCGTGTTTGTCCGCCAGCAATGAACATGCCAGGATAATCAAAACGGGGACTCCATTGGCCATATACAGAGTAAGCTATACCTTGACGCGATCGCACTTCATTAAACAAGCGTCCACCAAAACCATTTAATACCCCATTCAATACATCCAGCGCTGCATAGTCGGGATTGTTAAACTGTCCGCCTAAATGCCCAATCAGTACACTGCTTTGAGTTAGTTGCGGCTGATTTACCACAAAGACACCACCTGTTTTAGCTGGCGATATTTCTGACAACTGGGGTTTAGTAATTTTAGGGTTACGCTGCCAATCGCCCAACTTAGCTTGAATCAGCGATCGCATTTTCTGAGCGTCAAAATCTCCTACAATCCCCAAAATCATATTATTGGGATGAAAATATTTTTGGTAGAACTGTACCAAATCTTCACGGGAGACTTGCTCGACTGTGGCATACTCTACCGTGCGAGCATAAGGGCTATCTTTGCCATAAATTAACTTCTTAAACTCCCGACTAGCAATCTCATTAGGATCATCATTGCGGCGGGCAATACCACCCTTGGCTTGTGTCTTAGCCAAGTCTAGCTTTGATTGAGCAAATACAGGCTGCCTTAACACCTCAGCAAACAGCCCAAAAACCGTTTCTAAATCTTCGCTGAGTGCCTCAAAATTAGCACTACCTGAAGTTTCACCAATATTAGTTTCTACAGATGCCGCCCGTTGTTCTAACATCTCATTAAGTTGATCTGGCGAATGCTTCTGAGTACCACCAGTCCGCATCACCTCGCCTGTAAACCCAGCCAACCCAACTTTTGTTGATGGTTCCAGGCGACTACCTGTCCGTACTATCGCCGTTCCATTTATTAACGGTAGTTCGTGATCTTCCATTAAATACACAACCAAGCCGTTTTGTAAAACAAACCGTTCATACTTGGGTAACTTGATTTCTGGGAGTGGTGCAAACTGCAACTCTGTATAATGCTTAGCCTCTGCCGTCGCCGCCAGCGAAAAATCAAACGTGACAAACAAACAAGCAAAAGCAGCAATCAATGCATAAATCAGCCGCTTACCATTTTGGATTTTGAACACCTTCACCTTATACCTCTGCATATCTCTCTTCCTCTGCGCCCTCCGCGCCTTTGCGGTTTATTTATCTTTCGACAACAACTTGCCAATCGTGCGATTTTCAGCTGTAAAAGTTTCCTTTGCCACTCGCTGAATATCAGCAGTTGTCACCGCCGCTATTTGATCTAATTGCTTAAACAAATTCCGCCAAGAGCCAGTTTTGACCTCATATTCCAGCAATTGCTGTGCCATCCCCATATTAGAATCGAGGCTGCGTAACAAACTTGCCCGTGCTTGGGTTTTTACCCGCTGCAATTCAGTCATAGTCACAGGTTCAGATTTGAGTTTCTCAATTTCTTGGCGCAAAGCCACTGCTAACTGATCAACCGTGTGACCAGGAGCTGTGAGAGCATAAAACAACATCAAATTAGGGTATTTATCCCCTGGAAACCCGCTGAAACCTTGAGCATTTAATGCCAAGCGCTGCTCTTCTACTAAAGATTTGTATAGCCGTGATGTGCGTCCATTACTTAATAAACTACCAATAATTTCATAAACCGCATTATCTGGATGGTTAATCGCCGGACGATGATAACCTTCTAAATACCAAGGTTGAGAAGGCAATTGTAAAGTAACTTCCCGTGTTTGTTTTTGTGGTGGTTCTACCGGAATTTGAGTTACAGCTTTGGATTTTGTCTGAAAGCGACCAAAATAAACTTGCGCTAGTTTTTTCACTTCAGCCGGGTTAACATCTCCAACAATGGCGATCGTTAAATTACTGGGTGCATAGTAGTTGTCAAAAAACTTCTTGACATCATCTGGTGTGAGGTTGCGGATATCTGCGTCATAACCAATTACCGGACGTTTGTAAGGATGGACTTTGTAAGCTGTATCGATAAATTTCTCCACCATCAAGCCGATGGGTGAATTTTCTACCCGCATCCGTCGCTCTTCTAAAATGACATCTTTCTCTTTATAAAACTCCCGAAATACAGGATTAAGAAATCGGTCTGATTCCAGAGACATCCAAAGTTCCAACTTATTAGCAGGAAAACTGTAAAAGTAACGGGTGGCTTCTGTTGAGGTATTGGCATTTAAACCTACACCTCCGGCTTGTTCGACAATTTGCCCTAGTTCATTTTGTTTGACTAGTTTGGCTGCTTGCAATTCCACTTGCTCAAATTCAGCTTGTAACCGAGTCACCTGATCTTTTTGACCATCGGCTTTTGCTTTTTTAATTTGAGTATCTAACTGCTGCAATTTCTCTAGTAGCGGTTTTTCTGCCTTGTAATCTTTTGTACCGATGCGTGTCGTGCCTTTGAATGCCAAATGCTCTAAAAAGTGAGCCACGCCTGTTTTACCAATTGGCTCGTCTACACCACCGACATCCGCATAAGTTAAAAAAGAAACTACAGGGGCTTGATGTCGTTCCAAGACAATAAACTTCATGCCATTTTCTAGACTAAACTCCGTTAACTCCTTGATTACCCGATCTAGATAAGGTTGAATGGAGCTTGGTTCTGGTAAGGTTGGAGTTGTGGTTCTTTGAGTGGGAGATGCAGTCTGAGTTTGTGCTAGCGAGACTTTGGGAGTTATTCCGCACCAGAAAATTACTACTGCCATCGACACTGCTAACAACCGACGCAACATTACAGACGTGCGATCGCACCAATGCAAAATCCTCAATTCTAAATCCCAAATTGAACAATTGGGTTGATTCATAAGCGACAATAAAAGTAAAGTTCTCCTAACTTAAGAGATAAACTGTTTGCTCAACAAGGCATTAATCTTGTATTAAGCTTTCTATGCTTTTTGTACTTGACGTTAGACAATAATGCTACAAGTAGTGTTCCGAATATATAACAATAACTTTTATGCGAGTTTTTAATTCTCCCCCATCTTCAGAGGTACAAACCCGTACTCGTATTTTACAGACGGCACAAAGGTTGTTTGCCTCTCAGGGATTTGATGGCACTACTACTCGCGAATTAGCAGAAGCATCAGGTGTCGCAGAAGGTACGCTGTTTCGACATTTTCCTAATAAAAAGGCAATTTTGGTAGAGGTAGCGACTAGTGGTTGGGTAGATATTCTCACAGATTTACTCACCGAACTGAGTGAAATGGGCAGTTATAAAGCTGTCGCTCAGGTAATGCGTCGTCGGATGTGGAATTTAAATAAAAATGTTGATTTGATGAAAGTCTGCTTCATGGAAGTGCAGTTTCATCCAGATTTACGCGATCGCATTCAAATTGAAGTCATTAACAAAATGACCGATGTCGCCGAAGCATTCTTTCAAACTGCGATGGATAAAGGCATTTATCGTCAAGCTGATGCCAAACTCGTTGCCAAGGTGTTCTTAGGAATGTTTGCGATCGCCGGGTTTTCTGACAACACCCTCATGGAACCTGACGCTTCCCCTCAAGAAATGCAGCAGATGGCAGAAGGACTAGCTGATATTTTTTTGAATGGTGTGCTAGCTAAGGAGTGAGCAGAGGGGCAGTGTTTCGACTACGCTCAACAACCGGGGCAGGGGGCAGAGGGCAGGGGGCAGAGGGCAGGGGGCAGAGGGCAGGGGGCAGGGGAGCAGGGGGCAGGGAGAAATAATTACTTAGCACTCAGCAATATTTTTGCTTGTTGACTCCATTGTTGCACTAACTCAATCGCTGGACACAAATCTCGCCGTTGCGTTGTTGCCACCTGTAAGCGCATAATTTGTTGGTGCAGTCTGTGAGTGGGAGTCTGAGCTAGCTGTGCCACAGAAGCAATACCCGCATGAAGCAATAAACCACAATATTGTGTACCCACGCCAGGAATACGTGCTAGATCAGCTAAAGCTATCCATTTATTGACATACTGTAAATGAACTTGTAGTTTATTGGCTAATGCCATTCTCGCTGCTGGGCTATTACCTTGTTTGACTAAGGTTTTGGTAGTTGCAATACCACAGTTTTGTAATTTAAATTGTTCTTCTTGACTCAATCCAGGTAATTTTTCGATAGGCCAATCACAAGATGCGATCGCAGTTCTAATATTTGTTTGTCTAGCTGGCATTTTTGGAACTAAAACATAGGCTTACTTAAATATTGTGCCTGATAAATTAGTTCACCCCGGATCACAGTTACCGCTTGAGTAATTAGATAAATGCGATCGCTTCTTGTATTACTGTATTATCGCTATCTGCAAATGCAAGATTTGCTGTTGTAATCTATTCAAATATCAAAAGTATATTCACTGATACGAAAATAGTTTTGATCAAGACTTAAACTTGAAACTCCTTGGACAATCCCAACTAGTCTGTCTGTATCTGAATCCAGATATATCGCTGTTCCTTGTGGTAAACCTTCAGGAGAAGAACCTAAAATATATTTAGCTGGATCGTCTGAATATGGACTGCCACCACCAAGTTGGATAACGTCCTCGTTAGTGTTAAAGTCAGTAATGATGGCGTATTCGTTGATAATTGTTCCTGAACCAGAACGCCTTATCCCTACACCATAAAAACTTCCAGATTCATCTCCCAGAATAAATTGGTCTGCCCCTGCACCACCTGTTAAGGTGTCAACTATATCTGGTGTTTCAAAAGAAAAATAGAATGTAATATCACCAATTAGCACATCATTACCAGCACCACCATCTAAAACATCACTTCCGGTACTTCCTTCCAATAAATCGTCCCCAGAGCCACCAATTAAGGTATCATCACTATTGTAAAGCGTATTATCATCGCCTTTGAGTGTATCGTTGCCTGCACCTCCGTCTATAAAGTCATTACCGCTACTCGCAATAATGTAATCATCACCAGAACCACCATAAAGGAAGTCATTACCATCACTATATTGACGTGAAGTGCCTGGGTCGAGATAATTATAACCAGCAATTAGGGTATCGTTACCAGAACCGCCGTAGAGATAGTCCACTCCTGAAGCACCTTGCAAAAGATCATCTCCGGAACCGCCATAAAGTGTGTCGTTTCCAGTTTGGGGTAGCTGATCTGTGAATAAAATATCTGTCCAAATAGAATCTCCGCGTAAGGTGTCGTTTCCAGAACCGCCTATTAAGAGATCGCTACTGTAAAACTTATTATTTTCGTAGTCACCGTATTGGCCTTCTTCAGCGTTATAACCACCCCATAAAATATCATCCCCCATACCACCAATTAAGGTATCGTTACCAGCACCACCTTCTAGGAAATCATTACCAGAACCACCTAGTAAAGTATCCTGACCTTGGCGGTAGAGTTTCTCAAGATAATCATAATCATCTTTATAAGGATTATCTGACTGAAATGATAAGTCAACAAAAGGATCGCCCCGTAAAGTATCGTTTCCAGCGTCACCAAATAGCCAATCCCTACCCTCACCGCCATTAAGATCGTCGTTTCCGGCTTTGCCTATTAATATGTCGTTTCCGGCTGCACCATTGAGGGTATCTGCGTATCGAGTACCAACTAAAATTTCATTCTTCTCAGTTCCAGTAATTTGCAATTCAGTTGCAGAGCGATCGCAAACATCCCCTAAAACATTTTGTCTGGAGAAAATTAACAATAACCAATTCAATGGATAGGAGAATAATTTCATGGTAGTTAATTTCCCTAAAACTCGGTAGTTGTCAATTACTCCTAACTTTTACTGTGATAAATTTTTACTTAGTCACAAATTAAACCGTTATTTACAAACATTCATAATTAAGCATGAATTAATTCGCCTCGCATCACAGTGACTGCTTGACCAGCTAGATAAACGCGATCGCCTCCGCTATAGCGCACCTTCACGACTCCACCGCGACTAGAGGCTTGATAAGCCAAGAACTCATCTTTGCCCAGGCGATCGCGCCAAAAAGGAGCAAGACAGCAATGGGCAGCACCAGTTACTGGGTCTTCATTAATACCTACTCCTGGAGCAAAAAAGCGAGAAATGAAATCATATTGGGAATCAAGACGAGTCAGACTTGTGACAATTACATCCGCCATAGGTAATGTTTTCATTTGCTGAAAATTAGGCTGCATTTGTCGCACCAAATCTTCAGACTCCACCTCAACTAAGTAGCCTAAAGAGTTCTGAAAAACAGATTTGTATGGTATTCCCAAAGCTTCGCTGAGTTCTGGGGTAGCAGTTACTACTCGTGAATGATTCACAGGAAAATCTAATTGAATCCACTCACCTTGATTTTTGGCGATCAGTATTCCGCTTTTAGTAAAGAAACGCGCCTCTTCGTCAGAGGATAAATGCCCTTCTGACCAAAGTACATGGGCGCTAGCTAAGGTTGCATGACCACAAAGTGGTACTTCCACCGTTGGCGTAAACCAGCGTAGATTAAAGCCATTATCCTGTCTGACTAAAAAAGCCGTTTCAGATAAATTCATTTCTTGAGCTACGTTCTGCATCCAATTATCATCTTGAGCAATGGGCAAAACACAGACAGCCGCAGGATTCCCCGCAAAAGGTGTATCAGTGAAAGCATCAACTTGAGTAATGATTTGTCCCATAGATTTACCTTAGAATTTGAATCGGCAAATTTACAACTTTGTATACTTATCAAGAGTAAGTTAGAAATCTACGCAACTATATTTAGCATCATTAAGAAGCTATAGCTGTACCTTAGATATTAGTCATACAATTTCTCCAAGCTAGAGCTAATGTTAAACACAAAGGGCAGATTCATCGCAAGTCTTGTGGCTGTTATCAACTTAGGAGTCATTTCTGGAGGATTGGTCAGTTGCGGTGTCCAAGAAAAGCAGCCATTTACTCCTAACGAAGAACAAAGACCAAACGAACGGTCTAACCAAAATGACGAGGATGATGACGAACAAGAAAGCGATCGCAGGAATGATGATGAAAAAGACGATGATCAGGATTAAATAAAGGCAGTATCACTTTTGATTTGAGTCTCATTTTATGATTATTCACAAAACTTTTAATTCACTAGCTGACATCCTACACTCCCGACGGCAACGATTAGCTAGCCTGATTGATTTTCCAGCAATTCTCTGGTCAGGAAGCATCAGTCCGCGAAATTTTCCTGCAAATCATTTTCCTTTTCGCGCTAGCAGTCATTTTCTCTATTTTGCCGGGCTACCACTGCCAAACGCAGCAATTCGTCTAGAATCTGGCAAACTTGAACTATTCATGGATGATCCCCAACCTAACAGCGCCCTTTGGCATGGAGAAATGCCAACGCGTGACGAAATAGCCGAGACAATAGGGGCGGATACTGCTAAACCAATGACAGAATTAGAGTCCTGGCTAGAAGGTGCAGCGACAGTTGCCAACCAGGATGCTGCTACTTGGACACAGCAATCGCAATTATTGAACAGATGGATTTTACCGCAAAATCCTCCCCAAGGAATTGACTTAGAATTAGTCAAGGCAATTGTGACTCTACGCCTCACCCATGATGCGGGGGCATTAGTTGAGTTGCGAAAGGCTGCTGCTGTAACTGTCGCAGCCCACAAAGCTGGTATGGCAGCAACACCCAATGCCAAAATAGAAGCAGAAGTTCGGGCAGCAATGGAAAAAGTAATCATTGCCCATAATATGACTACTTCTTACAACAGTATTGTTACTGTCCACGGCGAAGTATTACATAACGAGCAATATCATCATCCTATACAATCAGGTGACTTACTACTTGCCGATGTGGGGGCAGAGACTGAGATGGGCTGGGCAGCAGATGTTACCCGTACTTGGCCTGTTTCTGGCAAATTTTCACCGACTCAAAAAGACATTTATCATGTCGTGTTGGCTGCTCATGATGCTTGCATTGCTAAAATATGCCCTGGTATAGAGTATGGAGATATTCATCTGCTAGCTGCTGCCGTCATAGCTGAAGGTTTAGTAGATTTAGGTATTTTACAAGGCAACCCCCAAGACTTAGTAGCAATGGATGCCCATGCGCTGTTTTTCCCCCACGGTATCGGACATCTATTAGGTTTAGACGTTCATGATATGGAAGATTTGGGTGATTTAGCAGGGTATGAAGAAGGACGGACAAGGAGCGATCGCTTTGGCTTAGGTTACTTGCGTTTAAATCGTCCCTTGCGTCCAGGAATGTTAGTGACAATTGAGCCTGGTTTTTATCAAGTACCAGCAATTTTAAATGATGTGAATCTGCGTTCAAAATATCAGAACATAGTAAATTGGCAGCGCTTATCTCAATTTGCTGATGTGCGAGGCATCCGCATTGAAGATGATGTTTTAGTCACGACAGAAGGTAGCGAAGTCTTAACAGGCGCATTGCCAAATAATGCCAGCGTTATCGAAGAACTAGTGGGTTGCTGAAATACACTAAATGCAATTTGGTATGATTTGCGTTTAGTTTTACATAATAAAATTCATAAAATGAAAGGGTATTTCCAAATACCTCATAGATAGACGTTTAAATATTATGTTGATCCACTATTAAATAAAATTAAACTAAAGGTTATGATTTGTTTAATAAATAATTATATTAAATATATTTGATAAAAATTCAACCTTAAGAGAGAAGCTTTCAGCTTAATTATTAAAACTAAATCTATCGTAAGTTGTAAAATCATTAGCCAATCAACTTATAAAATACTTACGTGTTGATCATTAAAATACGTGAAATAAAATAATGAAGTAGCTATATTTACTTCCTCATATTTTTAAAGTGTGAATAAATACAGTTATCTGAAATATTTGTTTTTTATTGATATTTTTTAATTTAAAAAAATACATTGTTAGCTTTAGTTTATATATAGAGGTAATCCATGACTCTAACAGCTAGTGACGAATCTCAAATAGATTCTCAAACAGCGCGATCGCAGACCGAAAAAACAATAGATTACAGTTTTTTATGGGGTACGCGCATATTAGCTCTGGCTGTTGCAGCAGTCTTACTTTGGATAGCCATACAAGTTGCTATAGATTCAATACCTGCTATTCGAGAGTTTGGTTTACAATTCCTCATTCAAGGTGCTTGGAACCCTGTAGAAAATATTTATGGAGTGTTACCGATGATTTACGGAACACTTTTGAGTTCATTAATTGCTCTGCTTTTAGCTGTGCCAATTGGTTTAGCCAGTGCGATCATTTTAAGTGAAAATTTTTTACCACTATCAATTCGGACTGTACTCACTTTTTTAGTGGAGTTATTGGCAGCTATTCCAAGTATTGTGTATGGACTTTGGGGTATTTACGTCTTAATTCCATTTTTGCAACCTATCGGTAATTGGCTTCACGATAACTTTGGTTACATACCTCTGTTTTCTAGTCGGTATATAGGGCCAGGAATGCTACCTGCTGGGGTCATTTTAGCCATTATGGTTTTACCGATTATTACAGTCATTTCCCGCGATTCTCTGGCTTCTTTACCTTCGGAACTGCGTTGGGGATCTTATGGTGTAGGTTCAACTCGTTGGCAAACAATTTTTAGCATTCTAATTCCAGCAGCTTTTTCGGGAATTGTAGGTGGAGTTATGCTGGCATTGGGTAGAGCCTTGGGAGAAACAATGGCTGTAACATTGGTAATTGGTAACAGCAACGATTTAAACTTTTCTGTGCTTGCACCTGCAAATACAATTGCTTCTTTGCTAGCCAATCAATTTGCAGAAGCTAGTGGTTTACAAAGAGCTTCGTTATTTTATGCTGGTTTAGTTTTGTTTGTAATTACACTCGTGGTTAATATGCTAGCCGAAGTAATTGTGCGTCGAGTTAAAAAGTTTTAGTAGAGAGAAAATTTAAATAGTAAGTTTTAGTCTAGGTAAGCGATTATGACATCTACTAATAAAGGTAGAAACTCTGCAAATATAGATGAAAGCATGGAATTTTCTTATGCTACTCGTCGAACATTAATTGGGACTGTGCTGACGGTATTAGCATTTCTCATGCTGGGTATTGCAATTTTGCCTTTAGGATTAGTGCTTGGTTATGTTATTTTTAAAGGAGCTAGTCAATTTAATCTAGAATTATTTACTGGACAGATACCAGTTGCCTTACAAGAAGGTGGCGGTGTTGGTGCTGCTATTGTCGGAACATTAATTGTAGTAGGAATTGCTTCAGCATTGAGCATTCCTTTTGGGATTTTAGCAGCTGTTTATTTATCAGAGTTTAGTTCCGGCACAATAGTTAAGTGGATTCGTTTTGCGACTAATGTATTGAGTGGTGTACCCTCAATTATCGTGGGATTATTTGCTTATGGTGTAGTGGTTGCAACTACAAATCAATTCTCAGCCGTAGCTGGGGGTTTTGCTTTAGCAGTTTTGATGCTACCGATAGTGGTAAGAACTGCTGATGAAGCCTTACAATTAGTACCTCAAGAAGTACGTTGGGCATCAACAGGGGTAGGCGCTTCTAACTTTCAAACCGTTTTACAAGTAGTTTTACCGTCAGCGATGGGAGCAATTTTAACAGGTACAACTTTAGCGATCGCTCGTGCGGCTGGTGAAACTGCACCTTTAATTTTTACTGTTTTATTTTCCCAATTTTGGCCTAGAAGTGTTTGGCAACCAATTCCTACTTTATCAGTATTAGTTTATAACTTTGCCACCGTTCCCTATCAAAATCAACAAGAACTTGCCTGGGCAGCTTCACTCATTCTAGTTTTATTAGTGCTAATTACTAGCATTCTTTCCCGATTAGCAGCACTTAAAAGTACTTATTGAAATGAGTAAAAATCAAAGTAATTTATAGTTGCATTTTAATTACGAATTACGAATTACGTTAGCGCAGCGGTAGCGAGTCCGCGAGCGTCATTACGAATTATTTTCATACAGGATTAAAAATGTCTACTCAAAATCAAACTAATAATCATCGAAATACTCAAAATCCAGGCGAAACTACAGCCGTTTTGCAAACAGAAAAACTCAGCGTCTACTACGGTGATACTTTGGCGCTCCGTGATGTTTATATGGAAATACCAAAACAACGAGTAACTGCTTTTATTGGCCCTTCTGGTTGCGGCAAAAGTACGTTACTGCGTTGCTTTAATCGTCTGAATGATTTGATTGATAAATGTCGAGTAGAAGGTAAAGTTTTCTACCGGAATAAAAATCTTTATTCACCTAAAATCGATCCGGTTGAAGTGCGGCGGCGGATTGGTATGGTATTTCAAAAACCCAACCCCTTCCCCAAATCAATTTATGAAAATATTGCTTACGGAGCTAGGATTCAAAACCGTAAGGAAAATATGGATGAATTAGTCGAGCGATCGCTCCAACGAGCTGCTTTATGGAGTGAAGTTAAAGATAAACTTAAAGAAAATGGTTTATCCCTTTCTGGTGGACAACAACAGCGTTTATGTATTGCCAGAGCGATCGCCCTTAAACCAGAAGTAGTCTTGATGGATGAACCCTGTTCTTCTCTAGATCCTGTCTCTACTCAGCGAGTTGAAGAATTAATTCACGAACTCAAAGAAGAATATACAATTATTATCGTCACCCATAACATGCAACAAGCTTCACGGGTGTCAGATTACACCGCTTTTTTCAATGCTGAAGAATCAGACAAAGGAAACCGCTTCGGTTACTTAGTAGAATATGACGAAACAGGGAAAGTTTTTAGTAATCCCCAAGCCCAAGCAACTAAAGAATATCTCAGCGGTAAATTTGGGTAAATAAATTCTTCCCCATGCCCCAAGCGGCAGGACACCTATCCCTCTCCACCCATGAAGGGATGGAGTTTCTCGCCGCTTTCAATTGAACCAAATCCTCCACCACCAGGAGTTTCTATAACAAAAATATCCCCAGGTTTCATTTCTACTGTTGCTGTACTATCTAAATTTTCTTGAGTTCCATTTTGACGTTGTATCCAGTTGCGTCCTACTTTTGCGGCTTCGCCACCATTTAACCCAAAGGGAGGCACAAATCTATGTCCAGAAAGAATATTGGCTGTCATAGGTTCTAAAAAACGAATACGACGAATCACCCCATTGCCACCTGAATGTTTTCCTTTACCGCCGCTATCGAGACGAAGACCAAAACTTTCTACCTGCACAGGATAGCGAGTTTCCAAAACTTCTGGATCAGTTAAGCGAGAGTTAGTCATGTGAGAATGAACGCCATCAGTACCATCAAAGTTAGCTCCAGCCCCAGAACCACCGCAGATAGTTTCATAATATTGATATCGCTCGTTACCAAAAGTGAAATTATTCATTGTTCCTTGAGAAGCTGCCATTACGCCCAAAGCACCATATAAAGCATCGACAATAGTTTGAGATGTTTCGACATTACCCGCCACTACTGCTGCTGGATAGGTGGGATTCAGCATACAGCCTTCGGGAATAATGATTTTTAACGGGTTGAGACATCCAGCATTGAGGGGAATGCGATCATCTACTAAAGTTCGGAAGACGTATAAGACTGCTGCTTGAGTCACAGCTTTAGGAGCATTAAAATTACTCTTAAGTTGCTCAGATGTTCCAGTAAAATCAATGGTAGCACTGCGATCGCTGTAGTCAATAGTCACTTTAACTTGAATATGTGCGCCATTATCCATTTTATAAATAAATGAGCCATTTTTGAGAACAGCGATCGCTTTTCTCACTGACTCCTCAGCATTGGCTTGGACAAATTTCATATAAGCTTGCACTGTCTCCAATCCATATTGCTCAACCATTTTTAGAAGTTCTTGAACTCCCCTTTGATTGGCAGCAATTTGTGCTTTAAAATCAGCTATATTTTGGTCAGGATTCCGAGCCGGATACAGATGATTTAAGAGTAATTCTCGCACTAGAATTTCTCGAAAATTTCCTTGTTCAACTAAGAGAAAATTATCAAAAATAATTCCTTCTTCTTCTACGGTGGTACTGTGGGGAGGCATGGAACCGGGAGTTATTCCACCGATATCGGCTTGATGTCCGCGAGAAGCAACATAAAAAATGGCAGTAGCAGATGTAGTCTTTTCTTCATTTTCCAGAAATACAGGGGTAATTGCAGTCACATCTGGCAGATGGGTTCCTCCGTTATAAGGATTATTAGATAGATACACATTTCCTGATTTAATTGTGTCACCATGAGCATTAATTAAACTGCGAACACTTTCACTCATTGAGCCTAAATGTACAGGAATATGAGGAGCGTTAGCTACTAATAATCCAGAAGAGTCGAAAATAGCACAGGAGAAATCTAGTCTTTCTTTGATATTTACCGATGCTGCCGTATTTTGCAGCACAATTCCCATTTGTTCGGCGATAAATTGATAGAGATTTTTGAATATTTCTAAGCGAACGGGATCGGGTTGCAATTTTGTGTACATTTTTAACTCCTACTTTTTGAGGTTGCCTTATAAGTTTGTTGCACAGAACTGAGATAACACCAAGGGATACACGGAAAAATTCCATATAATACTTCTGTGAAGGTGTCTCAGAAAGCTGGTGTTGGTCTATCTTCAGATGTTGATGGTGTTCTGATTGAGTTTATAGTTGGTGCTTCAGGTACAATGAAACTAAAAGTAAAGTACAAGTAAGCGATCGCTTGCACTGAATTGATATAACTATAGAAGCTTTGCAGATATGGCAGACCGTTCTAGCTCACCTCCAACCTCTCTTGAATTGCTGCTTCATGAAATCGAAGCAACGCCTAGAGAATATTGGGCAGATTTGCTGGATGCTTTACGCCAGTTCCGACAAAAAATTCCATCAACTGCTCCACCTGTTATTGATGCAGAGCAAGCCCGAAAAAATCAAGCAGCGATCGACCTTCTAGATTCATGGCTGGGTGAGACTGAGGATGCATCGGAACATCAGCAAGCTTGGGACTTTTTGAAAACGGCTCTAGATGAAGATCGATTGTCTGATCGCCCTTTATTCCCATGACTCGTCCGATTTTGCTGGATTCTGGACTACTGGGAATGGTCACGAATCCAAAAGCCACAGGCATTCCCCTTGATTGTCAACTATGGCTAAAATCCCTCTTACGACGCGGAGAAAGGGTGGTTATTCCCGAAATTTCAGATTATGAAGTTCGCCGCGAACTCCTCTGAGCAGGATTGCTGAGAAGTTTGCGTCGGCTGGACAACTTGAAGCAAACGCTCGACTATATTCCGATCCAAACCGATACCATGCTTCTGGCGGCTGAATTGTGGGCAGAAGCGAGAAAAACCGGACAACCTACCGCAGATGCTAAAGCGTTAGATGGGGATGTAATTTTGTCTGCTCAAGCCCGTCTTCTCGGAAGTAAGGTGGCAGAAGTGATTGTTGCAACAACGAATGTTGCTCATCTTGCTCGGTTTATTACAGCGTCGGATTGGCAATCTATTGGATAAACTTGTTGGTGAGCGATCGCGGCATAAAAAGTTGCTGCACCGGAACGCTGTAAGTGGGTTGATTAGGTTGCCAAGGTTATCTGCGTCCGGTGAGCTTGGTCATTCGACTGCTTTGGGAAGACGTTGTAAAATTAAATGATTATGCTCATTTAATCTGGCTTGCCAGTTAGGTTCAACTACAACCGTGCTAATTTTTTCGACAATAATCGCCGCACCATTGATCCAATCTCCCGGTTGCAAATCTTCACGGCGATAAACTGGCGTATCATGCCATTTATTAGCAGTGAACATTTTGACTATTTCTAGAGGTTGAAGAGCTGAATTTACAGGACGGGTATGAGTAATTGAAGGTTCTTCAGGAGTATCCATTTTCTGAATTACTTCTACTGAAATAGATTCCACAATTAAGGATTTATCTGGCTGGATGAAACCATAGCGAGATTTATGTTCATTTGTAAATGCTGTTTGCAACATCATGATATCTTCATTAAAATCAACGCTTAAAATAGAATTAGTTTCCTCATATTTCAAATTCATTTTTTGAATTACTTCTGCTTCAGCGCTGCTTTTATCTTGAGTGATTTCGCTTCTAGCTTGGGTTTCTAAAGACTCCATCAACTGCATTATTTGAGGAATTAAGGCTTGATTTAAAGGCTGTTCTAATCCTCTTACTCTGGTGGCTTTCACATCAGCTAATCCCATTCCATAGGCTGAAAGAACACCAGCATAAGGATGTAAAAATATCTGTTTCATTCCTAAAGTGTCAGCAATTAAACAAGCAACTTGTCCGCCTGCACCACCAAAACAACAAAGTACATATTTTGTGACATCATAACCACGTTGTAGACTAATTTTTTTAATTGCATTTGCCATATTTTCCACAGCAATAGCAATAAATCCTGCTGCTACTTGTTCGGGGGTACGATAATTTCCTGTAACAGTTGCAATTTCTTCGACTAATTGGGTAAATTTCTCTAAGACAATATTTTTATCTAATGGTAAATTGCCATCATTGCCAAAGACAGAAGGAAAATATTGAGGATGAATCTTACCTAACATTACATTAGCATCTGTGACCGTTAAAGGACCACCTCGCCGATAACAAGCAGGACCGGGATTAGAACCAGCCGATTTTGGCCCGACACGATAGCTAGAACCATCGAACATCAAAATTGAACCGCCACCAGCCGCGATCGTATTAATTGATAATACAGGAACTTGCATTCGCGCCCCAGAAATTTCTGAATCTAGTTGACGTTCGTACTCTCCTTTAAAATGGGCAACATCTGTACTTGTTCCCCCCATATCAAAGGTAATTATTAAATCGAAACCTGCTCTTTTGCTAGTTTGCACTGCACCAACAATACCGCCAGCAGGGCCACTTAAAATACTATCTTTACCCTGAAATTGTCCAGCATCAGTTAAGCCTCCATCAGACTTCATAAACATTAATTTTACATGAGGTAATTGACTTGCTATTTGGTTGACATAGCGGCGCAAAATTGGAGTTAAATAAGCATCTACAACAGTTGTATCTCCTCGACTTACTAATTTCATTAATGGACTGACTTGGTGAGATATAGAAATTTGTGTAAAGCCAATTTCTTCAGCAATTGCTGCTACTTGTTGCTCGTGTTGGGGATAGCGATCGCTGTGCATAAGCACAATAGCACAACTACGAACTCCTGTATGATAAACTGCTTGTAAATCTTGTTTTATCTGTGCAATATCAACGGTTTTTAATTCATTTCCATGAGCATCATAACGTTCGTCTACTTCAATAACTTGTTCATAAAGCATTGTTGGTAAAATGATGTGACGAGCAAAGATATCAGGACGGTTTTGGTAGCCAATTCGCAGTGCATCTTTAAACCCTTTCGTAATCATCAGAACTACTCTATCTCCTTGCCTTTCTAACAGTGCATTCGTTGCAACTGTTGTTCCCATTTTGACTACTTCTATTGCAGTATAGGGAATAGGTTGATGATTTTTTAAACCGAAAATATCCCGAATACCCTGAATAACTGTATCTTCATATTGTTCAGGATTTTCGGACAGTAATTTATAGACTATTACCCATTGTTGTTTAGGGACAGGCATGATTAAAAACTGTGACTGATGTCTTGAAAGTCTGTCTATAATTGCCTGATCATCAGTTACAGCCACAATATCTGTAAATGTGCCACCTCTGTCTGCAAAGACTTTTAACATAGCTTTGATTTTATCTATCAACTAAAAGTAGAGTAGCAGCGATTTTTGGCATAGTTTTACTTTATGTGTGGTAGATTTTGACTACAAGCATAGACATGAAATATCTTTGCTGAATTTCGGGATGATTTTTATCGGGCTTCGCTAACACGCAAAGGCAAGGCAGCGCGTTGGGGAGACAGCGCCGTGGGCGGGTTTCCCGACTTGTAGACGCTTCTGCGGCTTCCCGCAGGGTAGCGACTGCCGCGCAAAGACGCAAAGAATATATCTTAAGCCTTTGTAAATAATCTCAATTTATACCGCATTAGTTTGATTTGTTCTCGCCGACTTACTTAATCATCACGGCAATAGTAGATAAAGGCACTTCTGCAAAATACTTTCGCTGAAATTGTTCTTCACTGATGGCAGCTAAAAATTTGGCGGCAGCATTATCAGCTAAGGTTGTAGATATATTTTTGGGATTGTGGTTGATGCGTAAATCATGGTCTTGTAATTTAACTGTGAATCCCAAATATTTTAAAGCTTTGAATCCTAAAAATAAAGTTTGGTCACGAATGCCAAGTTTTTGTAAAAGTTGAACGCGGGTAACTGTATGATTGGTACGATTGAGATATTTAGCAATCCCAACTAAAGTTAGCCAAATTTCGTTAGGTGGTTGATGGTTGGGTTTAGACCAAGCGATCGCTAATTGTTGTTGATGATAAAGCGATCGCTTCCACCAAGCGCGTAAATCATCCCAGTTTGTGGGACAATCTTGAATAGTTAATACTGATTTATTAAGGCTGAGTGTTGAATCTTTTTGATTTCGCCAGTCTAATATAGATGTCGATTGCTGAGTTGTCAGTTCTAAGTTAGCAGCAGGACGCACAGCAATTAATCTAATTTCATAGCGTTTTTTGAAGGTGTTGTAGTCGAGTTCGGCGATACAATCACATCGTCCTATCGGTAATTCATCTTTATAGTGTCCCCACCAAATACCAGGAAAAGGACTTCTACTAGAATCATCTCGAATATCAAAGTCGGTTTTAATATATTGTACTTTCTTCCCTTGCGAATCTTGTTGATTGCGATGCCAAGCATTGTCAAACCAGCAGTTTTGAATTAATAGTTTCGGGACAGGATTTCCCATCCCACAAGGTTCTAAAAGTTTCAGTTCCAAAAATAACTCTTTGCCCAAGTCTGCAACTGTCACCGTTAAATCTGCTTGCACTGTGGGCGTGAGAGTTGTGCCGCCTAAAGATTGTCGTAACTGCTGATTAACCGCCGCTGTAAATAAAGGAATATTCTCTATTGGCAAACTCAAACCCGCTGCAAAGGGGTGTCCGCCAAAGCGATGTAATAGATGTGCTTGTTCTTTCACCAATTGGTATAAATCGACGGAATTTATTGAACGGGCAGAACCACGGGCTAAAAAAGAGGGACTAGGGGCTAGGGGCTGGGGGCTAGTAGTGTCTTCTGTGCTTAATAAGATGGTGGGGCGGCCTGTTTCTTGTGCTATTTGTCCGGCGACTAAACCTAACACACCTGCTGGCCATTGGGCATCTTCTAAAACAATAACGCTAGTGGTGGATAAATCTAATTGAGTGAGTTTTTGTCCTACTTGTGCTTGCACATCTTTTTGTAAAGACTTCCTGCGGGCGTTGGCAAGTTCTGTGACTTCGGCTAGTTCGTGACAACGTTGAATATCTCGGCTAGTTAATAATTCCACGCAGAAACTAGCATCACCTTGAATGCGGCTGACGGCATTAATGCGTGGCCCTAAACCGAAGGAAATATCTGTGGGGCGATCGCCGCTTTTCTGGCACAATTCTAATAATCGCCCTACTCCTGGTCGTCGTCGTGCTGCTGGTGGTTGTTTAAAGTCGGCTTGCAGTCGTTGGATTCCTACTTGCGCTAAATAACGACAATCTCCACTTAGCTGCACCAAATCAGCAATTAAACCTATAGCCACTAAATCTAATAAATCTGTTAATGGATGTTTGGGAACATCAGGCAAAGTTTGATATAAGGCTTCTATTAATTTGTAAGCCACCGCTACCCCAGAAAGATGAAATAGCTGATGTTCACTTGGCAAATAACGAGGATTAATAATTGCTGCCACTGCTGGGCGTTCTTCAGGTAAAGTGTGGTGGTCTGTGACTATGACATCTATACCTAGTTCTTTAGCATAAATAATTTCATTAATATTGGTGCTACCCGTATCACAAGTAACAATTAACTTACAATCTTGTTGAGCTAAATTGTCAATACCTTGATGGTTGAGTCCGTGAGATTCTTTCAGCCGATTGGGAATATAAAAAGTTAACTGAGTATTTTGAGCGAAAAATAGTCCTAAACCATCCCACAACACAGATGTAGCAGTAATACCATCAGCATCAAAGTCTCCCCAAATAGCAATTTTTTCACCCGCATGACGTGCTTGTTGCAGTCTAGCTACTGCTAGATGCATTTCTTGCCCAAATTCAAAAGGACTCGCCGTTTGATAAGCTTTATGGTTGATAAAAGCTGCTAATTGTTGATGATCTTTAATTTTGCGTTGCCACAACAATTGTGCTGCATGTAGTCCACTTGATGCTGGTGTGTGCTGTTTCACCGCTTCGATGAACCAATTGGGTGGTTGTTCTGTTGCTGTGATTTTCCACTGCTGTTGTTCTGACATACTGTGTTGAGAGTTGGAGTTTTAGCACTGCCCTTTGGTAATTTTTGACCTCAGCTTGACGTTGGCAGTGGATATATTTTCTTATTATTACGAATAGTTTTGAAGCATCAACAATCAATTCTTGTATTCTCAATATTTTTACTGATCTTTTACTACAGAATACTGTGATATTTTACTTAAGTGTACTTAGCATTTTTTGTTTTTATGAATATATTTCGTCCAACATCAATTGTAGTGGCAACAGTTGTCTTGACTATTTTCTTATTTCTCCCTGTAACTTGGATAACAAAACAAGAATACCAGCAATTTGATTATTTAATCCAGCATGAAATGCCATTAAACTCATTAACTGAAAGAATTATTTACCTAGATGAAGTACTCACTATGTCAGCAAAAATGTATGCAAATACAGGTGAGGTAAAGTGGAAACAAAGATATACATTATTTGGCTCAGAATTAGATTTAGAACTGAACAAATTTAGAAAATTAGCGCAACATCGTTTTTTAACTGAACGTGTTAAAACAATTGATATTGCTAATCAAAAATTAGTCAAAATGGAAGAAGAATCTTTTGTATTAGTCGAACAAGGAAAAAAATCAGAAGCCCAAATTTTATTATCTAGTGTTCAATATGAAACAGAGAAAACTAAATTAGGGGCAGGTATTGAGACTAGTAAATATTATATATCAAAAGAATTACAAGAGGATATTACGTTATACCGTAAACAGATGTTTTTTTCTATTGCTTTTGCTGTAATAAGTTTAATCTTACTCATTCCTTTATGGATCATTGTACTACGCTTACTACAAAAGTATTTAAAAGCTCGACAAATTGCACAACATGCTTTAATGAAAGCTAATCAAGAGTTAGAATTACGAGTTAAACAGCGAACACAAGAATTAAGCGATAAAAATATTCAACTTAAACAAACTGTTAAAAAGCTGCAACAAACTCAAACACAATTGATTCATGCAGAAAAAATGTCTTCTTTAGGTCAAATGGTAGCTGGTATTGCCCATGAAGTTAACAACCCGCTAAATTTTATTTTGGGTAATATAAAACACACGCAAACTTTTATACAAGACTTATTTAAGTTAATAGACATCTATCAGCAGCATTATTCTACTCCCCCTAAAGAAATTCAAATAGCAATTAAAAATATAGATTTAGATTTTGTGCGCCAAGATTATACTCAAGTTATTGGTTCGATGATGCAGGGTGTAAATAGGATTGAGAAAATAGTTAAATCGCTACGGACTTTTTCGCGTTTAGATGAGGCCGAACTTAAAGAAGTTGATATCCATGAAAGTATTGATAGTATATTGTTGATGTTACAATATCGATTACAATCGAATCATAATCAGTGTAAAATTTGCCTTGTTAAAGATTATGCTGTGCTGCCATTAGTCGAGTGTTATTCTAGTGAACTTAATCAAGTGATTCTGAATATTTTGAGTAATGCAATAGATGCTTTAGAAGAACGATATTTGCAGTGCATGATTGAGCAAAAAAGTAATCACATCAGCAATCTTTGTATTCGGACTGAAGTAATTTCCCAATCATGGATAGGACTTCACGTTATTGACAACGGCACTGGTATTGATGAATCTATCAAACACAAAATATTTGACCCCTTTTTCACTACTAAAACTGTAGGTAAAGGCACAGGTTTAGGATTATCAGTTAGTTATCAAATTATCACTAATAGACATTCTGGAAAGTTATATTGTAATTCTAAAATTGGACAAGGTACAGAAATGGTTATTGAAATTCCTGTAACTCAAAAATCAGTGATTAAAAAAGTTTTATAAGTATTTTTAAGAAAAAAGCTTGGTTTAGTAGGCGCGATCGCAACGATACAATCAAGTTAAATAAGAGAACTAAGGTGCGATCGCAGTTGGATTAACAGCAATAATTTCTGAGTAACGGGCAAAATCACTAATATTAAATGTAAGGATATGGGTTAACCCATGCACCAGCATTGCTGCAACCAGTCGAGCATCGTGGACATTGACCCCTTTTACTTGATACTGCATGGCAAGTCGCTCCCACTCGTTGTAAATGCTTGCGGTATCCGTCAGAAAAGTAAAGAAAGCCTTCAGCCGTCTGATTTCTTCAGAGGCTTCAGAGGCAGTATGACCTAGCCCATTTTTATTAGCTGGACGGGTATACACGTTCCAAAACTCGATGAGATTCTGCGGTACGATGCAGAGTGTTTCCCCCTGATTCCGCAGCAAGGAAGTTGCATTGGTCGCCGAGTTGTACATTGGGTGGTTAGGGTCTGCGCTCCGCAGCAGAACATTGGTGTCGAGCAGATAAGCCACTAGAGCCTCTCGTCCTCATACATACTTGATCGGCTGACCGCATAGTCAGAAAGGGGAGGTGTCTCATGGTGGTGACTTGCTGCCCATTCCCGGAAAGCTGTTACCCACTCCTCTGCTGTTGCGGTTTCATAGAAAGGGGGTTCTGTTGATGATTGCACCAGCTGCTCAAGCATGGTGTTCAAGTGAGGCTTAATCTCTAATGGACTACGGTTGGAAATCTTCGCTAACAAACGAGTAATTGTTTCAATATCCTGACTATGGGCTTGTTCTAAATTACTCATAATAGATTTTGATTGACTGTTCATGGCTTAAATATCATCGCTTTTAGGCTAATAATTAACTAGTAAATTATTCAGAAAAACCCAGTCTCTGCTTAACTTCTTCCCAGGACGAACCCTGCTTTGGGTTTTGACGATGTATTTCTAAACGTTTATCCAGTTCTTGCTTTTGCTCCTCCCTCAGAGAAACTGCATTAGTATCAGTCAAAATGCTATCCCATAAATCCTCTGCAAGTTGTATTCGCTCGGATACACTTAATTCTGAAATATCAACCTTTAATATGGGATGCATAATTATTTGCTGTTATTCACTATAATTTACAATTTTAAGTCAATTTAAGCGATCGCACTTTACGAAAATCTCCTAGAACAGCATGAAAAAACTCACAACGAGACGCTAGAACAACATGAGGCTGACAAAGCGCGGATTTGCCACAAACGCCAAGAACTTGAGCAGATACAGAACGAACTAGAAATAATTTTTAGTCAGAATATTTGAGCGCTAAAATTTACTCAACTTCGTAAACTTAAATTACTTTAACCTCAGAGTTGACGGCCTAATTCTATGACTACCCTCAATCAAGTCCTAGAAAGTGCTTTGCTACTGCCTTACGAACAGCAGGAAATGCTGATCGAGATTCTGCAAAATCGTCACCACGAGAGTCGTCGTGCAGAAATGGCTACGGATGCTCAACAAACCTTAGCTGATTTCCGAACAGGCAAATTTCAACACCAGTCAGCTGAAGATGTCATTACAGTATTGCGCCAGTCTCTGGATGAATAGTGAAGTCATTATTCTACTTGATTAAGACTTACACAAGAACTATCTAAAACCTTCTTAACTTAGTGTTCTTTGTCTTGAAAAGTTTGTTACGGAGGGAAACCCTCCGACGTTCGCAGACTCGCTACCGCTACGCTATGACAACTTTTCGCTATGTCCTTAGCGGTTCGTTTCTCCTTGATTTCGGAACCCACAATGAGGTGTACTAAATCACTCACTCTTGTCAACTCATTATGTAGTCCCATTTCCCTTAAAGCGAATCTTGCTTCATAATAAAGAAATATTAAGCTAGATTTAACAAACTCATAATGAGCCAAACTGCCCTAAATTTAGTCGCCATATCGATATTTCTCATGACTCTATCAGTACTGTTAGGGCCATTAATCAACTTATCCCCGACAGTGCCAGCCCTTGCTACCTTCACTATTTTGGGCATAGCCACATTAGATAACTTTGGTTTGCAAGGTAAGGGAGGTACTATCTTTTTAGATTGGATTGCGAGGTTTTCTCCTGAATACCGCGATCGCATTATCCACCATGAAGCGGGACATTTTCTCGTTGCTCATCTATTAGATATTCCTGTCACAGGCTACACCCTCAGCGCTTGGGAAGCCTGGAAACAAGGACAACCTGGGCAAGGTGGCGTTACTTTTGATGATGGTGAACTCGCATCTCAACTAGAAAAAGGTACAATCAGCGCTCAAATGTTAGATCGTTACTGCACTATTTGGATGGCGGGAATTGCTGCGGAAACTTTGGTATTTGAAAATGCTGAAGGTGGAGGTGATGATAAAACTAAGTTAGCAAGAGTCTTATCAGCTTTAGGTTTGTCGGAATCAACTCGTCAGCAAAAACAGCGCTTTCATACCCTGCAAGCGAAGAATTTGCTACAAGAAAATCGGTCTAGTTACGAAGCCTTAGTCCAAGCCATGCGAGAACGTGCTTCAGTAGAAGATTGTCAGAGTTTAGTGAAAAATGCTGAATTTTAGGTTTTCTTGCTAGAAGTCCTGCGCCGTAATATTTGTTATTTAAACTACAACGTTTATTTCTCTGTGTCCTCAGCGTCCTCTGCGGTTTATAAGTATTTATTTAACCGCAGAGGCGCTGAGAACGCTGAGACAGAAAAGAAGATTTACAAGTTACCTTGAAAGGACTAGTTCTATTTATTGTAATTGAGGCGCGTATCTTTTGCGGTTAGCGATCGCTAAAAATAACACTAAAAAAGTCAGGATTCCGGCTAAATATAAAGGATAGCCGTAGGTTATGGGCTGCGATTGATGAATCAGCGTTCCCGCAATCACGGGGCCAACACCATTAGAGATACTTAAATAAGATGCGTTTAAACCCATAGCAGTTCCTTGGTCTTTTGCTTGAGCATTCAAAGAAATTAATGTATTAATCATGGGTTGAACTAAAGAATTGAAGAGAGAAAATAATATTGCAACTATCACAAAATAAATAATATTTTGCCAAATTGGCATGAGAACAAACGATAAACTGCGAATAAATAAACCTAAAAATAATATACTTACTATATTAAATTTATTACTGAGAATTGAAACACCCCAAGTCTGCATAATTACGCCCAAAACTCCAAACAAAAGAAACATCAGCGTCAAAGTCTGGCTATTTTGACCCAACACATTAATAAAGTAAGGTTGAAAAGCATAGGTAAAAATGGTGAACGTAGTGCCAATAAAAAAGTTGATGATTAAAAGTACACCAACTTTTGGCATAGCTAAACCGCTAATTAAATTACCTAAACCTAAGTCAAAGATATTTTGTGCTTTATCAGCTTTGTTTTGCAGAGTTTCAGGTAAAAAGAAAAGTGTAACTAAAAGTCCTACAAATGCAACTGCACCCGCAACTAAAAAAGCCGCACCCAAAGAAATCTGCTGTGCTAGCAAACTTGTAGCTGGCCCTAATACAAAACCTAAACCAAATGCTGCACCGTAAACCCCAAATCCTCTAGCTCGGTTTTCGGAGGTGGTGACATCTGAAATAATTGCCTGAGCCACCGAAGCATTGCCGCCAGTGATACCATCTAAAAATCGTGCAAAGAACAGAAGACCTGCTGTTGTTGCAGTTCCAGCGATCAAGTTAGCAATTACAGTCCCAGCTAAACTGATAATCAATAAAGGTTTACGCCCAAAACGGTCAGAAAGTTTACCAATTACAGGCGTGGCAAAAAATTGAGCTACAGAGTAAATCGAAAATAACAAGCTAGTCTGAAAATCACTGAGGCCAAATCGTTTGCCATAAAGATAGATAATAGGAATTAAAATTGTCAAACTGAGGGAGTTAATAAAAGCAATTAAGGCGGTAATCCAAAAATTTCGATTCATCAGCGATTTATAACCACCAAGTTTTGAGTTAACGATTAGTCAGCTTTAGTCATACTACCTACTCGCCGTTTTTTTGGCTACTCTCAATGAAACTTCGACTGCCGAAATTTTTACGAAAGCAAAAACAGCATTCAATTCCACGAGTGCATATTAAAGTCCATCAAAATGGATTATTTGAGATTATGGGTATGGGTGCATGGTACTCTTACTGGCGTGATCCTTACCATTTGCTGCTGACAATTCCTTGGGTTGGTTTTATCAGTCTAATTTGTATTTCTTACGTAACTATTAATATCCTGTTTGCTGTGGCTTATTGGCTAGGAGGAGATTGTATTGCTAATGCTAAACCTGGCTCGTTTTTAGATGTCTTTTTCTTTAGCGTGCAAACCCTAGCATCTATCGGCTACGGTGCAATGTATCCGAAAACAACTTACGCCAATGTCGTTGTGACAATTGAAGCGATGATTGGCTTGGTGGGAATTGCTGTGATGACAGGACTAGCATTTGCGAGGTTTTCTAAACCAACTGCTCGCGTAGTGTTTAGCCGAGTTGTAGTGATTATACCTCACGAGGGAGTACCTACTTTGATGTTTCGCACTGCTAACAAGCGCCGGAACATGATTTTAGAGGCACAAATGAGGGTTTATTTAATGCGCGATGAAGTAACTGCCGAAGGGCAATTCATGCGCCGAATTTACGACCTGAAATTACTCAGAAGTCAAACGCCTAGCTTTACATTAACTTGGTCTGTGATGCATGTAATTGATGAGTTTAGTCCTTTGTATGGAGTGACTCCAGAATCATTAACTCAGACAAGCGCTTTATTAATTGTTTCTGTGAGTGGTATCGATGAAACAGTTGCACAAGTAGTTCATGCTCGTCATACTTATGGCGCTAATGATATTTTATGGAATAGTCGTTTTGTCGATATTATTCACCATACACCTGATGGAAATCGCTATATCGACTATAAAAATTTCCACGATGTTCAACCTTTAGATGATATATCCTAACTTATACCACTTCACAAAAAATATGATGTGAATGTAGGTTGGGTTGACGTAAGGAAACCCAACACCTTCATCCATGTTGGGTTGCGCTGCTTTTTTATACTGGCAGCAAAAAGAACAACGTACTGATTTAAACCCAACACCTTCATCCATGTTGGGTTGCGCTGCGCTTAACCCAACCTACATGTGTCGCAAACATTTTTTGAATTGGTATTAAATAATGGTAGTTGTACTTCGCCATGAATAGTTTCTCCTTGTTTGATAATTAAGGTTTCGCTCTTGAGGGTGATGTAACAACCTTGTTGTGAAACGTAAAGGGTACGCATAAAATTTTTAAGATAGATGATAAAAATATTAGTTATTTGTTATTTTCTTTGGTAAGTTGTGACTGTTGAGAAATGACTTCAGCAAGTAATGTTTTGATTTGAGATGGTTGGAGAAAGTTGATTATTGCATCACCTGCTGTGGCGTTAACAAAACTAGCTACTGTGACTAATATTGTGTTGATGATTACGGCTGCTAACCCAAGGGGTGCAATTAATAAGATAATAAGAGTGATAGTACCGTTGAGTAAGGCTACGCCTAAATTGCGGACTAATGCAGCGCAGGAAGAAATATACATAATTTTTATGGTTTATGGTTGTGCGAATTTGCTCTATGTCTTAAGGTAAAGACTGATTTGAGATTCTGCTACGGTTTTCATGCGAATGACGAATTTTTAACATTGCTCTAATTTTTCTGCGACGGGGTGGGTAAAAGATGGAAATGCTTATTTTCTCGTTGATGCGGCCGATGTCTTTCTGTGTAAGGGTTTCAGCTGCTTTATTTCTCTTAGTTGACGCAAAAATTACTATGTTCATCGACCCGGCCGCAAATGGCAACAGGACATTCGGCTGTGGAAGGGTTTAAAGTACAAGGAGCCGCTTCTATTTAATGAAGTGGAATTAATGGAAACAACTTTTTCTAGGATGCAGAAGCAAAGCTACTTTATGCCGCTTCTATTTAATGAAGTGGAATTAATGGAAACAATCCATTAGGATAAAAATAGACTTCTGTATTTATGGCCGCTTCTATTTAATGAAGTGGAATTAATGGAAACTCGTAACTAAAGAACCATACTCGACATTGGGTACTAGGCCGCTTCTATTTAATGAAGTGGAATTAATGGAAACTGAATAGGTTTTTGGATTATCTTCACCCCATTCTTTCGCGGCCGCTTCTATTTAATGAAGTGGAATTAATGGAAACCACCGTGTTATGCATGGCATTCAAACAGATATTTGAGGCCGCTTCTATTTAATGAAGTGGAATTAATGGAAACCTACTGTAGCCTTAGGTTCATCCTGAAGTAACCCAGGCCGCTTCTATTTAATGAAGTGGAATTAATGGAAACGTAATCTCTGCTGTGAGTTCTTCAAGATCCAAAAAGCCGCTTCTATTTAATGAAGTGGAATGAATGGAAACGTTTCACTGATAGTAATGTCGGGAATCGTACCATCTTGTTGCTTCTATTTAATGAAGTGGAATGAATGGAAACTTATTAATAGAAAACTCCATTAATAAAAAAAAGGTTGAGATAAATATCTCAACCTTTTTTAAATATATTTAAATTTACTCTTTTATATTTTTACTCATAAACGGCTAAAATTGCCCTACCCATTTCTTTAACTTTAATTATTAACTCTTCAGGTTTTACAACCTTAACATTTCCACCAAAACCAACAATCCACCTCAAAAACTCTACATCATCTAAATACCATTTAGGTAATTTTAATCGAAAGCGATTAGGAAAACATTTATCTTGCGTTTTTTTGAGACAAAAAATCGACTTGGGTAACGTTGACCTAACATTTTCGACAGGTAAAGACATCTTCATTTGCTGTGATGGAAATCTCTTAGTACCTTCAGTTATAAATCGAAAAATAACATCATTAAACCACATTTCTATAGTTACACAAACCTGGGAACCTTCTTGTTTATTCTGACTAAGAAATTTATCTTGGTCACTGGCGCTATACCCAAGAAAAACACCTATACTACTAGCAGAAAGTTTTTGTAATTTTTGTAATGAATTTTCTTGTTCTTGTCGTGAACGGACTCTGTTTTGAAGTTGACCGATAAATAATCTATCTAAACGCTCAAAACGCAAAAGACCTGTATATTTTCCTCCTTCACATTCGTAACCTAAATACCATGCTTGGTTATAAAAAACGATTTGTAAGGGAAATGCTAGGAAGAAACTTTCTTCATCAAGTGCAAATTTACCGCCGCCAGGAAAACGATTTAATTCTAGTAGTTGTCCTTTAACGATCGCCTCTTCAATTTGCTGTAAATTCTTAGATAAAGCATCTATTGGTAAAAACTCTGGGTCAATCATATTACGGTTGGCGATCGCCCGTGCCGGATATACTTTATTTATGCTCATTTTACTTTGCACCATCCGCGTAGCAAAAGTTTCATAAATATCCAGCGCCACGGGATCATCAAGGCTTTTAGCCTGAGACTGGAGAACATTAAACACTTTAGTTAATTCATATACTGACAAAATCGCTGTTCCTGCAAAATAGCCATCTCTGAGGGGAAATTCCGGCAATATTTTATAAGGCTTCAGCACCTTTTCAATATCTTTACGGACAGTATCTAAGCCATTACTATCAATAATCTCATGCTGTTGGAGTGCAGAGATAAGAGTTGGCAAACTTCCCTTACCTGTATTTTGTAATAATGGTTGATGAAGAATAAAACGAATGATTTGCACTAACCTTTGAAATGTGTACCAATCAGAATAGTTATGAGTTGCAAAACAAAATGGTGTAACAGAATGATGAAGTGGTGAAGTAATAGGAGAAGAGAAAAAAACAGTATTAGATCCAATGAGAGAATTTTGCTGTAACCAGTCTAAATCAAATGCGATCGCCTGAGCATCAGCATAGATTTTGCCGTGTAATTTACCCATAAAAGCGGTAACTTCTTCTAGGGAGTTAGCAAATTGAGGCACATAACCAAAAATACTTTCTAGCAAACTAGGGTGAGTGATTTGCAAAGTTCCCATACCCGGATAGTGGATAATCAGGGAAATTAGATACATGAGGCGTTCAAAATTTAGCAGCTGACTATATAAATGCAGAGTTACGTGACGATTGCGATTTGCACGGTTAGTCAGGGTGCGGTTAAGCTGTTGTATTTGGGTTGAGATTTGTTGAATGTTGAAGTTGTCGCCAGTAACATCAATTGCTTTAACGACTGCAAAACCTTCTGCTGCGACGGCGGGGAACTCTTGCAGAGATTTATGCATGTTCTCAATGATTATATCTGGAACTTGGCGATCGCGTTTTTGATTCCATAATTTGCAAGTTGCAATGGGGGTTCGCAGATACCACCCCATCCACTGAACTTCAACGCCATTGAGCTTTTTTAACAAATCCATCCGCCAAACGCGCTTGGCATTAGTGGCATCATAAATTACGCCATCACCTTGAGCTAATGTACTTACAATTTCACAGATAACTGCTTTTTCTATTTCTACCCAATCACCTTGGATATTTGCATCACCGTAAAGTTGCTGACGAATGACATCAGTAGAGACAATGCGGTAATTTCCTAGTTTTGCTAACTCGGCAGCGAAGGTGGATTTACCGCTACCCGGTACACCAATAAGAAAGTGACAAATCATCAGCAGTTCAACGCTAAAAGTTTTTGGTTCCTCAGTAGTTAATATGCTAAGTTGACGTAGCGAAATCTCGAAAAGGTAGATATATAAGGGAAATCATCTTATTAACGAAGATAATCGCTTTATATTGCCTCTTTACCCTGTTCCCCGTTCCCTGTTCCCTCTTAGTCATACCATTTCACGAAAAGCCTGATACAAATAAAGCATCCAGAATAAAACCCCAACCTGTAATATTCGCAACAATTGATGTGTTTAATTCCTCAAGACGTTGCCAAATAACTGTTCTTAACTCGTCCAAATTAGCAAAGCATTCCCAACTTAAATTCCTTTTTACTTCTTCCCATAAACGTTCAATGGGATTGACTTGGGGAGTATGTGGAGGTTGAAATAATAAAATAATATTTTCTGGAATTTTAAGAGTCTGGCTTAAATGAAAAGCACCATTGTCTAATTGAAGTATGTGTATATCTTCCGGATACGTAGCTGCAAACTGTTCTAAAAAGATATTGAAGCAAGCTGTGTTGAGATGAGAGAATTCCCAAATATAATACTCACCAGTTAACGGCTCTACTAAACCATATAAATAGAAATTTTCTCGTTTCCATTGCATGATGCCAATAGGTTTAATGCCACAAAGCGTGATCAGTCTTCCTAATTCTGTTTTTAATCCTACACGGCTTTCATCACCACACCAGTATCTAATTTCTTTATGTTTATCTTTTGGCTCTATGACGTGTTTTTTTATAACTTCTAGGTATTGTGGCAGTTTTTTTTAAATTCTAATTCTGCTTCTTCATTGTGTTTTATCCCTACTGCTCTTGGTACTTTTAACTTCGCTTTCATTCGATAGCGTACTGTATCATGTACTACTTTATACGACGCTCTCACACCTTGAACCGCTTTCAACCATGTTCGGATTTCTTCATAGCTTTTAAATCCAAATGGCTGTTCAAGTTCTTTTAAAAGTTGTTCTTTGGTCGAACCATCAATAATTGGCGGTCGCCCTGGACTTTTTTTTGTTGACAATAGACCGTTTATTCCCGACTCTGTATATGTTTTTAACCATCTTTGCACTGTCACTCTTTCTCTGCCTACGACAAAAGCTGCATCCTGTACCGTTCTTACTTGCCCCATTTTCAGTAAATACAAAGCTTGAACTCGTTCACGGCTTGATGCTGTTTTCTGTTTGACGAGCAGTTCATGCAACTGTTGGACTGATTCTTTTATTTCGACTTTGGTGACTCCAACCATTTTTACCCGTTCATATTTATTCCTAATTTATCTGTATCATACTTTTAGTGAATTGGTATCAGCTGCGAATTTAGCATAACAAGTATGGTAGAGCCAAGTTTTTCTACTTTCACTTTTAGCTGTTATTTGTTTATTGTCTAGGGTTTTCAAGCGAACAACGAAATAATTCGTAATTAATAAATTTAGAGAATTGGTAGAAGCTACTCAAAACAGAAAGCATTTAAGCATTCTGAGAAAGCAAAATGCCTTTTGACTTGCTAAATCTACCGAAATGAGAAAGTATTTAAGCCTTTTGAGAAAGTAAAATGCTTTTTGACTTGTTAAATCTACCGAAATGAGAAAGTATTTAAGCCTTTTGAGAAAGCAAAATGCCTTTTGACTTGCTGAATATACCAAAACGAAAAAGCATTTAAACCTTTTGAGAAAGCATTTAAGCATTTTGAGCAAATAATTACGGCTTTTGCTGATTAAATTTAGTCAAAATATGAAGTTTAAGTGAAGTTATGAAAGATATTCTTGTTGGGGGATGGGGTATAGAGGATATTTGTCAAGTCTAATCTATTACTTTTGCTTAAGTGGTTGACAAGTATAAAATTATACTTTAAAGTAGTAATAAGAAAGGCGATCGCCCTCTGCCAAGAATCTGCGATCGCCTTTCTGTAAACCCCCATTCTGGGAGACAATTACCATCATGGCACAAGTTCAAAAGTTTGTAGACAATCAAAATTTCGCTTTCTTACAACTGCAACAATACTTGGGTGACGAAAGCTTAAATATACTCATCTTTAATCAATTTTCTGAAAATCTCTTGCCAAAAAGAGAACCGATTAAACATTTATTGATTGGTTCTCCCAAAGCTGTTACTAGTACCATTCACTATCTGCAAGTGATTGGTTACGCCAGCACTGGAGACTGGAGTCCATTATTACCAACCGCCAACCCTGGCGAGGTGATGAGTATTTTAATTCGTCAGATTTTAATGCAGTAACTAATTGAAAAGCTAGCATTCTGACAAACAAAATCCCCGACTCTTTAAAAAAGTCGGGGATTTGTCTTTTTAATGAGTTTACATTCTTTCCGATTTCAGGCGATCGCAATCATAGCGCGTTTCCATCAAGAAAGAGTAGACGCAATGGGTTTCAATGGCGCATGGTGCGGAGAGTTTCCATTCATTCCGATTTTAAGCGATCGGGAAAGACTTCCTCAGGCGGAGGCCAACGGGCTATTCATGCCTCAAGGGTTTCCATTCATTCCGATTTTAAGCGATCGGGAAAGACGACCTACAAGATGCAGGTGTTTCTGAAGTTGATTCTAAGTTTCCATTCATTCCGATTTTAAGCGATCGGGAAAGGTTGGAACTGTGTGTTTTTCTTATGTGGACTGCTATAGTTTCCATTCATTCCGATTTGAAGTAATCGGGAAAGACCCCAAGTCCAGCACCAAGCCCGACTCCAAGGTTTCCATTCATTCCGATTTGAAGTAATCGGGAAAGCCGAAGCAACTGTTTCCAAGATATTTCACCAAAATGTTTCCATTCATTCCGATTTGAAGTAATCGGGAAAGGGTAGAAAAATGATTAATGCAGACCAATGCTACAGTTTCCATTCATTCCGATTTGAAGTAATCGGGAAAGTCTGAATCCCCATTGCCCCTCTTTGACGATGGGGTGTTTCCATTCATTCCGATTTGAAGTAATCGGGAAAGGAAAATGTATTACAATCCTTCCCTTCGAGGTCAAGTGTTTCCATTCATTCCGATTTGAAGTAATCGGGAAAGTTCCTGTTGGTTTATTTACTTCAGCATTGGCACTTTGTGTTTCCATTCATTCCGATTTGAAGTAATCGGGAAAGTGTCAAAGTTGAAAATGAGGTGGTTGCCTGGTATGAACCGTTTCCATTCATTCCGATTTGAAGTAATCGGGAAAGACCCACGTTAGACTTCAAACCAATATCTCCTGTTTGTTTCCATTCATTCCGATTTGAAGTAATCGGGAAAGTTGTGGTTCTAGGTCGGTGTATGGTGCAACAGTAAAAACGTTTCCATTCATTCCGATTTGAAGTAATCGGGAAAGAATTTCTCGCAAGTGGACGGAGATGGGGATCGAGGTTTCCATTCATTCCGATTTGAAGTAATCGGGAAAGTCAGGAGAAAGTCTGGGTTCGTGGTGCGCTGGAGGGTTTCCATTCATTCCGATTTGAAGTAATCGGGAAAGCCTCGCTGTTAGAAAATCGTTCACCATAAAGTAGCGGTGAAGTTTCCATTCATTCCGATTTGAAGTAATCGGGAAAGTTCATAACTTTCGATTACCGGCAGATATCCCCAAAGTTTCCATTCATTCCGATTTGAAGTAATCGGGAAAGAGTTCGTCTAGGAGCCTTTGCCCCGTAAGGCTTTCAGCCGCCAAATCGACGCATCTCTTAAAAATATCATATATGTTGTGCGAAAATAAGTAAAATACATACCTCAAACCCTTGTCCTGTAAGGCATCGACACACTAGAACGAAAAACATAGGGTTTCAGCGATTCGGCGAGGTGCGTCGATGAACATCTGAAACTCTCTCTTAACACCAAAACTCTTCATCTTCTCTGCGCCTCTGCGTGTTAGCAAAGCTGGGGTATAGCCCGATAAATTATCTCACAAATCTGCAACACCTTAAATAACCTGAGTTCGACGGCTCTAAAACACCCCTCTCAAAACCTCTCCCGTACGGTGTGAGAGGCTTTGAAACCTTTATTTTTTGGTTCAAAACTAAGAAACATTCTGCCCCTCTCCGCGTCGGAGAGGGGTTGGGGAGAGGTTGATCAAACTCACCTTAAATAAAATATCACTCAGACATCCAAACAAATTTCGTCATTCGCACGAAAAGGTATTTACATTCTCAGTTTTTCCGAGAAGATGTAAATGTCACAGTAATTTACCCAGTGTTACATAACTCCAAGCTTGCATATAAGTAAGTCGGTGCAATAAAACCAAACTGTGTGAAGAAAAGTAAATGAGGCTAAAACTCTTTTTCCTCCTGCTCCCTGCCCCCTGCCCCTTGCCTTGTCCCAACAATATTTACTCCGACCTACTTATTACTAGAGGTGCGTTGTGCAAACACCTAAAGGCTGACCACAGAGCAAAATTGTTACAAAGTATAACTACTGAATCAAAGTTCAAAATTCTCCTGTAATTTAGACAAGACCGCATCCAGTAACTATGGTAAACGTGGCCAAATATACAGCAACTACCTTTGCTCCCGTACAAGGATTCATTGAGAAATCCCGCAAACTCCGAGACTTATATGGTGCATCCCTGATTCTCTCTTATCTCAGCCAACAGCTAGTAAAAGAAGCTGAAAAAACCACAACAGTTATTTCTCCAGCACTTCCCAATGTCCAAAAAGGAATGCCCAATCGCATCCTAATTAAGGGAGAATTTTCTCAATCACAGGTAGAAAAAACCCTGTTATCTGCATGGAAGGGAATATTACAAGAATGTCGCACCTGGATAGAGAAGAAATTACCTGACTATAAATACTTCTGGGATAGAGAATGGACAAACTGGGGAAACCACGCCTGGGAAATCTTTTGGGCGGAAGGCGATAGTATTCAAGCGGCGATGGATAACTTAGAAACCCGCAAACTTTCTCGTGGGTGGACTGCGGTTAACTGGATAGGCGAAAGTTCTAGCTTAACTGGTACAGATGGAATTGCCTTTCCCGGCTTAGGCGGGGTAGAGAGAAAGCCTAAAAATCGCCAGTGGACAATAGAAAAAGATGATATTAAAACTTTTTATCAACGCCTCGCTTGCGTATTAGAAAATCTTCCTCAAGATGCAGAACCAGAAGGCAAATTTTTTGCACTTCATGAGAAATTAAGTATTCCCGAATTGGTTAAGCGTTTAGTCACACTTCCCGAAATTGCCCACAACTTAGGCATGTCTAAGCTAGAAAGCTTCAGTGAAATTTATCGTGGCCTTAAAGCCAAAAATGAGGAAGGTAAAGGACGCTGGACAGGTTGGTTTATGGGTGACGGCGATGAAGTAGGCAAACATTTAAAAAAATTAGCAGAATTAGAAAATGGTGATGATGAACTAAAAAAATTTAGTCAAGCTATGCGACTTTGGGGAAAAGATTTTACCAGAGATTTTCCTCAAGAAATTGGTCGAGTAGTTTATGCAGGTGGTGACGATTTTTTAGGCGCAATTTATCGAGAGAAAGACCAAGAACCTATTACAGCCAAACAAGCATTTGCATGGTTAACTACCCTACCCCAAACTTGGGAAAAACATGACCAAAAGATAGGCTTAAGTGTTGGCTTTGTTTGGGCTGGTTCTAGCGTTCCTCAAAGAGATATTTTAAAACATTGTCGTGAAGCCGAAAAGTTAGCCAAATCTTCAGGACGTGGACGAGTCACCATTCGCATAGTTTTTAACAGTGGTCAATATGTCCAGTGGACTTGTCCTTGGAATTATCTAGATATATTGACCAAATATCAAGACAGAGAGAAACAATCAAACTGGAGTCATATTTATCAAGATTTAGCTCAACTGCAATCCCGGCGTGCTTTTAACATTGACAAAAAAACTTTTAGCGAAAAATTCGCCATTGAGTTTTTTAATATTTACTTCCCAGGCGAAGGCGAGAAATTATTAAATTATGAACATGCTAAATATCTGGTTGGTTTTAGTGACGAAGATGATAGTTACGAACGAGCAGAAGCCACAGTTAACTGGATAAGTGACTTAATTAAAATAGGCTGGCATTTAAGTAATTAATAGGACTTACGCAAAGCCGATATTGTCATTGCGACCGGAACGGAGTGTAGGGAAGCAATCCCAGCGTTAGGGTAGATTACTTCGCTATCGCTCGTAATGACGGAGTTACGTTATTTTTGCGTAAGTCCTGATTAAATGAGAATAAATTCAAATATGTTAACCAATCTAAAAACTTATAAATTTTTCGTAGTGAGGACTTCAGTCCTCAAAAAAAGACGAAATTCCTAACTATAAACCTTGCTAGCCATGTTCAAATACCTAATCACCATCAATCCCTTAGGATTCATGTATGGAAGTGCAGGTGCATTTCTTTCACCTGATAACTTAGTTGGTCTTTCTGGCTTTAAATTTCCCCCAGAAGCCGCAACACTTTCAGGTTTAATTTTTAGCATTAACAAAATTACTGAAAAAATTCCCAAAAAAGAGCTAAGTGATAAATTATTTGTAGCTGGCCCTTTTTGGGCAAAAATCAAAGACAAGCAAAATTTTTATATTCCCATTCCTTGGCATAAAATCATTGCCAAAAAAGCAGTAGATGAATGGCAATTGAAAAATGGACAGTGGGAGTTAGAAAATAAAAGTGAAAAACTAGAACCTGATTATCGTTGGCAAACTATCAACTCTTGGGGAATTGCACCAAGAATACTCAAGTCCAATCAATCTGTTGCAGATAATCCGTGGGAATACGTTTCCTTTCTCCATCCCAAAATCAAACATTCAGAACGATGTGTACAAGACTCCGACGGATTATTTCTCGAAAACTCCGTTCAAATGTCAGATGATACCTGTTTAGTTTATCTCTCAACCTATTCCATCGAACCCGGTTGGTATCGCTTTGGCGGTGAAAACCACGTTGTCGAAATCGAGTGCGAAGAACTTAAAAATAAGAAATTCTTAGACCTATTAAATCAACCAATAAAACGCACCTTCGCTTTAATTACACCAGCAATTTGGGGTTCTAACCGCTTTTCTCACCGCCATCCCCAACACGAAAACTTTCCCGAAACCATACAAATGCTAACCGACAAACCAATACCTTACCGTTACCGCGCCAAAGGCAATTTAGGAAGAGGACGTTACGCAGTTCCGGCTGGTAGCGTGTATGTTTTAGCAGCACCTCTAAACAAACCTTGGTGTGAATGGGATGAAGCATGGTTTCCCAAAGAAGGTTACAGCCTTAAACAAGTAGGATGTGGTCTATGTTTACCAACAGAAATTAAAGGAGTAGCTTAAAAATGTATAAAAAAGCTTATGGAATTATTGAAACCTTAGCACCACTCCATGTCGGTGCAACCGCCGGAGAAGAAAGCGGTAATTTAAACTTAATTTTCCGTGACCAATTTACCCAAACAGGTATACTTCCTGGTAGTTCAATTCGCGGTCGTTTGCGTTCCGAAATGCGCCTCATCGATGGAGAACAAGCCGCCAGTTATTGGTATGGTAATGGTGCAGACTCAGAACAATCAGAAATCAACAGCGAATCTATCATCAAATTTGAATACGCTTCCATTCTTTGGCTACCAGTCTTTTGTCCTGGTCAACCAATTGTGTGGGTAACTAGTCCGCGCTTACTCCAACGCTACCAAAGAATCGCCGGTGATACTGTCACAATTAACGGTAAATCTCTCAAAGAAATAGAAATACCCGACCCTTACACAGGTTCAAAAAACTTAAAAGCCAGAGAATCTCAAGGTAAAAAAACCTTATTTTTCAACTTAGGTTTTTTGACCATCAACAAAACCGCAGACTTATCTCCTTGGTTCCCATCTGGAAAAGAAAAGCCAGCAGTCATAGTAGAAGATAGCGACATTTCGATAATTCATGACATGGCGCTATATCGTCAAAGTCGAGTCCGCTTAAAACCTGCCGAAAAAGTAGTAGATGGCGGTGGCTTCTTCAACACCGAAGCCTTACCAGAAGGAACCATCTTAGTTTTTCCCATCGCCATTAGAGACGACAAATCAGGTAAACAATGGGAACCTCTCAATAACACTCACAACGTAGATATTTACCTTGGAGGCTTAGAATCCATCGGCTTTGGTCACTGCAATTTAACATTAAAGGGAACAGGGAACAGATGAATAAGTTGTTAAAGAGAGTAGGGAAAAAATGAATAAAATAAGAGGTTTTTAAATGTCAGAAATTAATGATTTTAAAGATTTAAAAATTTGGCAAAAAGGTATGGATATAGTTTAAAAATGTTATTTCTTGACTAAAACTTTTCTTAAAGATGAGTTGTATGGAATGGTACAACAAATCAGGAGATCTGCGGCATCTATTCCAGCTAACATAGCAGAAGGTTATGGAAGAAGGTCAACCGCTGAGTATATCAGATTTCTTAATATTGCTCAAGGCTCAATTAACGAATTAGAAACACACATGATTTTATCTCAGAGGGTAGGAATATGTAGCCAAACGGATATAGAATCGATTATTTATTTACTTCGAGAAGAGAGTCGAATGATTATTTCTCTTATTAAAAAACTAGAAAAATGACCAGAGAGAGAAATTAGCTACCAAAAAAGGATGCAAGCCCCTTAATTAATGCCTCCTTATCAAAGTTCCCTAATTTTAATTATGGGGATTCCCCTGTTGCCCGTTCCCTGTTCCCTGTTCCCTCTACATTCATGCCTCCTTATCAAAGTTCCCTAATTTTAATTACGGGGATTCCCCCGTTGCCCGTTCCCTCCCTGTTCCCTGTTCCCTGTTCCCTCTACATTCATCAACTTATGACCTGGAAATCATACGACCTCGACCAAGAAGCACAACGCTTAATACTCAAGCACCGCGACCAAAAAGGAGTCATTGGTCAATCTCACAAAATGCGAATCACCGTAGCATTCGGTTTAGAAAGATTTTGGGGAGAACAATTACGCCTCTTAGACAAAGAACCACCCAAAGGCGAATATTGGCGCGATACCTGGAAAAGCTTTGCCAAAATCATGCTAAAAGCGGGAATTGAACTTCCCCAGGAAAATGTCAGCAACAAAGACACCATAAAAATTCAAGAAATTGCCACTAAATTATGGCAACTTCCCCCAGAAGACCAAAGAATTTGTTTAGCTGTTCTGACTCAATTTTGCGACAGCTTGGTTTGGTGGACTCAGCGTTATAAAAAATTAGGAGTCGATGATGACCAACAGTAACGAAGTTCCTTTAATGTTTCAAGCACAAATTGCAGGACGCGGACAAATTCAATACATCAAAAATCCCAAACAGTCAGAAAGATGGATTGATGAATGGGTAGAAGGTTCTGCAATCGATGCTCCTACATTTCACACCAACATCAAAACAAAAGAGTATAAAATAACTTGGCGCTTTGTTTCTAACAGCGGACAAGACGAAGATATCATTCGTCCAGTCATCGCCGCAAAAGGATTTCCCTTTTACCCAGGTGCAAGTATGAAAGGCGCTTTTTCACGCGCTTGCACCTCAGAACAACGTGAAAAATATTGCGGCGGAAAACTAACTAACGACGATACCCAACCGGGAAGTTTACGCTTTCATGGTGGTTATCCCAAAGATGCAACTTGGGTTGAACAACCATTAATCGATGTAGTTCATCCTCAACAAGATTGGCAAATTAAAAATAACGATAGCCATTCAGCCTTTATTCAGATATCCCTTTATCAACCCACATTAGTATTCGGCATTTCCAGTACCAAAATACTAGAACCCAGCGAATGGGAAATCATCTGGAATATTTGGGATAAAGCCATAGAAAAAGGTATAGGTTCTAGAGTCAGTGCTGGTTACGGTCAACCGATAAATCAGCCCGAAACCAAGTTAGTCACTTTTAACCTACGTGGACAAGGTTTAGCATCACAGTTAATCGATAAAAGTGGTGAATTTCGACCCAACATTTTTAAAGCCGCCTTACGCGGTCACACTTTGCGGTTATTTAGTGGTGTCACCGACGAAAATACAGCCGAAGAATTAACTAGAGAACTTTGGGGAGGTTTCGCTGGTAAAAACGGTGCTGTTGTAGGACAGTTAGGAATTGCTTTTAATGCTGTTGATTTAGAGATGGATGAATATCGGTATGGTCGAAATACCATGCCTATTTATGAATTAAATGCAGGAACTCTCAATATTCTCAGCATGGGTGATATCTCAACAGAATACAAAAAAGAATTGAGGACATTAGCAACACAAATTTTCAGATTTGCGATGCTGCTTGGTAGTTTTGGTAAATCGTGGCGACGCATTGACCATCGTCTCTTCTTTCCAGAATATGAGAAACATCTAATAGGTTGTCATTGGCAATTTACGCAACAATCAAATAAATACTATTTTCCCGTAAATAACATTAACCATATTACAAATATCCTGAATGATATTCATAAAACTGTAAATAATTGGTTGCAATTAAAAGGTAAAATTCCTAGTAATCAAGTAAGTTATTGGCGTGAATCATTTCATCCTCAAAAAGTGCAAGTTTGGGGACGCATTGCCCAAGATGAAGATGACAGTTTAGCCGTGAGATGGTTTCACGGTAATTATCAAGGAGTCAAATCAATTAAAGGTTCAAGCCTTACAGGTAAGCTAGGTCAAATTGGCAGACTTTGGCATCGCATGTATCCGCGCTATATCAAAACTAAAGAAGGAGAAATCAGGCGTAAAGGCAAAGAGTATGTAGAGTTACTGACGATTTTTCCTGATAAAAAAGATGAAATAACACAGGATTTTTTGACTTTCTTACCAACTAGCGACTTTACCAAACTTTGGGGCAAATAAATATGAATATGTGGATTGTGACAACAGGCAATAGTGATATTATCCTCAAACATGACAAGAACTGGGGAAATTTATATAGTGAAGTCAGATATGATTTGGAATGTACAGAATTTGCTTCACCTATTCAGAAAGATCCATATAATAAAGAGGCAGGATATACAGTACCTCCCAGAATTTTAGGTTTAGTCTATGGCAATCAATCAGATGAATACAAGTCTGATTTAGAGTTTCCTCTATTAGATACTTATTACCAACATTTTTTAGATAAAAAAACTAAGCCAGAAAGAATAGTTATTCTGCTTACAGACCAAGCTGAAATATTTGATGAAGACCAAAGACTTTACGAAAAATGTCCTTTTTGGCAAGACACTTGTACACTTACCCCTCTATTGGAGTGGTATTTTAAATACAAGTTTGACTCTCATCCAGAATTTTTATATCTAACACCAAAAACCACAGATAGAGGTATAGATAATTGGAATCAAACTCTTGTTTTAGTACAAGAAAAATTTCGTACCTTAGATTGTAATTTTCTGAAAACAGTTTATGTTAGTCATCAAGCTGGAACACCAGCAATATCTTCAGCTGTTCAATTTATGAGTTTAGCTAGATTTGGCAAGCAAGTTAAATTTTTAGTAAGTAATGAATATGAACCTAGGGAACCTATCTTTATTGATAGTCCTATCTATTTAAAAGGACTTCAGTTACAAGAAGCAAAAGCTTTACTAGAACGCTTTGATTATTCAGGTGTCAAACGTTTATTAAAGCAACTTTGGGAAGGAGAAGTTAATTCTCAAGAGCAGAAAATTAAAGATTTATTAGATATGGCTATTCTCTGGAATTGTGCAGATTTTAAAAAGTTTGCACAAGCTAGAGAAAAACTTGCAAAAGAACGCTTAGATGAGTGGTGGTGGGTAGGTTATGAAGCAGCTTATTTAGGAATGGTACGGCTAGAGCAAGGCAATACTGTTGAGGCACTATTTCATAGTTTTCGCGCTGTAGAAGGGCTGATTAGAGATAGAAATAGAAGCAGTAAAGAATCTCTTCACCAACTAATATCAAAATTACCAGACTGGCAAAAAAATGTCGATTTTAAAATATTTAATGAGACTACCAGAAAGGAAAGAAATAGTTTATTTCATAATATATTAGGATTAGAAGAAATTGAAGTGTTTAAAAGATGGGAGACTAATAATAAGAAAGCTTGGGAAGCTAGAGTATTAAATTGTCTTAATTATATTACAGGACAAAAATTTACTTCTTTGGAGAAAGCTACTCTTATGTATGATGTACATAAAGAATTAAAAAACTTAATTAGTAATTATGAACTTAAAATATAGAAACAAGAATAGCGATCGCACTACATCTATACTTATGTGAAAGAGTAAAGTTGACAGGCGATCGCTGAAACAATATTTTTGGATTAGTTTACGAAAATAGGGGCTATAATTCTTGTATTAAAAGTTTTTTAAACCCCAGCAGTTTCTAGTTATACCATTTCACGAAAAATCTGATACAGATCCAAACCCTGAAAGCTTTGCTGCATTTAGGTTTTTTAATTGCGAATTGCGAATTGGTATAACCATGTAAAGACGAATTAATGCAAACTTTGTAGCAAAATAAAAGTGTTGTGTCTGCAATACAACGCTTTTGAAAATATAAGTTCTACTACATTCTTGTCTTTACTAACCATGTAGAGGCGAATTAATAAAAACGCGGCAACAGTCGGCGTGCTTAACTAATAAAAACTTAACCCTCTTTTATCACTCTCGACAAAGTATAATTAGGAGCGATCGCAAAAACACCAGACAGAGAGTATGGTTGAGCCTCGCCGAAGCGCACCCACAGTAAAATTTGTGGACGAATACTGCCATTTGTATCAAAACCTCTTTCCAGAAGTTAGAAGCTTTGAAGCTTTTAAGTACCTACACATGGGATGTGTTTCTGATATAAAACGTAAAACTTTACCGGAAATAGCGAAAATTGTAGGGCTAGATAATCATCAAGCATTACACCATTTTTTAACAGAATCACCCTGGGATGTACAAGAATTAAGGAGGCAAAGGTTAGAATTAATATTATATATACTTCAAGGTCGCCCAATCATACTAATAATTGATGAGACAGGGGATAAGAAAAAAGGAAATACGACTGATTATGTGAAACGACAGTACATTGGAAATTTAGGTAAAACAGATAACGGTATTGTGGCGGTTACAGCATATGCAGTCTTATCTGGAATGACGTTTCCTCTAATATTTGAAGTATATAAACCGAGGGAAAGACTACAACCAGGAGAGAAATATTTAACCAAACCCGAAATCGCCGGGATAATGATAAGAAAATTGCGGTCGATGGGGTTTAGATTCAATCTGGTGCTGGCGGATAGTTTATATGGTGAAAGTAGTAAAAGTTTTTTAAGCGTACTAAATGAATTAAATCTTAATTTTATTGTAGCGATTCGCTCAAACCATAGAGCATGGGGAATTACAGACTCAAAAGTAAAATACTCAGATTGGCAAAGATTCAAGCGTGTTTTCTCGGATTTAAGTTCAGAGAATAGATATATTAGAGAGATAATATGTGGCAAAAAATCGGAAGTAAGGTATTGGCAAATAACAACGGATATTGAAGTTCTTCCAAAAAACACGACTTGGTATGTCATGAGTAAATATCCAGAGATTACTCCAAGAGATGTGGGCAATTTTTATGGTTTAAGAACTTGGGTAGAATATGGTTTAAAACAAAGTAAAAATGAATTAGGATGGGCAGATTTTCGCCTAACTCATTATTCACAAATAGAGAAGTGGTGGGAAATTGTTTTTAGTGCCTATCTGTTGGTTAGTCTTCATTCCGAACAACTGCTAAAATTACCACCACAATCTGAATCTAGATTTTCATCACATCCTGGGTGGAATCAAGGCAATGGTTGGAATAGTATTCTGAATAACCTCCGTTTGATACTTCAGCCATTTACATTATTTAACTTAATTAAACCTTGGTTAGCGGTCTTTACAGTCCCTAAGCTATCTGAGGGATTTTTTCAACTTCAAATGATTGTTAATAATCTGACTTGCTCAATTTTTCAAAACTTCAATATCTCTTATTTCTATTTTTCCTCTGCCTAGAGTGACAAAAGAGGGTTAAATAATATAAAAGGGCATCTAAAGCTAGATGCCCGTCATGCAGGAAAACCCAAAAGGGTTGTCCCTACACCTTCCCAACTATCAGCAACAGTGGCTAACTTTTTAGATTAACCACACTCACAGTCACAAATGTGAATATAGTAATCTTATTAACTAAAACTTAGAAACGACCCCAGTGTAAGCACTGAAAAATTTTTGCCTGTAATTAATGCGATCGCTCTTAAAAATCAACCTCTAAGCTACTTTTTTGCATCTACAAGCTTATTAGGTTGGTTGTAATAAAACGCTACTCCACAAATAGCCGACAATAGTAACCATGAGAGTGTATTCAACCGAAAATCGAAAAGAGTGACATCTACTGTGTTGAATAGTAACCACTCCACAGACACCAAAAGATAACTGAAAAATATCAATTTATCTTTTTTTGCTATACCGTTTGATTTTCCTAACAGTTGCATACCTGCAAAAAATATCCAACCAAGTAAACCAAAAAATAATATCGTACTCGGCAGTCCTGTTTCAGCAGATAACATCAAAAACAAGTTATGGGGATGACCCAAATCAATCTGCGTTTGTGCTTTGTAGAGTGTTGTGAAATTACGTAAGCCCCAACCTGTCCAAGGATGCTGCTGAGTCAAAGACCAAGCAAATTCCCATTGGGTTTTTCGCATTAAGACCACTGGTCTATCTGGATACATTTGATCGTTTAACCGCGCCCAAAAGAAAGCCGGAACGAACTGACGAAAAATGTTAGCAATTGCTAAGGGAGCAAAAGCTGCCAAAAGAGCGCTAGTAGCGACACCGAGAACTCCCCCGACAAGAATGCGCCAACCTTGATAAAATGCATAAGCTAAACAGGCAACGATCGCAATTACCCATCCATTGCGTGAGTCAGTTAAAATCAAGGCAGCAAAATTGGCAACTACTGCCACACTTAAAAACAGCAAGGGAAGCGAGGGTTGAGGAACAGCAACTAAGCGATTGTTAATCCGCCTGAAACGATACCCAATACCTAAGCGCCATTCTTCTAGCCACAAGCCTAACCCTAGGGTAAATACAATCGCTAAATAAGCAGCGAAAGTATTCGCGTGCATAAAAATACTAGCCATGCGTCCCGGTGGATCTCCTCCAGGTGCGATCGCCCAATCAAATACAATCCACAAAAATTGAAATTTCCAAGCCCATCCGAAAAACAACTGCCCGAAACCCATAATGGTTAATGGCACAGAACCTATGACCAAAATCCAAGCTATTTGTCGTAATTGGGCAGTTGTCTGAATTAAGGCACTGAGTCCTACAAAAAGTAGAAAAAACGGTAAAAAATTAAATAAACCAAGGAAAGCCGCTGTTTTATCACCAGCAAACCCACAGCTAATTATGAGTAAGACGCTTAAAGAAGCAAATCCCCAATTGAGGGGGCGGTGGATGATTATGCGGTTTTGACGCAGCCAAGTTATTAATATGGCAAAACCGATACCAACAGCCCCCAACAACGGACTTAAGGGAAAAATCAACAGTCCAATTTGGGCATAATCCCAAGGGGCTTGTAAATCAGGATTAGGATGGTAAAAAGCTAACTTCAAGCTGGCTCCCAACATTCAGCACGAGTCAAACGAATTTGCGCTAAGGCAAAAATTGTGGGGATGATGCGACCATAGTTAGTAGCGATCGCTCTCCATCCTAAATCGGCAAAAAACCAAGTCCACATCATGGGGCCGAGAACAGCAAACACACCACGGACTGCTCCATAACGGGCTGCACTCATAGTCATGCCCCGTCGCGCCATTTGCACGGCTACATAGCTTTGAAATTGCGTTGTAGCTACTTCTGAGCCTGTAATTGCCGCTTGTTTAGCTACTTGATAAGTGGCAAAATGGATGGCAAATTGACGGGCAATTTGTTGTAAAACCAGCGGCTGAAGAACGGATGTTACAGCCAAGGCACTACCACCTTTAAACAGTAATCCTAAAGGGTCACGCTGCAATAACAGCGGTAACGGTTGTTTAAGTTCTGATTTTATTAGATGACGTTGCACCTGCTCGGTCAATTTTTGTTTTTCTTTTTCTGGTAACTTTTTCCACACCTGTCCTAACAAATGTAAAAATACTTCTGCTTCTAAATCAACAGTTGTTAACTGATCTGAATAAGGAATTTTCAGATATTTACAAACTTGAATTAACGCTTGTCGGTAAGTTACTTGAGTTGTGCGTCCTCGCAATACCGTTATGCCATCTGCCGCCAAAAATCGAAAGCGATTTTCTAGGGTGTCTAGCCAAACTCTGCGGTCTTGGCTTTGCACTTCGATGGGTTCTGGTGTATGAACATAATCTAAGGGATTAAACTTACGACTAAATAGAATTGCTGTTAAATCTTGCAATTCTTCTTCGGTTGCTAACTCCAGCGCTGCCCTCATCTCATCCAATTTTCCTGCCTCTCTTCCGTACAGCTTTCCTGTACCTTATTCTACTATTAGCTTTTTAACAGTTATCAGTTATCAGTTAGGGACTTGCGTCAAAAGAAGCAGGGGAGCAGGGAGCAAGGGTGAGAGGCTGGGATGGAGCTTGTACTTTGTGCCTAAGTTCGAGCGTCCTATATGGTTACTGAGCGTACTTGTGCTGAGCGTAGTCGAAGTAAGGGCGGGGCTTCATACCCCGAAGTTCTGAGCGGAGGAAGCCTCCGCTCAGACTTCTCTCCATGTTCCGCTTTGCTCCACGTCTTTGAGGCAGGGCTTGCTCCCCCTGCTCCCTGCCCCCTGCCCCTCCGCCTCTTTGTTGACTAGTAATAATAAAGGACTATTAACTGATGATCGATGTTGCAGTAGTTGGTGCTGGTATGGCAGGTTTAGTCTGCGCCCAGCAGTTAAGTCAAGCGGGATATTCGGTAATCGTTGTGGAAAAGTCTCGTGGTTTAGGGGGAAGAGTGGCTACACGCCGCTTGTATGGAACTTATGCAGATCATGGAGCATGTTACCTCAATCCAAAAGGTGAGTTGTTAGGACGTTTAGTTGAGTTATTGAGCGATCGCCATCTCTTGGAAGTCTGGACAGATCAGGTTTACGAACTTTCAGCAGATGGTGTGTTACATAAACCAGAAAACCTAATTCCTCGCTATGTTGCGCCTGGGGGAATGAGTGCGATCGCTAAATTTCTTGCTCAAGATTTAGAAATTCTGCTGAATCAACGTGTCATCAATATTTACCCAACTCTCGACAATAGTTGGTGTTTGACTCTAGAATCCAGCAACGAAAAATTAATTGCTCAAGCTGTAGTATTTGCCATTCCTGCACCTCAAGCTTTGACGCTTTTGGAACCTTTGGGTGCAAGTTTATTAAGCAAAGAATTTATAGAACACCTGATTTCTGTAGAATTTGACCCTTGTATAACTGCGATCGCAGGATATCAAACTCCAGAACAATCACTTCCACAATGGAAAGCAATCAATTTTATTGATCACACTGTTTTGGGATGGGTTGGTTTAGATAGCAGCAAGCGTCCTACCCCCCAGCAACCAATATTTGTAGTGCAAAGCAGCGCTCATTTTGCTCAACTTCATTTAGAATCTCCAGATTTACAACCTGTAGGACAAGAAATGTTACAGTGTGCAGCCCAAACTCTAACGCTTCCTTGGCTAGCTCAGCCTGATTGGATGCAAGTACATCGCTGGCGTTATGCCTTTCCTCAAAATCCTTTCAAAGCAGCTGTTTTATCAGCGAATACTTCCTTACCTTTAGTGTGTTGTGGTGATTGGTGCGGTGGCAATCTCATAGAAGGTGCGATGCTTTCAGGAATGGCTGCATCGGTGGCAATTAACAATCAATTACATCAGCTAACTTTACCTAATATGAATTTTTTCACAATTTTAAACTAATAATTTTATCTATCATTAGATTGATTATTATTACTATTCTCAGATCCCCGACTTCTTAAAAAAGTCGGGGATTTTATTGTTCACATTGTTTTATTTGACACTTAAATTGATCCTTCAGAGTTTATGATGCATTTTGTGTAGTTTTCTGTTGAGACAAATAAAATAATTAGAATAAAACTATCAAACATCGGTGCTTCACTAAATCTATTGAGTGTTGTTTTCAAAAGTCATACTGTCACTCAGTATCAAATCAGCAGAGCCAGATGTCTCATATTCTACCAAGATAAAAAGTTCGTTTAGAGTCGGAGTATCTATCACTGAAATCACTTCTAAATGAGTTGTCATCAAAAGACGACTATCTAGAGTATTTTTCTCTGCATCAATCAAATATAGACTGGATAAAAAAGGAAGTAAAAACTGATGAAAACAGTAGTCAATTTAACACAACAATCTGTCATAGGAGAGATTGAAAACGTTTTAGACACGTATCCGCATCATCCTTATCAACAAGCTTTTGCAATTCCTGATTTGCGTCAAGAGTTAGTTGCCTTTGTCCTTAGCCGCATTCCCTGTCTCTATAGTGCAGTCTCAGCAGAACAAATTTCCCTGGAAAACTTAGAAAAAGAAGAGTGTTCAATCAACCACAGAGTGCCTCGTAGTGCTTTAGAACAGCAAATACACTTACAAAATTTGATTCACCAAGGTATTTATACTCTCTTCCGAGAAAAGTCAGATTGGATAAGCCATCATCTTTGTGAAACAGTGCAACCTGACTCTGAACCATCTCACTGGTTTGGTTAATTCTACTGGTTAGATATTGGACTGAATACAAAATTAAGCTCTTTCCACGAATTAACTTTGGTATAAAGTTCGTGGGATGAGCTTAAGCTTTTTTGTAAATTAGAGTATGCTAAGTGCGATCGCAGATGACATCCCACACAGCACGATGCTGGTAGAATATCAATAAATGAGCTGGTGAGATGTAAACAATGTCAACAGTAAAAATTGAAGTACAAATGTCTCCACAAGACTTACTAAAGGCTGTTGAACAATTAAGTCAGGCTGATTTAGAAAAATTTGTATCTCAAGTCATTTCACTACAAGCGCAACGAAAGGCTTTTAATTTACCTCAACTCGAAGCAGAATTGTTACTGAAAATCAATCAGAGTATTCCCTCAGATACTCAAAATTATTACGACGAGTTAATTGCTAAAAGGGAAGATGAAACCCTCAACTCTAAGGAGTATGAAGAGCTATTAAATTTAACTGAATATATTGAAAAAATGCAAGCACAACGCATAGAGTATTTAGCAGAGTTAGCTCGTTTACGTGGAATTTCGCTTACGGCGTTAATAGATAATTTAGGTATTCAGACGCAACTTTATGTCTGAAAATCGAGTCACAGCACAACAAAAAAAGGCTGTTACCAAACGCGCTCAGGGATGTTGTGAATATTGTAAAAGTCAAGCAAGTTTTGCTATTCAAGCATTTTCAATAGAACATATAACGCCCATAAGTCGAGGTGGAAAAACTACTTTGGACAACTTGGCTTTATCTTGTCAAGGTTGCAACAACCATAAGTACAACAAGATTGAAGCTAAGGATCTAGTCAGTGGTAATATTGTGTCGCTATATCATCCACGCCAACAACTATGGAATGAACATTTTGCTTGGAATGATACTTTTACTTTAGTAATTGGGTTGACTCCAATAGGACGTGCCACAGTAGAAGTACTCCAGTTGAACCGGGAAGGTATAGTTAACTTGCGTCGTGTCTTGTATGTCATGGGAGAACATCCTCCAGCTGAGTCTACTGAGTAAAAGTAAATATGGCCGCACTTAATTTTACCTAACAGCGATCGCTTTTCAACTAAGAAGTAGGTGATATTGATGCAGCAATCTGTTGAGCAACGCATTGAGAGTATTATCAATAATCTTTTACCAGCGACAGCACTAGAAGAAAAATTCGGTTCACCAAAAAACTTGTATGAGCGATTGGCGCACTACCACACACCAAGCATCAGTATTGCCGTCATTAATAATTTTGAAATCGAATGGGCGCGTGGATTTGGGGTGTGTGAGGCCAGAACAAATCGTCAAATTACACCAAACACATTATTTCAAGCAGCCTCAATCAGCAAACCTGTTTTTGCTTTAGCAGTTATGCGGCTTGTGCAGGAGGGGCGGCTTAATCTTGATGAGGATGTTAATAATTATCTCACCTCATGGCGTGTGCCTGCGATCGCAGATTGGCAACCCCGAATAACTCTGCGCCAGTTGTTGAGTCATACTGCTGGCTTAACTGTACATGGCTTTAGTGGCTATCTAAATTCAGACCCATTACCAAATACGGTTCAAGTTCTCAACGGCGAACCTCCAGCTAATAGCGATAGAGTAGAGGTCAATATTATTCCTGGTTTACATTATCGCTATTCGGGTGGCGGCACGACAATTGCCCAACAGGTATTGGTTGATTTGCTTGGCAAACCTTTTCCAGAAATTATGCGCGAATTAGTGCTTGACCCCTTAGGTATGACAAATAGCACTTACCAACAGCCATTGTTGAATGATTGCTTAACAAGGGCAGCAACTGCTCATCTTTTTTCTGGCATCCCACTCGAAGGCAAACATCACGTTTATCCTGAGATGGCAGCAGCAGGTTTGTGGACAACCCCATCAGATTTAGCCAAAGTCGCAGTTGAAATTATGCGAGTATTACATGGTTTATCTCCTGCTGTGTGGAGTAAAGAGACTATTGAAGAAATGTTGCGTCCTCAACAGCCAGAGCAGATACAAGGAGCTAACAAGGAGTTTGTAGGATTAGGGAATGGACTATTTGTAGGATTGGGATTATTCGCAGGTGGTGGAGATGGCGACGGTTTCTACTTTTTTCATAGTGGTAAAAATGAAGGATTTGTAGCATTAATGCGTGTTTACACGCATATTGGCAAAGGTGCTGTAGTCATGCTCAACTCGAATCAAGTTGAACTGATACCAGAAGTAATGCAAGCGATCGCACTTGAGTATAATTGGCCTGATATGTTTATTAAACAAAAAACAATTATTCCCTTGTTACAAACTGACAGCTACTGTGGGTTTTACTCAACCAAAGCAGGATTACAGTTTAAAGTAATGAGTCAAGATGGGAATTTGTTCCTACAATGTGGGCAGCAGCCACCGTTACAGTTCTTTCCCACATCAGAGCTAGAGTTTTTCGCTAAAGCTGTGAATACGAATATTTCCTTTGAAAAAGATGATATGGGCAACATCATTGCAATGACGTTGAGCCAAGCAGGTGTGATGAGTTTAAGACAACAAGCCAATCAATATATTAGAGCAGAGAGACAAAAACAGGATAATTAAATTTCTCTAAAAGACTAACTTCGTGAGATACTAAAGATTGAGTAGAAATACTCTGTGCTAGGGTAAATACCCGCTTTTGATGTGCGGTATAGCGGTAACTGTACATGAAAATGATCGCACACAAACAAATCCCATCATCAAATGCCGCTGACAATTAGGAGCGAACAGCCTCAATATTGAGAATTATTAACTTCTCTTTTTGAGTGTTGTAACGTTCCTCTACCTCAATTAACTACTTGTAATAGCATTTCTGGCAACATAATTTCAACAGCAGAAATGTTAAAACGATTTAAATACGCAATTCAGGGTTCATCGTCAAATTCCTTGGCGAAGAATAAAACGGTGTCTGGAAGTTGGTTTGTGCTAAAAACATCGTCTTTTATTTCTAGCGGTGCATTTGCCATCAGAGTTATTCCCATCTTCGCCAATGCGATTTAATTTGCTGTAATTGCCATAAAGCAATAATTTCCGAATTTTTAGTAAATAATTCGCACAGCTACATCAATTTAGAATGAAGATTTTCTCATAACAATTGATGAATCACCAATCGCTCATTAAAATACTTACCACTTTCTTTGAGTTTACAAGATTCTGATACCATTGTTATGGTAAATTCTTCAATGACAGTTGTACTACTTTCAGAGTTATGATTTTTAAGTTATCAGATGTTTCGTAGATCTGTTCACTAAATATTATTTTAGGTTAGTTGCATGACAGTCGAGAAAAAAAGATGGTTCCAAATAGCTTTTCAGCTAAAAGGATCAGTAATTTCAGCGATTTATAAACGCGTTATTGTCTGTGGTTTGTTTGGTGTTTTAGTTTCTATACTTTATTACTTTAATTTATCTGTATCCCAACCAATTTTAGGAAGTGTTATTCCTAGTATTGTTTTAGGTCTATTACTAGTTTTTCGTACCAATACAGCTTACGAACGCTTTTGGGAAGGCAGAAAATGCTGGGGCGCGATAGTAAATACTGTACGAAATTTGGCAAGACAAATTTGGGTATCTATTGATGAAATATCCGCAGAAGACAGAGAAGGCAAAATAGCTACATTGCATTTATTAGTAGCCTTTGCTGTAGCGACTAAATTACATTTGCGCGGAGAGTTGGTAACAGATGAGTTAGAAGGACTAATTCCTAACTCTAAATATAGAAAACTCAAGAATATGAATAATCCACCCCTAGAAGTGGCTTTCTGGATTGGAGATTATTTACAAAGACAGTATAATCACAATTGCTTAAATAGCTACCAATTAACAGCTATGCAAGAACTATTAAATAATTTGGTAGATAACTTAGGAGCATGTGAACGAATTTTAAAAACACCAATACCCTTAGCTTACGCTATTCATCTCAAGCAGTTACTATTGTTATATTGTTGCCTATTACCTTTTCAAGTTGTAGAAAGTCTTGGGTGGTGGACAGGATTAATTGTGGCATTAATTAGTTTTACTTTATTTGGTATTGAAGCTATCGGTTTAGAGATAGAAAACCCTTTTGGTTATGATGCTAATGACTTACCACTAGATGCAATTTGCAACACGATGAAACGCAATATTGATGATTTAATTAGTCTAAGTCCTAGTGTTGAATTATATAATTGACTAATTTTTATAAACGTCTAATAGCAAATTCTAACCCTGCACATACGCCTGTAAGAAAATCTAAATCCAAAGTAGCGATGCGATCGCTAGCTTTGTGATAGTGTGGATTTCGCATAAATGCTGTATCTGTCACCATAATTGCTGGATAACCCACATCCCAAAAAGGTGCATGATCGCTTTGTCTAGTTTGAGGCACGATTAAACCTCTATTCGGTACTGGTAGCCACTGACTTGATATACCAGTTTTGCGAATCCTACGACTCATACCAATTAAGTCAGGAATTGTCCGCAAATTACCAATTAAAGCAATAAAATCACCCTGATTGGGATAGAAACGTTCTAAAGGTGATGGATAACTTTGAGAACCAGGATTAGCATCACGATATCCCAACATTTCCAAAGACATCATTAAGCGAAGTGGTTGCTGTTGTTGACGCAATAAGGCTGCATATTCTGTGCTACCTAGCAAGCCATATTCCTCCATATCAAAGGCAACCAATCGTAAGGGATATCTTGTTGGTTCAGCAGCAAATTTTCTGGCTAATTCTAATAATACGGCTACACCTGTGGCATTATCATCTGCTCCTGGTGTTCCAGGTACAGCATCATAATGAGCGCCAATTAAAACAGGTGGTAAATTTGCTTTATTCTGTACAGACTGAGAAGGTAAATTTAAAATGAGATTTTTACAGGTTTTGCTGCCTACTTGGAAGGTGTGGAAATCCACACTTCCCCATTGAGTTAATTGTTGGCGGATATATTCCTGAACAAAAAAATGTCCAGCTGTTGCCATGTAAGGGTCGCGTTCTCGCGTTATTTCAAGGAGGTGAACTTGTAATAGCTCTTTTAAATCCAAATGTTTAAAACAGTCACAACATTAACTTTGTTATCTATTCAGTCAATTAAAAGCAAGTTTTATTAGGGTGGATTTCCCAACTCGAAGATACTGTGACGGTAAGTATTTGGAATAGAAAATTGATGCAGCTTGGACATAGTAAGCATTGTCAATGCTATCCTAGTCTTGCAAGTAGCTCCTCAAGCTTAAATTCCTCTACTTCTGGCCTTAATGATGATTATTATACCATTGAGGCGTTTTTATCCAATAGCAAATTGCTAGAGGCAGTCCCGCCCAATCATAATAAATGTATAAGTCGCACTAGGAGAAGAGTAACGCATGGGCAAGGTAGTCGGCATCGACTTGGGTACAACCAACTCAGTAGTCGCCGTAATGGAGGGTGGCAAGCCGGTGGTGATTGCCAATGCAGAAGGAATGCGAACAACCCCCTCCGTGGTTGGCTTTAGTAAAGAAGGCGAAAGAGTCGTTGGGCAAATGGCGCGGCGGCAAACTGTCCTCAATCCTCAAAATACCTTTTTCGCAGTTAAACGCTATATCGGGCGCAAATATAGTGAACTTAATCCAGAATCAAAGCGTGTACCCTACACTATTCGTAAAGATGAAGTAGGAAATATTAAAATTGCCTGTCCCCGTTTGAGTCGGGAATTTGCCCCAGAAGAAATTTCAGCGATGGTAATGAAAAAATTGGCAGATGATGCCAGTCGCTATCTGGGTGAACCAGTTACAGGCGCAGTAATTACAGTTCCCGCTTATTTTAACGATTCTCAGCGGCAAGCAACCCGCGATGCTGGTAGAATTGCTGGCTTGGAAGTATTGCGGATTTTGAATGAACCGACTGCTGCATCTTTAGCTTACGGTTTAGATCGGGGTGACACCGAAACCATCTTGGTATTTGACTTAGGTGGTGGTACTTTTGATGTGTCAATTTTAGAAGTTGGCGATGGCATATTTGAAGTTAAAGCTACCAGTGGAGATACCCAACTTGGCGGTAATGACTTTGACAAACAAATAGTAGATTGGTTGGCAGAGCAATTTTTAGAAGCTGAGGGTGTAGATTTAAGACGCGATCGCCAAGCTTTGCAACGTCTTATGGAAGCGGCAGAAAAAGCTAAAATTGAACTTTCTGCTGTGAGTGTTACCGAGATTAATTTACCTTTTATCACCGCTACTGAAGACGGGCCTAAGCATCTAGAAACTCGCTTAACTCGCTCTCAGTTTGAAGGTTTATGTGTTGACTTACTAGGACGAGTACGTACACCAGTTAAACGCGCCCTCAAAGATGCCGGACTTTCACCCGTAGATATTGAAGAAGTTGTACTAGTTGGCGGTTCTACACGAATGCCAATGGTAAAACAGCTAGTACGAGACTTAATTGGCATTGAACCTAATGAAAACGTCAACCCCGATGAAGTGGTAGCAGTTGGTGCAGCGATTCAGGCGGGTATTTTAGGAGGTGAACTCAAAGATGTCCTGCTATTGGATGTCACCCCGCTATCGATGGGGTTAGAAACCATTGGCGGCGTGATGAAAAAATTGATTCCCCGCAACACCACCATCCCAGTTCGTCGTTCTGATATTTTTTCCACTTCCGAAAATAATCAAAATACTGTGGAAATTCATGTTGTCCAAGGCGAACGGGAAATGGCAGCAAATAATAAGTCCTTGGGAAGATTTAAGCTGTATGGTATTCCACCAGCCCCACGGGGAATCCCCCAAGTTCAGGTATCGTTTGATATAGATGCCAATGGAATTTTGCAGGTAACAGCCTTAGATAGAACTACTGGGCGAGAGCAGAGTATCACAATTCAAGGCGCTTCTACCTTGAGCGAGTCGGAAGTCAATCAGATGATTCACGATGCTCAAAAATACGCTGATGTTGATCGCGAACGCAAAGAACGAGTAGAAAAACGCACGCGTTCTGAGGCGTTAATTTTACAAGCAGAACGCCAACTCCGAGAAGTAGCGCTGGAATTTGGGATGCAATTTTCCCGTAACCGCCGCCAACGCATTGATAGTATTTGCCGGGAATTACGAGAGAGTTTACAAGAAAACGACGATCGCGGCATTGATCAAGCTTACGCCGACTTGCAAGATGCTCTCTATGAACTAAATCGGGAAGTTCGTCAGTATTACGCTGAAGACGAAGACGACGATTTATTTGGTACTATTCGTGACATCTTTACAGGCGAAAAAGAAAAAGAACGAGAACGTGATTTTTCCCGCGATCCATATCGAGAACGTGATCCATACAGCAGAGACTACGGCAGAGATAATGGCAGAGACTATGGCAGAGATAGCCGTTATCCCTCCTATGACAGCCCTCCTCCTCGTAGATCATCTCGTCCTAGCTATCAGGATAATTGGGATGACGATGATGATTGGCTGTAGTACTCCTGAAATAATCATTCGGAGTTAGAAATTAGAAGTTAGGAATTGGGAGTTAACAATTCAACTCATAACCCATAATTCCTAACTCGTAACTTAGATAACTAAAATCTAAAATTTAAAGTTAAATAACTGGCTATGCAAAATTTGCAGAATTTCCGCGATTACTACGAAATTTTGGGAGTACCGAAAGAAGCATCAGGTGAAGAAATTAAAAAGGTTTATCGACGTTTAGCAAGGCAATATCATCCTGACCTCAATCCTGGGGATAAAACAGCAGAAGAAAAATTTAAGGATATCGGTGAGGCTTATGAAGTCCTCTCCGATACAGCTAAACGGGCGCAGTACGACCAGTTTAGTCGCTACTGGAAGCAAAAAGGTTTTGCTGGCAAACAAGCACCAAAAGCTAAACAGTGGGATAATCGCCCCAATAGTCGTAGTAGCACTCAGACAGTAGACCCAAGCGAGTATTCTGATTTTGAGAGCTTTATTAATCAAGTTATTGGTGTCGGTGGTCGCAGAGACACTAAAAATGGTAGTACCAGCACTAGTAGCGATCCATTTCGTTCTCCTAAAAGCAGAGTTGAGTACACAGTTCCTAAAAACCCGCCAAAACAAGCCCGTCGAGATATCGAAGCTAGATTGACCTTACCTTTAGAAAAAGCTTACCAAGGTGGTAACGAACGCATTCGCCTAGAAGACGGGCGATCGCTAGAAGTAAATATGCCCCCCGGTATGGTAACAGGTCAAACTATTCGTTTACGAAATCAAGGTATTGGTGGTGGCGACTTATACTTAAAAATTACCGTCATTCCTCATTCGTTATTTAAATTAGAAGGCAGCAATATTTTCTGCCAAGTACCAGTTACTCCTAGTGAAGCAGTTTTGGGAGGTCAAGTAGAAGCCCCAACTCTCGATGGCCCAGTCAAAATGACTATTCCCCCAGGAGTCAGATCTGGTCAAAGACTGAGATTAGCGAATAAAGGCTACCCCACTGACAAAGGTAAACGTGGCGATCAATTGGTAGAAATTCAAATAGTTACACCCAAAAACATTAGTCCTCAAGAACAAGAACTTTACGGAAAATTACGAGAAATTGAAACCTTCAAACCCCGCGCTGATTTACTGACTTAAATATGAGGAAGTCAAGGTCATGACTCCTTTGACATTAAATTTAGATATGGTTCATCTGAGTGACGAACAGTTTTATGAATTATGTCAACACAACCGCGATTTACAGTTTGAAAGAACTGCCAAGGGAGAATTAATCATTATGCCACCTGTCGGCGGTGAAAGTGGCAATCGAGAAGCTGACTTAATTATCGATTTGGGAATTTGGAATCGGCAAACGAATCTCGGTTATACCTTCAGTTCCTCCACTATATTTAAGTTACCCAATGGTGCTGATCGTTCTCCTGATGCTGCTTGGATTCAAAAGCAACATTGGGAAGCCCTTACCCCAGAGCAAAGACGCAAATTTCCCCCCATCGCGCCTGATTTTGTAATTGAGTTAAGGTCAGCAACGGATGATTTGCAAATGCTGCGTGACAAAATGCGAGAATATATAGATGCAGGGGTGCAATTGGGATGGTTGATTAATCCCCAACAGCAACAAGTAGAAATTTATCGTCAAGGGCAAGATGTAGAAGTGCGAAACCTGCCTACAGTATTATCTGGTGAAAATCTCTTGCTGGGATTTAGGTTAAGTTTATCGCCGTACTTGTAGCGGAGATTCTAATTAGTAAGTTGGTAGGAATCAAACTATGTTAAGTAACGTAAAAGTATCGACATGTTTTAGTAGTAAGGGTTAAAGCCTTTTTGTCAAGTAGTTGCACTTGCCGCATCTCTTAGAGAGGACTGAAGTCTTCACCCTACGGGTTCGTTAGTCGCTCATGGGGGAAACCCCCAAGACCGCGCTAACTCACTACAAACATTTATTGAACTTTTAATTGCTTGGAGTTGGTGTTTCTGTTTCCGTCGGTATTGGTGTAGATGTTTCAGTCGGTGTAGGCGTGGGAGTTGGTGTAGGTTCAGGTGTAGGGGTTTCTGTAGGAGTTGGTGTAGGCGTAGGTTCGGGTGTAGGACTTTCTGCTGTGATGGTGAGTCGATAATCTACAAGTTCTGATGCTGTAGAAACAACTACAAATTCATAAAATCCGTTTTCTGGTAATTGAGTTGATAAAGTGCGTCGTTTGGAATCTTCTAAAAATGTGATTTTGCCAGAAGGAGAATAAACTGACAACAAAACTTGAGAATTTGCTTGTAGCTTTAAATCCAGAGATTGCTCTTTGGCTAAATCAGCAATGAAAATTTTGCCACTTCCGGGTTGCAGAGTGCTACTAACTGTTTTGCCCGTAGCACCTGGATCAAAGGTAAGTTTCTGGAAAGCACTCCCAGCGAGGATTGCACTGAGTTTATCGCTAACAAACCCGTACCAAACCTGTCCGATGGGTTGATCGAGAAAAGTCTTGCCGCGCTGTTCGGGAAATTGATTGAAAAAGGCAGCATCTCCTAAATCATACAAAGAACGACTGCCAACGTTAATTTGATTGACTTCCACCTTCCAGCGATCGCGTTCGGCTGTAGTATAAGTACCTAATTGTCGCCGCGCTTTAGTACTCAGTACTGACAATTTATCTAACAATTGATCAGCGGTTTGATCCCATTGCGCCCGTAAACTCTCATCTTCTGGTTCATCGCTGAGAGTGCGTCCTTGTAAACTAGGATTTTTATCCCAGAAAATTTGATTTACCAAATTAATATAGAAGCCTCGATCAAGTCCTAATTGTTGACGGCGATCGCTTAATCTTTCTTTGCGTTGGCGTTCTTCTGGTGAATAGTTGGCTAAAGGATCGGTAGGCTGAGTAATAGTCGGGGTAGGTGTAGGCTCAATTACTCCTGAATTGCGATCGCCACCGCGATTTAATCCCCACAAGATTATTCCCGCAGTACTGGCTAAAGCTAGCACCGCTACAAAGATTTTCGTTGGTGTCCACCAACTTGTAGGCTGGGGAATTGGAGGAGTTGGAGAATTGAAACTTTGGGGAATTGGGGGAGGAGAGACAGCCACAGTCGCAGATGTGGGATCTAAAGCAGGAGGCGTAGGGTAGTAAGTCGGAGAAGAGTTAACTGGCTGGGGGTTGAGGGCTTGCAGTACTTGGGTTGCTGATTGGTAGCGATCGCCCGGTCTAGGCGATAACATTTTATCTATGACTTGTCCTAATAATGGACTTAAATTAACTTCCCGTCGCCATTGCCAAGTCAGGGTATAAGTATCAATTAAATCTTGTGGCTGTTTACCTGTCAGTAAAACCAGCACTGTCACCGCTAAAGCATACAAGTCACTGTGGGGAGATACCAAACCAGTTTGCATTTGTTCTGGGGGGGCGAATCCCACTTTACCAAGTAAAGTTGGTGCTGGGGGAGATGCAACTGCACCGGGTTGGTAATATTGAGAAGCAACAGTTGCCACTACTTGTTTGACACCGCCAAAGTCTATTAACATTGGCAGTTGATCAACGGCGCGCAGCATTAAATTATCGGGAGATATATCCCGATGAATCACACCTATAGAGTGGATATACTCTAAAACTGGCAAAATTTGCTGTAATAGTTGGCTAACTTCTACCTCCGTAAATCGCAAACCTTGTTGAAGGCGAGTATTTAATAAAGAGTTATAAGTTTGCCCTTCTACATAATCTTGGACTAAAAACAAGTATTCTTTGCCTTCAAGATTGATGTGAAACAATTCTCGAAAGCGGGGAATTTGCGGATGTTGCAATTTGTAAAGAACATTAGCTTCTCTCTCAAACAATTCTTCAGCTTTTTGGACGACGTAAGCAGTTTGAACTTGGGGAGAAAATTCTTTTAAAACACAAAGTTCGCGGAAACGATTGGTATCTTCAGCTAAATAAGTGCGTCCAAATCCGCCCTGACCAAGTTGACGTACAATTACATAGCGATCGCCTAAAGTTAATCCTGGCTGAATACCGTAACTCATGGGCGTATCCAATAATTTTTCACCACACTGGAGACAAAAACGACTACCTGGAGAATTTTCATGTCCTTGAGAACAATAAAGAGGATGCATAGTTAGGCAGGGGGGGGCAGGGGGCAGGGGGCATGAGGGATTATAAATTAACGTTTTATGAGCCAGGGTGATGGATAGTTGATTATAGTTACTAAAATGCCTAAAATTCGGTTATAAGCTCTATAAAGTTCTCTGCCCATATCAACGTCTAAATAATTACATTTGACAGCAAACTCAAGCCAAGTTTGAGTTTCTGTTGCTTCAGCTTCAGAATCATTTAACTTTGCAATAAAAGCAGCTTCATAACGACGTTTTCTCCATGCCTCGGCTAAATTAGCACAAACAGAGCGTGACGACCTACGAATTTGGTCAGTCAACGAATATCTTTCCTCTAGGGGAAACTTCTTAGATAATTCAAAAATTTTCATGGCTACATCAAACGCCATTTTGTATACTTCTAGGTCTTCATGACTTTTGATTGGTTCTTTTTCCACTCCCCCTGCTCCCTGCTCCCTGCTCCCTTTCCTTTTGATTTACTTTATCAGCTGCGATCGCATACCAAATTTGACCGAAAGTTTGTTGATTCATGTTCCCACGCCTCTGTCTTGGAAACAAGCGATCAAATTTTTCATTAGTCTCTTTGTTAAGTTGACTAATTGTATAATTCCCTAATTGTCCTGTTCTTGCTTGTTGTCTCCAAGTTTCGTAATCTTGCGAACTATAATTTCCTAGTTGCTGACGCACTGCTGTACTGAGGTTAGCTTGTTCTATTTTATCTAGTAAGTTGCTGGCAGTCTCGTACCATTCTTTTCGTAAAGCGGCATCTTCTGATTTTGATGTGAGGCTACGTCTTTTTAATTCTGGTTTTTTAGTATAAAATAAATCGTCTACCATTCTGATAAAGAAGACTTCAGGAATTTCTAACTGTTGGCGACGACTGAAAATTTCGGCATTGTCTTGAGTATTTTTGTCACTTACTGGTTGCCCAAAAGGATTTGGTAACTGTGGGATTTGCGGTAATGAAATTGATGGTAAAGTAATTGATGTCACACTCTGAATCACGGCATTAACTGCTGCCCAAGCACCTGCACCAATTAAAACTACTAAAGCTGTTCCCCCAAGACTAACTGCAAAAGGGCGCATCCAAACAGGCAAAGGTATAGATTTAGTTACCGCTTGGGTTTTGTTGTGGAATTTACTGACTAAATTATTGACATTTTTTCGTCCCGGCGCAACTATCATTGTTTTGAGCTTGGTAATCTGAGTAGTTGGAGGTTTAGTCGCAGTTGATAAGGGTAAATCTTTGAGAATTTGTTCAGCGTTTTGATAGCGATCGCTCGGTTTATAAGCTAGCATCTTTTTTAACACTGCTTCTAATTGGGAACTGACGTTAATTTCTTTCCCCCAGTACCACAGTCCCTGATAGCTGTCGTATAATTTTTGCGGTTCTTTGCCTGTAAGCAATACTAGTGTTGTCACCGCTAAAGAGTATAAATCGCTATTTAAATATACTTTTCCTTGTCTTAACTGTTCCTCTGGCGCGTAGCCTTTCTTACCTAATAAAGTGTGATTCACAGCTAACTTTGTGAACCAAAACCCTTGAGAAGCTGGTAGTTGCTTGACACCACCAAAGTCAATCAAAATTGGTAAATGATCAGAACTGCGTAAAATCAAATTATCGGGAGAAATATCGCGGTGGACTACATCTAAAGAGTGGATGTAAGCCAATACTGGTAAAATTTGCCGTAATAAAGTTAAAATTTCTGCTTCACTAAAAGTTTTTCCTTGACTTTGACGCTGTTCTAGCAATTGAGAATAATCATTACCATCTACATAATCTTGCACCAACAAGAAAAAATCCTTACTGCCTACTTTTACTTGCAGCGAGGTATGAAAACGGGGAATCTGGGGATGTTGGAGTTTTTTGAGAACATTTGCTTCGCGTTCAAATAATTCTTTAGCTTTTTGTAAATCTTGTGGTTCTTTAACTTGGGGGGCAAACTCTTTCAGTACACAAGTTTGATGAAATTGATTAATATCCTCCGCCAAATAAGTGCGACCAAAACCGCCCTGTCCTAGATGACGTATAATTTGATAGCGATTATCTATAACCTGCCCTACAGCTAAAGGTAATGGCTCACCGCAATGAGTACAAAAGCGGTTAATACCATTATTTGCGTGTTGTTTACTGCAATAAACCTGCATAGTGCTGAAGGATGAATGGGTTTTATTAAGTTACTACAATGGATACAGTTTCATTTACGGACATCCTCTTGAGCGTCAATTTACAGCGTTTCTCGGTTGGGTGTAGTACGTCTTTTAAGAAGAGAGGGGTTGGGACTAGGGACTAGGGACTAGGGACTAGGGACTAGGGACTAGAGATTAGAGATTAGAGACGAGCGTAATGTACCTCATTCAAATGAAATTTGCTGTATTTATGAGAATGTTAATTTTTAATTTTTAATTCCCCCAGGGAAAGGTGTTGTTTCTACTTCAAGATAAGCAACAAGCGTTATGAACTGCAATTTACCAAGCCAACGATCAATTAAAGCATTTAAAGATTTTGTATCTACCCCCTTAGAGACACTACTCCAAAAACATATTCAGACTTCTAGCCAATCAGCAGCCTTAAGTTTATTTTACGATGTGGCTGCCAATGTACCTGCTTACAAGGCTTTTTTAGCAGCCCAAAAAATTGATCCTGATGCTATTCAAAGCTTTGAAGATTTTCAGCAACTACCAGCGATCACTAAAGAAAATTATATATCGCGTTATCCCTTGGCTGAGTTATGCCGCGATGGGCAGTTACAAGCATGTGATATGATTGCTGCTTCTTCTGGTTCCACAGGTAAACCAACATTTTGGCCTCGTTTCTTCACAGATGAACTGCAAATTGCTACACGTTTTGAGCAGATATTTCACGATAGTTTTAACGCAGATACTAGACGTACCTTAGCAGTGATATGTTTCACCCTCGGTACTTGGGTAGGGGGAATGTTTACTACTAACTGCTGTCGTTATCTTGCTAGCAAAGATTATCTCGTCACCGTAATTACTCCTGGAAACAATAAAGAAGAAATTTTGCGTGTTGTCCAAGAACTGGGTGCAAATTTTGAGCAGGTTGTGTTGCTGGGATATCCACCATTCCTTAAAGATGTAATTGATACTGGCATTGCCCGTGGTGTAGAGTGGCAGCAATACCAAATTAAATTAGTCATGGCTGGGGAAGTATTCAGCGAAGAATGGCGGAGTTTGGTTGGCGACAGAGTTGGTTCCCAAAATACCTGCTACGATTTTGCATCTCTCTACGGAACTGCGGATGCAGGTGTGTTAGGTAATGAAACACCATTGAGTATTTGTATCCGGCGCTTTTTAGCAGAAAATCCCGATGCTGCTAAAGCTTTATTTGGGGAATCTCGCTTACCCACGTTGGTACAATATGACCCCATAAGCCGCTTTTTTGAAGTTCAAGATGGCACATTGTTATTTTCGGGAAATAATGGTATTCCTTTGGTGCGCTATAACATCTTAGATACTGGCGGATTAATAAGTTATGATGCTATGCTCCAGTTTTTGGTAAAGTGGGGATTTGATCCCCTAGAAAAACTGCGTTCTCACACTCAGCAATCACCTAGAGGGATTCATTCTTTACCTTTCGTCTATGTTTTCGGACGTTCTAACTTTACTGTTTCTTATTTTGGGGCTAATATCTATCCTGAAAATGTGATAGTGGGACTAGAACAACCGATAATTCAAGCATGGGTGACAGGTAAGTTTGTCTTGCAAGTTAAGGAAGATATCGATAAAAACCGATTCTTATCTATAGTTGTGGAACTAGCACCAAAAGTAGAAAGTAGCGAAGAAAAACGACAAACTATTGCATCTTCAATTCTTACCCAACTACTGCGCCTCAATAGTGAATTTGCTAATTACGTTCCTTCAAAATATCAAATGCCGCAGGTTACATTAACTGCAACAGGCGATGCAGAATACTTCCCCGTTGGAGTGAAGCATCGTTACACACGCAGTTGATAGAACTACCTTTGATTTTTAACAGGATTAAGCAGGGAACAAAGGTAAAGAAGATACGGAAACTATCACTAATTAGGCAGACACGATAAAATCATGTATTAGTCCCAGCATTTAGCACTTTTTGCCATTCCTGTACCACTGATTTAGGTACTGAGATATTGATAAAGCGATCGCCAGGTAAAGGTATACCTAATAGTAACGGTTCAGTTGGCAACTTGGGCAAGATATCTTTCAAATCGTACTGAGCAATTGTCGGTGCTGGTGCTTCCTCTAAAAAAACATCGGCAGCATTAAAGATTTTACCTGTAGCAGTAGTGATTGTTAAAGGTTGAGGATGGAAAAGTTCCGCAGCACCAGGAAACCCCACTAGCCTGAGATTTACACTTACTACTTGACCAGGATAAACTTGCTTGAATAAGACGACCTGCCACACATTTCCTGATTGATCGTCTAATTTTGTCTGGGAACGATGTAGAATTTCTCCTGGTACTTCTAATTGCTTAACAGTAGCTAGCACCATCTGAGATTGAGGGTTTCCTAAACCCAGAAATATATATATTGATATTGTTAATATTGCCAGCCATAGCAGCCGCCAAAATAGCCTCTTGGCAGAAGTTAGGGAGAATAAGGAAATTTTTCTTTTGTTTTTAATCTTTACCCTTTTGTTGTCCTGCGATGTTTTGCGGATATGGCGTAACATCAGGTTTACCTCCTAGGGCTGGCTGAAATTTAGTGTTTACTTAATTAGTTAGCAACGCTTGTAGTTTCTACAACTTTTTCAGGATTTTGTAAACTAGTTGGGTAATGCACAATATAAACTGAACAAGAAACATGGTGCATGACATAGTTGCTCACACTACCCAGAAATAATTCTGCTAAACCAGACCGACCCCGGCGACCTATCACAATTAAGTCAGCACCCCAGTTAGCAGCTAATTTGCAAATTGTTCGCCCAGGATTACCCAGCATTTGAGTAAATTCTGTGGGAATTTGGGCTGTGTTTGCTTGGGCGCTAAAAGATTGCAGCATCTTCAAACTTTCATCCTCAAACTTATCCCATTGCTTTTGGTATAGCTCAAAGCTGCGACCACTAAATCCTGGATAGTAGTCCACATTGGATAACATGGGTAAATAGGGGCTGCCTTCTTCTTCTGGAGATAGGACATGCAGCAGCAGTAAATTAGCTTGGGTTAATTTTGCCAAAGCCAATGCTTGCCCAAAAACCTGCTGTCCCATTTCAGAGCGATCCAATGCAACTAAAATTTTTTTCAGCATATAGACCTCTGGTTTTTCTTAATAATTGAGTTTTTTAGTTTTTCGGGATGAGATGGACATAAATTACTAAGTTTGCATCATTTTTTGGCAACTATCAACAAAATTCTTCTATTAGTTAACCCTAATAGTTATTAAGCAAACTAGTCTGACATCTATATTTATAAACCGAGAATTTGAGGAACTTGTGAAGAGAACAGTTACTTTTTGCTGATTTCATTCAGATAGCGATCGCTAGACTGCAACCCAATACGGTTTGGTTAAGAAATTTATCTGTGTTCGCTTAGAGTCTCCTTGAGGAGAAGACCAGCAGAGGAAGTAAAGAATAAATAGAAAATTAAACAATTATTGATTACTGCTATTATATTAATCCCTAAAGCTTGATAAGTATGATCTTTTTGTTAACTAAAGTATAATTATTTTGAGATATGTACTGAAATTCATCACAAAGATCAATTTATTTTTTACATTTGTTAACTATTTTGAGATAATTACCCTCTGGAAATTTTTATTATGAAAATTTTAATTGTAGAGGATGATGAATTAAATGCCTATGCGTTGACAGCCGTTCTTACTAACCAAAACTATGCGGTAGAAGTTGCTAAGGATGGTAATGCTGCTTGGGATTTAATTGAAGCTTATAATTATGATTTAATTCTCCTAGATGTAATGCTGCCTAAGCTAGATGGCATTAGCCTTTGTCGTCAGATCCGAGCCACTGGTCTGCAAATGCCAATAATGTTGTTAACAGGACGTGATAGCAGTCATGAAAAGGCAATTGGGCTAGATGCAGGTGCAGATGATTATGTAGTTAAACCCTTTGAAGAAGAAGAATTAGTTGCTCGTGTTAGAGCTTTATTACGTCGAGGAGTCAAAACATCACAACCAGTACTAGAGTGGGGCAACTTACGGCTTGATCCAAGTAGCTGTGAAGTCACTTATGACCAAAAATTTTTGTCACTAACCCCCAAGGAATATGCCCTTTTAGAATTATTTTTGCGTAACAGCCGCCGGGTGTTTAGCTGTGGCATGATTCTAGAACATCTTTGGTCTTATGAAGATACTCCTGGTGAAGAAGCGGTTCGCACTCACATTAAAGGGTTACGGCAGAAACTCAAATCTGTAGGAGTACCAACCGATTTAATTGAAACAGTATATGGTATTGGCTATCGTCTAAAACTCCAACAAGCAGAAGGGATACAGGCAATGCATCCCAAATCTAAAACTAAGTCTAAACTTTTAGAAACAGAATTACCCAAGCCAGAACAAACATTAGCAGCAGTAGCTGAGATTTGGCAGCGATTTAGCGGGCGGATAGATGAGCAAGTGCAAGTATTGGAGAAAGCAGCAACAGCTTTAACCCAAAAGACTTTAAATCCAGAATTACACTTGCAAGCAGCACAAGAAGCTCATACATTGGCAGGATCATTAGGCACTTTTGGCTTAACACAAGGATCAAAGCTGGCACGCAAAATTGAGAAGTTGCTGAAATCTGAGCAAAACTTAACGTCATCTCAGACAACTAACTTACAAAGTTTAGTTCAGCAATTGCGTCAGGAAATTGCAGCAAAAAAAATAGAAACAGAACCTTTATCATCAACTGCCGATGAACTTTCTTTAACCACCCAACCACTGCAACAAGTTTCCCATACAGAAGCCAAAATATTAGCTGTAGACGACGATCCGCAAATTCTGGCTTTATTACAAACTTTACTTAGCCCCTGGGGAATGCAAGTAATTACCCTCAATGATCCGCAACAATTCTGGGAAACCTTGGCAGATGTCACCCCAGATTTATTGATTTTGGATGTGGAAATGCCTCATTCCAATGGAATTGAGCTTTGTCAAATAGTGCGGAACGATTCCCGTTGGAGCGATTTACCCATTTTATTTCTCACAGTTCATAGTGATGCTGAAATTGTTAATCAGGTGTTCAGTGTTGGTGCTGATGACTTTGTCAGCAAACCCATTGTGGGGCCAGAGTTGGTAACTCGGATTGTCAATCGCTTAGAACGGGTAAAACTACGGCAGCGCGTGTCCCAAACTTCTAGTGAAAATCGCTGGAAAGTCATCTTTGATGCTGAACCAGAATGCATCAAAATTATTGCTGCGGATGGTACTTTGTTGGAAATTAACCCAGCAGGTTTAGTAATGCTGGAAGCAAACAACAGCGCAGAATTAATTGGTAAGTCAGTTTATCCACTAATTGCCCTAGAATATCGAGAAGCATTTCGGGCATTGAATGAACGAGTCTGTCAGGGGCAAAAGGGTACTTTAGAGTACGAAATTGTCAGTTGTTTGGGTAATCGCCGCTGGGTAAAAACTCATGCAGTGCCTTTGTGTCAAGAAGCCGATAACAAAATGATGCAATTAGCAATTACGCGAGATATTACTCAGTATAAACAATTAGCATTACGCAACCAGCGCGTTCGTCCACGACGTTGGCGTAGCCATCGCCTATTGGCAGAAACCGCCCTACAACGAGTCAAAAACGAACTGGAATTGAGAGTAGTAGAGCGAACTGCCGAGTTAATTACTGTCAATCAACAGCTAAAGTTAGAACTTGATGAACGTCAACACATACAAGAAGCATTACAGATTTCTCAAACTCGGTTGGCACGAATTTTAGATATTGCTGATGATGCGATTATTTCTATTAATGCAGCTCAACGCATCACCTTGTTTAATCAAGGCGCAGAGAAAATTTTTGGTTACTCTACTCAAGAAGTAATGGGACAAGACCTCAATATACTTTTACCACTGCGTTTTTCCTATGCACATTGTCAGCATGTAATTGACTTTGGTAAATCGTCCAATCTGGCCCGCAAAATGGGAGAACGACGAGAAATATATGGTTGTCGCAAAGACGGTAGCGAATTTCCGGCAGAGGCTTCTATCTCCAAATTAGATCTGGGCAAAGAAATAGTTTACACAGTAATTCTGCGAGATATCACAGAACAAAAGCAAATTGAACGAATGAAAGATGAATTTGTCTCTATTGTGAGTCATGAACTCCGCACACCTTTGACTTCAATTCACGGCTCTTTAGGAATGCTAGCTAGTGGTTTATTGCCAACAAACTCAGAACAAGGAAAACGTCTGCTACAAATCGCTACTGATAGCACCGAGCGTCTAGTACGCTTAATCAATGACATCTTAGATATTGAACGGATCGAGTCAGGTAAGACCGAAATGGAACCACAAAGCTGCAATATTGCTGACTTAATCGCTCAAGCAGTTAATATTATGCAACCCCTCGCAGACAAAGCGGGAGTGACGCTATCCATTTCTAGCCTATCCATCCAGCTACAGGCAGATCGAGAACGTATTGTCCAAATTTTCACCAATTTACTCAGTAATGCTATTAAATTCTCGACTTCAGGATCTACAGTTTGGCTAATAGCACAACAACAAAAAGAGCAAATTCTGTTAGCAGTTAAAGATACTGGACTTGGCATACCAACTGATAAACTTGAGAGCATCTTTGACCGCTTCCAACAAGTTGATTCTTCTAATTCTCGCAACCACGACGGTACAGGTTTGGGTTTAGCAATTTGTAAAAGTATTGTGCAACAGCACAACGGACACATCTGGGCTGAAAGTATACTGGGGAAAGGCAGCAATTTTTACTTTACTTTGCCGTTGTTTTCTACTTCCCGCAGCAATTTTTCAACTTGATTTTGCCAGAAAGAGAAAAAAGATCAACTATACTTAAACTCTCTTGCTTATCCCAAGGAGAAATATTCCCTTTAAACTACTTATTTGGTAGCATTTGCAGAATTTCTTGAGCAGCGCGATCGCACACTCCCACTTCGCCTAAACACTGCCGCATTTGTTGATAATCTGTTAAAGTTTGCTGGCGACGTTCAGGATTTAGCAATAATTCCATTACCGCTTGAGTAATATTCTCTGGTGTGGCTTGCTCTTGTAAGAACTCTGGCACAATTGGCCGCATTACAACTAAGTTGGGTGGTGATGCAAAGGGTATAGAACCTTTGAGAATTTTTCGGGCAATCCATACCGTAATGGGATTTAGGCGATAAACCACAACTTGCGGCACATTTAATAAAGCTAGTTCCAAATTTACAGTGCCAGATTTAGTAATGGCAAAATCAGCAGCGGCGAATACTTCTTTTTGTTGACCTGAGACAACAGTAGCCCGTAAACCGTAACGCTCAATTGCCTCTTTGATTGGCTGTTTGTAAATTTCTAAAGACAAAGGAATCCAAAAATGAACTTCCGGTAACTTCGCTTGAATAGTTTGAGCAGCTGCAAAAATTACTGGTAAAAGATATTTTAGTTCTTGATGGCGAGAAGCTGGCAAAAGAGCGATCGCTGTTTGTTCTGGCGTAATATCCAATTTAGCGCGGGCTGCTTCGCGACTGGGGGCGTTTTGCATCCGATCAACGAGAGGATGCCCTACCCAACTTACTTTTGCGCCGTTACTGCTAAAGTAACGGGCTTCTTCGGGAAAGATTGCCAACAATTTATCTGTAAAGCCGACAATTCGGGTAGTGTTACGTAAACCAACTGACCATACCCATTCTTGAGGAGCGATGTAATACACTACAGGTACTTGTGGTAAGTGCTTTTGCATATAAGTACCAATACCGAGATTTGGCCCCATATAGTCAATTAACACTACTAAGTCAGGTGGATTTTGTTTGAGAAAGGCGATCGCTCGTCGTTGTACCCTCAGAGTAGGCAAAATATAAGGCAGAGATTCTATTAGACCCATTGAGCCGATACCACTGGTATCACCCAAAATAGTAGCTCCTGCCTCTGCCATTCTTTCGCCACCTAAAGCCACAATCTCTAATTGCAAATCAGCAGCTTGACGCTTCATCGCTGCAATCAGCATCGACCCTTGCAAATCGCCAGAAACTTCGCCAGTGCTGATAAATATCCGCATAATGTATTACAGCTATTTTTTAGGTGAATGAACCACATCTTTTTTATCGGGCTACGCCCCGCTTCGCTAACACGCAAAGGCGCAAAGGCGCAAAGAAAAGAAATATGTGGCTTGATAGATGAATACTGCTGTAAGTAGTCAAAAGTTAGGAGTTAAAAGTTTAATTCGTAACTTACAACTCCTAATTCATTATTTATCATTCATCGTTCACGCTTGGTTTACTCTTTGCGGGAATCAAACCGCGTCTTCCTGGCATCTGAGAAAGTAGCAAGAAGCGACGTAGGTTTTGTAGTTGTTCGGTTTCTCCCAACAATTCCAACTGTTCTAAAGCATCTTTAAAACTTAAGCCAGAACGATAGAGAATGCGGAAAGCTTTTTTGAGGATTTGTAACTCTGCTGAACTCATCCCAGAACGTTTGAGTCCCACAAGATTAAGCGTTCTTACCCGTGCCGGATTGCCTTCCACTAGCATATAAGGTGGTACATCCCGATCAATGCGTGCCATACCTCCGACCATTGCGTGTTTACCAATGTGTACAAATTGATGCACACCCAACACTCCGCCTAGCCTAGCTCGTGACTCTATATGGACATGACCTGCCAGTGCTACTGAGTTAGGAATGATTACATGGTCTTCAATTATGCAGTTATGAGCTACATGTACATAAGCCATCAGTAGGTTATTATTACCGATTACTGTTGCTTCACCAGCACCAGTAGCACGGTTGATGGTAACGTACTCACGAATCGAGTTATTATCACCGATTTTGACCCAGGTAGGTTCTCCTACAAATTTAAGATCCTGGGGTTCCATACCAATCGCAGCACCTGGAAAAATCTGATTTCGTGCGCCAATGTCACAAGGCCCTTCTAGCACTACATGAGCGCCAATTATGGTTTCAGGGCCTACTTTGACATGCTCTCCAATCACAGCATAGGCTCCGACTTGCACTGTATGGTGGAGTTCCGATTTAGGATGAATTACAGCAGTTGGATGAATAAGCGTTTTCAAGGGTGAATCTCCAGAACTGTCTTGAGTAGCCAGTGTCCTTTAGGTTTGCCTACTCCTTCAGTTGGGCTAACCTTCTTGAAGGATTGACTCACTGTGCAAGGGGTTATCCCCCTTGAGAAGACTGGCATTGCTAAGTGTGTAAGTGTTCAGTTGCCGAAAGTGTGAGGAAAAGCAAGTAAAGTATGTTCGCTTGGCAAACACCAGAGGGCATCGAAAATTAAGAAGTTATTAAGTGCTGTTGTGGATTATTTTTTACTACTATCCTTATTCAGGACAAAGTAAAGGTTTTTCACGGTTATACCCGTACCACGCCAGCAAATTTCTAATTAATTAAAGAAAACATCAATTCGCCTTCAGTAGCTAGCTGACCATCGACTTCGGCACGAGCCTGCATTTTACCGAAACGACGTTGTTTTACACATAACAGTTCCACCGTCATTACCAGCTGATCTCCTGGTACAACTTGGCGGCGGAAACGGACTTTATCGATACCAGCAAAAACAAACAGTCCGTCTTCAAATCCAGGTAACTGCTTCAAAACAATTCCCCCAACCTGTGCCATTGCTTCTACAATCAGCACTCCCGGCATCAGTGGTCTTCCTGGGAAATGTCCTTGAAATTGGGGTTCATTTACAGTAACGTTTTTAACGCCTACAGCCAATTTCTCTGGGATATAGTCAATTATTTTATCTACAAGTAAAAATGGATAGCGGTGGGGTAAGAGTTTTTGAATTTCTTCAGATGAAAAAGTTGTTTTAATTTCATTAGTAGCCTGTTTTTCGGTAGATGCAGGTGCGATCGCATCGGTGCTGTTGACTTGGGTAAGGATTGACATTAGCAGTGTGGTTGATTTTCAATCTGGTAAACGGAAATTAAGCAGGTTTGCATGGAAACCCATTGAGGATTTTAGATCCAATCCGTCTTGTCAAGTTTGCTATACAGTAAAACCCTCCTTACAACCTTTGGCAAAATCTAAAATTTTCTGAGCTAGTTGAATGTGTAAATTATGGCTAGCTTTATACGCTAAAAAATGAGCTTGTGGAAAAGTTCCTAGTAAACTCAAATCTCCTATTAAGTCCAATATCTTATGACGGACTGGCTCATTTGCAAATCTTAATGGTGGATTTACCCAGCCTTCAGAACCACAAACAAGTGCATTATCTAAACTGCCACCTTTAATTAACCCTGTTTGTTGTAAGTGTTCAATTTGATGCAGTAAACCAAAAGTCCGAGCCGGAGCAATTTCGCTAGCAAAGCTGGCAGCAGCATTATCTAGTTCGGTAGTTTGTGACCAACTATGCCATTGATTACCAATAGCTGGCGGATCGAAGTCAATACCGTAACTAAAGCGGGTTTCTGGGGCTGGAAGGACACAAACAAAAGCATCGCCTTGATAAACCCATATTGGCTCTGTAATAACTAGGGGTATTTGGTTGTTATTAACTGGTTGTGATTTTAAACCTGCTTTAGTGATACTCGTTGTCCACACCTGGGCTGAACCATCTAAAAGTGGTACTTCTGAGCCATCAATTTCAATTCGGGCGTTATCTACACCCATACCCACAAGCGCTGCTAATAGATGTTCTACCGTGCGGACACAGACCTCACCTTTACCCAACTGAGTCGAAAGCACAGTCTGATTTACTGCTGCAACTTGGGCTGGAATTATCGGTAAATCCGGTAAATCTACCCGCACAAAGTAGCGCCCACTGCCTACATCGGCAGGTAATATCCGCACATTGGTTACTACACCACTATGCAGTCCCACTCCGGCTTGGGTGATTTCCGCTGCTAAGGTGTGCTGTTGCATAGGTAAAAAGTGAATATATAGAGCTTTTCGTTTTAGTCAGTTACATTTCATTGAGATCAGGGACTAGGGATTAGTAGCTATTTACCTCATGTAATTGGGAACTGCTATATTTTGATTTGTATCATTTTATGTTAAGTTTTGGCAAAGCTTCTGTTTTGTTTCCAAGAACACAACCGATACCTTTAACGGTACAGTATTGAAGCAAATGATAAAAATTAGCAAGCGAAATTAAATCAGTTGTCAGTTATTATTTACCACTGACAACTGACCACTAACCACTGACAACTTAAAACCTTTCACCAATACCAAAGTTAATGCGGCTATCACCATCATCATTGATGCCATAGTCAATGCGAATTGGCCCTAATGGCGACTGTACACGCACACCAAGACCGTAACCGTAACCGCTACCATTTTTGTTCAGTACTTCAGCGGTTCTAGTACTGGTTCCCAAATCAGTGCCAACATCCACAAACAGTGCGCCGCTAACTACTGAGAAAACTGGGAAACGATATTCTACGGATGCTTGTACATAACTGCGTCCGCTGGTTAAGGCTCCTTCTTCGTAACCCCGAACAGAGTTGCTACCACCAAGAGTAAAAGCTTCGTAGGGAGGTAAGTCACCAAGAACTGTTCCGCCTTGCAAGTTAAATGCTAGGGTTTCTGGCCCTTGGGTAAAGTTTGTAAAATTGACAGGTACATATTGGCTATAACTCCCTCGTAATCTGGTGAGTAAAATACTACCTAGTCCCACTGGTACTGACTGATCAAGCCCAAAACGCAGGTAAGACCCACTGGTGGGCTGCAAGGGATTATTACGTAAGTCGCGCTGGGCTCCTAATTGCAGCAGTAGCAAATCGTCTTCGCCTTCGCCAGAGAAGCTCAAAGGAACTGTAGTATCACCAATTCGGTTGCCATCATCATCAAATACCGCCCCTTCTTTTCTGAGGTTGCCATCAGCATCACGGGTAGACACTCGTTGATACTGCAAACCCGCTGAAGCTGTCCACTCTGACTTTTCGTAGGGATTAGCAGAAAGAGGACGACTGAAGGTAACACCACCACCTAAACGTAAAACACGGGGGCGATCGCGATCTTCAAATGTGCCATCAGATCTTTGATTACCAAATGTTCTAATATCCTCATCTTGGCCATCAAAAATCAACGAAATTGAACTCCGACGGAAAATATTGGTTGTATAAGATGTCCGGTAAGGATCTCCCGCAATCCAGGGATCTGTAAACCGCAGATCAAACAGTAACTCTCTTTGTCCTACTTGTAACTCTGCTCCTAATTTTTGGTTTCTGCCGTTGAGGTTTTGCTGTTGGTAGCTAACAGTACCAAACAATCCACTAGCAGAACTAATACCAGCCCCGGCAGCAATAGAACCGCTGCTACGCTCTGCCACATTTACCACTACATCCACCTTGCTGGGGTCAGTACCAGGATCAAGAGAGACATTTACATCTTCAAATAATCCCAATCCATATACCCGCTGTAAGTCTTTTTGTACTGTGTTGCGGTTAAATACTTGTCCTGGTTTCAACTCCACTTCGCGCTTAATAATATATTCCTGTGTCCGACCGCGAATTGGTTGCCCTTTCTCGTCTGTTTCTTGACCTTCTTTGTTGCGGAACCGGACTTTAACATTCTCTACTACCCCTTCTGCCACTTGCAAAGTCACAACACCATTTTCAGAAACTTTCGGCGCTCCAATCACATTTGCCAGCACATAACCTTGGTCTTGATACCTCTTGGTTAATTGCTTGATACCCTCTTGCAATTCCCGTAAGTTGAGGATTTTGCCATACTGATTACGAAAAATTTCATCCACAGTATTAGCAGGTAATACAGAAGCAACACCAGTACCAGGATTGGCTTGTATTTCTACCTTCGACAAAACAGGATTTGGTTGGACGACAAAACTCACCCGTACCCCTAAAGGAGTATCTTCTGGAACTGCTTGGACATTGGAGAAAAAGCCAGTACCAAAAATGGCATTAATATCTTCTTGCAGCTGGGAACGGGTTGTTGTTCGTCCTGGTTGGGTACGAATGACTTGATAAACTTGGTCTTCTAGTTCTGGCGCTAATTGCCCAGCCTGGGGTCTAACCACCACTTCTGACACCAACACACGAGGTTCAGCCGCTTCTGGGGCTGCATCAGGAGACGGGGAAGGGGTTGGTTGCCCGGTTGCTGGGGGTGAAATTTGGGGAGTGGAATTAGGCTGTTGAGTATTTTCAGGCAATACAGGTGTTATCCCAGGGGAGTTTAAATTCTCCTGAGATGGAGTCGTTCCCGGAGATGGAGGTAAATTCTCTGGAGTAGAATTAGGCTGTTGAGTCTTTTCAGGCAATACAGGTGTCATCCCAGGGGAGTTTAAATTCTCCTGAGATGGAGTCGTTCCCGGAGATGGAGGTAAATTCTCTGGAGTAGAATTAGGCTGTTGAGTTGGCGGATTTGGGGTTGTTTCCAGGATTTGTGCAGTTGTTGGCTTTGTAAGACTGTGCAGTATGACATCTGATGTTGTCTTTGCTGCTGACTTAGCCGGGAAAACTGCGATGACGGTAGACTGGGAATTTCCAACCTCTGTCGAGTTCAAGTCAGATTTGAGGTTCTCATTAGTTAAAACTTGAGTTGAGTTCTGTTGGGATTTTTGATTTGTTGCAGGTGGGAAATCTTCTAATACCTTAACCTCTGTCGAGTTGAAGTCAGATTTGAAGTTCTCATTAGTTAAAACTTGAGTTGAGTTCTTTTGGGATTCTTGATTTGTTGCAGCTTTGAGAACCTCTGTTATTTTTTTATAATTGTTAGCGCTTTGTGCATTTGCGCTCAATGAACTGCTCAAAGGCGCTGTAATTGCTACAACTGCCATCAATACGGGAGATAAACGCATTTGATTTACATTCCTCTTCACATCCACACACCATCACAAACTGGTAAATAGCCATAGTTAGTAACAAATGACAACTGACCACTGACAACTGACAATTCACGCGAGTTTAATATATTTTGCCCACTTAATTTTTAATTTCTACTACTTGTAGTACTCTTTGTAAAACCTCCTGGTAAGCATCTTCTACATTCCCTAAGTCTCGGCGGAAGCGGTCTTTATCCATTACCCGGCGGTTGGGGTCTGCTTCTGCGCTGTCCCACAAACGGCAGGTGTCAGGGCTGATTTCATCTGCCAAGAGTATCTGCTGTTTTGAGTCCAAACCAAATTCTAGTTTGAAGTCTACTAGGGTAATGCTACACTGCTGCCAAAAGCCACTGAGAAACTCATTGATTTGCAATGCTAGATTGGTAATTGCATCTACTTGTTCCGCAGTAGCTAGTTTTAACAGTAGTAGGCGATCGCGTGTTAACAAGGGATCTCCTAATTGGTCATTTTTGTAATAAAACTCTACCAGAGGTTGTTGCAAAACTGTACCTACTGCTAAGCCAGTTTGTTGACACAGACTGCCAGCAGCAATATTTCTTACCACCACTTCCAAGGGCAAAATCTTCACCGACTTCACCCGCATTTGATTCTGAGACGGACTATCAATAAAGTGAGTTTTTATACCATATTCTTCTAGTTGTTTAAACAACTGAGTGGAAATACTACAATTTATTTTTCCTTTGCCGACAATACTGCCACGCTTTTGAGCGTTGAAAGCAGTGGCATCATCTTTAAAATCAGCTAGCAAGACTTGTGGATCGTCCGTTGTATAGAGAATTTTTGCTTTGCCTTCGTATAACTTGGAATGAACAGACATGTTAGGAGGTAAATTTATGGGCGAGGGGCAGCTTTTGTCCTTTCGGGCTTAACCATTTTATCTTTAGTTATTGGAGATTAGCTATTGATGGTTAATCAGCCACCATCAAACATTAATAGGACTTATGCAACGCCGATATTGTCATTGCGACCGGAACGGAGTATGAGGAAGCAATCCCAGCGTTAGGGTAGATTACTTCGCTATCGTACCCTTCGGGAAGGCTAACGCAAACGTAATGACGGAGTTACGTTATTTTTGCGTAAGTCCTGATTAATTAGTGCGTGAGCAAAAAATTACATTCAATGTCTAACCCATGACAGAAGACATGGGTATTGGCTTAATGTTATTGTTTGTTTATAAATTAAGTATGTTTTTATACTAAATTATAATTAAAAAAATTGATAAAACCGTTATATAATCAGGCATATATACAATAGTGCCGAAGTAGTAATTGACGTTTTTAGAGGAAGTTAATCACTGTCTGAATTTCATAAAGATGGCAAAATAATGGCCAATTGAAAGTAAAGTAAAGTAAATTATCGTCCGTCATTGAGATTTACACAAATTTTATCTGTAAATCATTATTGTAACCCTTGCCGTCAAAGCATTCCATCATTTATCTTCTAGTCTTAAAGTCATAATTAACAAATTCCTGGACAACATTAGCTGAAGAGGTTATCAATGATTTAGTTTCTTCAGATCTAACAAATAGAGACGAAAGTTACTAATGATTCCGCTTCAAATCATCAAAAGCAGGAGGTGAATTTAATAAATGGAGAACAAAATAATGAGCAAAGATCAATTTCTCTATCCTCGTGGTCGCTACTACGGTCAAGTAAAGCCAGAAAACTTAGTTTTTAACGCCAATTTACAAGAATTTGCCCAACGGGTAAGTTATATCTGTAATTTAGAGACAGGCGGAAAACTACCACCTGGTGAAGCTTACGAACAAATCAAAGCTTTATGGAAACAACTGAAAAGAACAAAAAAACAACTACAAATTGGCGAAGATCCATTTCAAAACGAGGATGAAGACACTCAAGAATGAAAGATTAGTCAACAGTCAACATTACAAAACTTTTGACTATTGACATTTGCTACTTGCCAATTACCGTCCATGCACCATCCCAAGATTCTATAGGTGGTGTATGTTGGTAATTATGAGCGCGTTCTAAATGAATATTAACGCCTTGATCAAAAGGTTTAATTCGTTTAGCAGCCTCAAAGCAAGCGATCGCTTGGAGGAAGTTACGAGACAAATAAGCAGCACGTCCTGCATGATAATGGAACAAAAACTCTTGGGTAGTAGCATCTAAAGGGCTGCTGCGATCGCCAATTAGCTCATAGATATTCACAGCTTGATGTTTACCTTTAACACGAATTTTATCTAGCCGCCGCACCCAGATTAAATCGCTACATAGTTGATAAGTGAACTCGCTTAAAATAATATCGCAACCGTATTCTTTAGTTACTCCTTCCAAGCGCGAACTTAAATTTACACTATCGCCAATTACCGTGTAATCCATGCGTTTGTGAGAACCGATATTTCCTGAAACCACATCTCCAGAACTAATGCCGATACCTATTTGAATTTGGGGCTGTGCTTGAATAATTCGTCGTTGGTTAAATTCTTTGAGACGTTGGCGCATATCTAATGCTGATTGCACCGCTTGCCAAGCGTGATTTTCTGTTAGGGGTAAAGGCGCACCAAACACTGCCATTAAGGCATCACCCATAAATTTATCTAATGTACCTTCGTAGTTAAAAACTGCCTCCACCATTGTTTCAAAATACTGATTTAGTAGAGTTACAACTTCAGCTGCGCCGAAATGTTCTGTAAGTGTTGTGTAGCCTCGGATATCAGAAAATAAAATAGTAACTTCTTTGCGTTCACCCACCATTAAGGCATCTTCACCCAGCATCATCACTTGTTCCGCAACATGAGGAGTTAAGTAGCGGTACATGGTAGATTTCATCCGTTTTTCTTGGCTGATGTCTTCCAAAACCACCAAACCACCCCGTACCCCGCCTTCTGGGTTAGTTAGGGGATTAACAGTCAGATTAATACTACGTTCTAAGATTTCTACTTGGCTAGAAGCAAGAAACTCCGACTGGGGAGTTAAAGGCAGATTCCAAGGAATAAAAAAATCTGGGTTAGTGCGATCGCGCAATGTCAAAATTAAGTTTTCAGTCATCGCAGTTGACCCAGAAGAAAAGCCATCTTGCAGTTTTTCGCTGAGTTCTGAGTCCTGAAATTCACTGGAAAATGAGTATAATCCCAACGTCAAATTTTGCTCTGGTACATAATGCTTTGCTCCAGAATTTAAACTGTCTTCTAAGCGCATTTGCAAATTTTCAATAGGCACAATTTCCCAAACTAAGCGACCGATTAAATTTTGTTCCCATAAAAGTTTATTAATTTTGGTGTTAGTTCCTTCTAAGGGACAACCCAGTAAAGTTAGTGCCGCATCATTAATTGTGACAATTCGACCTAACATATCTGTAGAAATTACTGCATCTGACAGACTTTGTAAAATATCTTTTTGATATTGTTTTTCTAAGAGTACATTTTCAAACAAACGAGCATTTTCTAAGGCAACTCCAGCCTGGATATTAAAAGCCCGCATAAACTCTTCATCAGAAGCGGTGAAGCTACCTTGTTGCTTATTAATTAACTGTGTCACACCAATTAGTTCATTTGCCGAATTAAAGACTGGCAAACACAAGATGTTACGAGTGAGATACCCAGTCTTTCTATCTATAGTCGGGTCAAAACGAGGGTCTTTATAGGCATCGGGAATATTGAGCGCTTTTCCAGTAGAAGCCACATAACCAGCAATACCACGGTTGGCTGGCATTTGAATTTCTATCAGATCTGTATCATCTGCCGCGGCTGCAACTTTTGTCCAGAGTTCGCCCATTTCTTTGCGATACAAAAATAGTGTACTGCGGTCTGCTTGCATTAAAATCCGGGCTTGCTCCATGACTATCTGCAAAGTTGCTTCTAAGTCTAAACTTTGCCCTAAAGTCTGGGTTGCCCGTAAAAGAGCTGTCGCACCTCGTTGATTACGAGCTGCTACATAAAAAGACTGACAGCTTTCTAAGATAATGCCAATAGAAGCAGCAAAGTCTCGAAAACGTTCTTCATCATCATGGTCAAACGGAGTATTTCCTGCTTTATTTGCCAGTTGTACTACTGCTACAGTTTGGTTTTTACTACTAATAACGGGTACACATAAAAGATTATTAATTGTGTAGCCCATTTGTTTTTCTAACTCTGGGCTGAATAAAGGATGACTAGAAGTATCAGGTATATTCAAATATTGACCAGTACTGGCAACATGACCTGGGATACCAACTTTGATGGGAATACGAATTTCTAAAAATTTTTGTGTATTATCCTGGGGTACTTTTGACCACAGTTGACCTTTGTCATAATCCACCAAAAAAATTGCTGTGTGTTCTGCTTGGAGAATTTGACCAATTTTGAGTGTGATTGCTTCTAGTACTTTCTCCAACATCGTTTCTAGAGCTTCATTATTAATGAGTTCAATTGCTCTAAGAAATTGCTGAAATTCAGCAGTGATAAAGTCTAGTAAGCAAACAAATTCGTTAACAGAAAGGTCTTTGACACGACGCAACAAAGCGTGAGTGCGATTAACTTGAGTCAGTTCAGTTAATGTAGCTAAGACACTACCAGGATTGGGAAGATTCATATTAATTCGTAGTTCGTAATACTTTGACTTCGCCCTTCGGCTCCGCTCAGGTTGAACTCAGTACAAGTGACGCTCCTGCGTCGCTAACGTAATTCATAATGACAGTTGTGGACTTGCTAGCATCATTACGCTACCCAATTCAGTTTAAATCCCCCACTAAATTAAAGATTTAGTGAGGGTATGAATCCCGCTTTGTTCCCTTTTGCCCTTCTCAATAAACTGCTGGTGTCAATTGTTCTGCAAATACTACCTTTTGATAGTAATCTTGCAGTTGGCTAGTGGCAGCTGCCCATCCCCAACTTTCTGCTTCCCGGCGAGCATTTTGACGAATGATATCTCGTTCTTGTTTGTGTTCTAAAAGGCGAGTAGTAGCAGAAATGGCATCTTGAATATCTGCTGTCGGCTCAAAGAGATATCCATTTACGCCTTCTGTGACAATATCAGGAATGCCGCCAGAACGAGCTGCTACGACTGGACAACCAGCAGCCATTGCTTCTAGCAATACTAAACCTAGTGTTTCTGTGCGGGAAGGAAAGACAAACGCATCAGCGCTAGCAAAAGCAGCACCTAATTCTTGCCCAATCAAATATCCGACAAAATGAGTATTTGTGCCAGCAAAATATTTTTCTAGGGCTTGGCGGTGGGGGCCATCGCCTACTAATGCCAATCGCGCTTGGGGAATTGCTTCTAATATTGGTTTGATGCGCTCAATTTCTTTTTCGGCCGAAAGGCGACCGACGTAGAGAAGTAAAGGACTTTCCGGGTGATTTTGTGACAGACGCGATCGCATCTCTATACTAGCTAAATCAGGATGGAATAATTCTGTATCTACCCCCCGTTGCCATACATGCACCCTTTCGATTCCATGTGCTGTTAATTCCTCCATCATCGCTGTAGAGGTGCAAAGATTTAATGCAGCTTGATTATGAGCGCCTTTGAGTAATTCCCAAAGAAACCCTTCTAACATTCCCAAACCATAATGTTGGAGATATTGGGGTAAATGTGTATGGTAAGAAGCTACTAAAGGAATTTTAAGAACTTTGCTATAAAAAATCCCAGACAATCCTAAAACTGCTGGGTTCACAACATGAATAATGTCTGGCTGAAACTCTTCTAGTGCATAACCAATGCTAGGGCGGGGTAATGCCATTTTCAACTCTGGATACAATGGCAAGGGAAAGCCGGTAACTCCGTAAACTTTAGCTCCTTTGTGTTCAGTAATGCCACCGTCAGGGGCAATTACCAAAACTTCGTTTCCATGACGTTGTAAATGGTCAACGGTATGACGCAAGCGGGTAACAATACCATCAACCTTCGGCAAAAAGGTTTCGGTGAAGAGGGCGATTCTCATAAAAAACTATTCAGTACAGGCAAATAATGCCAACTTAAGAGCGCGTTTCAAGAGGCAGGGGGAAGGGGGCAAGGAGCAGGGGAGGAAAGAATTTAGAGACCAATCATTTGTATTAGATATTTAGTGAAATGGTATGAGTCTCTGTGCTGCCTCTTTCCCTGCTCCTATGCCTTTATTTCATGCTTTGCTTTGACGATGCCAAGAGACTTTGGGCAGAATTTGTTTGTGATCTGCTCGTTTTTGATACTTGATCGCAAAATTCAACAAAGAATCAAGCAGAGAATCTGAGAGATAGTGAGGCTGTAAACCTAGATCCAAAAGTTTGGTGTTTTTAGCATTGAAGTAATGTTCTTCTTTTTCAACTCTGGGGTTATCTAAGTGATTGATGTCTACATTTAGCCCCATTGCATTCCCGGCTTTTTTCACCATTAACGCCAAATCACCAACACTGAATAGTTCGGTAAATTGGTTAAAGACGCGGAACTCTCCTGGTTCGGCGGGATTAGCGATCGCTAATTCCACACAGCGCACTGTATCTCGGATATCTAAAAATCCACGAGTTTGCCCACCTTTACCGTAGACGGTTAGGGGGTGAGCGATCGCTGCTTGAATGCAAAAACGATTCAGTGCTGTACCGAATACTCCATCATAATCAAGGCGATTAATTAACAGTTCGTCCATTCCCGTTTCTTCGGTGAGAACGCCGTAAACTATTCCTTGGTTTAAATCTGTAGCCCGTAATCCCCAAACTCGGCAAGCAAAGTGAATATTATGGCTATCATGGACTTTGCTTAGATGATACATGGAACCGGGCTGTTTGGGATAAGGCAGGGTATCTTTGCGCCCATTGTGTTCAATGGTAATGTACCCTTCTTCAATATCGATGTTGGGCGTACCGTATTCACCCATTGTTCCCAACTTCACCATGTGGCAATCGGGGAAATCTTCCCGCATGGCATACAGTAAGTTCAAAGTACCGACTACGTTATTGACCTGGGTAAGAACTGCATGTTCACGGTCAATCATCGAAAAAGGAGCTGAACGCTGTTCACCAAAATGCACTATGGCATTAGGCTCAAATTGGTGTAGTACTTTTTTGAGAAATTCGTAATTAGTAATGTCGCCGATGAATAGGTCGATAGATTTGCCAGTCAAATCTTGCCAGCGCTGGAGACGTTGCTGAATTGGCGCGATCGGAGTCAGAGTTTCGATACCCAGTTCATTATCCCAGTGCCGCCGCACCAAACTATCTAAAATCCCAACATCATAACCTCGATTGGAAAGGTAAAGTGCAGTTGCCCAACCGCAATACCCATCTCCACCAATAACCAGGACTTTCATTTTCACCAGTTTTTACTCGCTGATAGCTAAATCTATCAGGTTTCTGTACCCTCTAAACCATTAAAAGCAAGAGACTGGTTAGTAGTTAAACATAAATTAACTAAATTATTGAGGAATACGGTAGTGCTGAGCAATGTAGTAAAACAAACGATAGTAATCTGGAAATTCCTGGTTTTGGCTTTGCCCTTGCCAGTAGTATTTGACTTGATCTTGAGTGAGGCTCAATTTCATTGAACTTACTTGTTGATTAACTTCTACAAGCATTTCCCCAGAGATTCCTTGATCTGTTTGAAAGTTGGAGTTGATCTTGTGGTCTTTGGTAAAAGCATCTGGTGGCCGATTAACCGCCCATGCCCGAATTTCCACTGTGTTGCTTTGAGGTGATACTAAGACAATGCCATCATTATTTGTTGGGGGTGGTAAAGCTGTCCAGTTGCTGGGATATGGGAACTCAAAGCCATAACGTTCATTTTGATAAGTTTTCCATGTCAAATCAGCACCGTTCAAACTCGACGCAGAACATCCCCACAAGAAGATCAACAAAGCGATCGCTACGTTAATCACTTGAGCTTTAGTATAAATTTTTTGCCCTGCTCTACAGACTTTTACTGTAGTGAACATCTTTCTACTTTTAGCCACAGTTAATTCTATGGGCAGCTTAGCAATACTGTATGACGATTTGATTTGGGTTCAAATCAAATTTAGTAGCAGTTTTATAAGTAACTATGTTAATAAAACAAAAGTCTATTTTGTAAAAAAATGTAACAAAAATGCCGTCAAAACGTTTTGCTGTCTTGACAACTGAGAAAGTAGCGGATAACGTTATATACATACCCGGGTAAGGCCGTCAAAGAGTTATATGCAAGCTAAGCAAAAGGTCACTTTGTATTTGTCGCCAGAACTGCACAAAAGGCTGAAGATTCGTTCAGCCGTAGATTCTGAACCTATGTCAGATCTTGCTGAACGCGCCCTTGTCTTCTACCTAGCTAACTCAGAATTAGTAGAGGAAATGGAAACTTCAGCCTTTGGAAGAACTCATAGAGTTTATTCTTGTCCAAATTGTGAAAGTTCATTAGTTTTACGTGATGGGGAATTGGTTACTTTGGGTAGTCAGCCAGGAGTAGTCTCTCAAGAGCATCTTCCCATTGATGAAATGGAAAAAGATGAAACCCATCCTAAGGGTGAGGAAGAGTTGGTTCCTTGCTAGGTAAGAATTATGAATGAGTATTCATAAATTCGGTTTTCACTACCAACAAAACGATGTCTTTACTGTATTGAAGGTCTCAAGTAGGTCGATTGTATGAAAGAAGAGCTCAATATTTTAATTCAAGCTCAATACCCTCTAATCTACCTTGTGACCTCCGAGGAAGAGCGGGCTGAGCAAGCAATTTCCACAATTGCCCAAACTTTAAAGCCCCAACGCCGAGTGTTTGTTTGGACAGTAACTCACGGCATCGTGGAGTATGGTCAACCCCGGAATGTCACCCAGCACAATACTGTTTCTCCAGAGGCGGCTATTGAGTGGATCATCCGGCAAAGAGAACCTGGTATATTTATTCTTAAAGATTTACATCCATTTATTGATGCGCCTGCTACAAATAGATCTTTACGTGATGCGATCGCTAGCTTCAGAGGTATGCAAAAGAACATCGTTTTGATGTCTCCTATGCAGCAAGTACCCATTGAACTAGAAAAAGAAGTTGTAGTTCTCGATTTTAAATTACCTGATATGTCTGAGTTAAACAAAGTTTTAACTCACCATATTGAGCAAAATCGCGGACGAAGACTCACAACAGAGGCGCGAGAAAAGCTTCTTAAAGCAGCTTTGGGTTTAACCAAAGATGAAGCTGAGAAAGTGTATCGTAAGGCACAAGTAACTACAGGCCGCCTAACGGAAGAAGAAGTAGATATAGTTCTATCTGAGAAAAAGCAACTGATTCGGCGTAATGGCATCTTAGAATACATAGAAGAAGATGAAACCATTGATGCTGTAGGTGGCTTAGAAGAACTGAAAAACTGGCTCAAGCAGCGTTCTAACGCCTTTACAGAAAGAGCTAGAGAATATGGTTTACCTCAACCAAAAGGAATGCTAATTTTAGGGGTTCCGGGCTGTGGTAAGTCATTAATTGCCAAAACTACCTCTAGGTTGTGGGGTTTGCCACTCTTAAGGTTAGATATGGGTCGAGTCTACGATGGCTCGATGGTAGGGCGGAGTGAAGCAAATCTACGTAATGCCCTCAAGACAGCAGAATCAATCTCTCCAGCGATTTTGTTTATTGACGAATTGGATAAATCCTTTGCAGGTAGTACAGGTTCATCTGATTCTGATGGCGGCACATCTAGTAGAATTTTTGGTTCTTTCCTCACCTGGATGCAAGAGAAAAAATCTCCAGTGTTTGTGATGGCAACTGCTAACCGAGTTGAACGTTTGCCTGGAGAATTTTTAAGGAAAGGTCGTTTTGACGAAATTTTCTTTGTAGATTTGCCCACATCTGAAGAACGGCAGGATATTTACAAAATTCACCTGACAAAGCGTCGTGAAGACATCTCTCGCTTCGATTTAGAGCAACTAGCTAAGATGTCCGATGGTTTTTCTGGGGCAGAAATTGAACAAGCGCTCGTTGCGGCAATGTATGAAGCATTTGCCCAAGACCGTGAGTTCACCCAACTAGATATTATTGCTGCACTTAAGGCGACTTTGCCATTGTCTCGTACCATGCAAGAACAGGTAACAGCCCTTAGAGATTGGGCTAGACAGCGCGCACGCCCTGCGGCATCCTCTGTTGCTGAATATCAGCGAATGGAGTTTTAAAAGCTTTCCCTTGCTCATCCAAGGGTAAAGGCTAGCTGAAAAATGCTAGCAGTTAAGAGAAAAAGCCGCTTCCAATTAAATGCGGCTTCGCTGAAGATAAACCGTTGTCGTTGTTCTGAATCTTCTCACTGGAGGAAACCCAAATGTCTCATTTTAGCACTCTGCGTACCAAGATCACCGATGCTGAAATCCTCAAAGCTTCCCTGCGCGACCTAGGTATCAGCACAAAAACTGAAGCTGATGTTCGTGGTTATAACGGTCAGCGCGTGCGTTCCGATATCGTAGCTGTTTTGGAAGGCGAATATGATCTAGGTTGGTCTCGCAATAGCGATGGTTCTTTTGACCTAATCGCTGACTTGTGGGGCGTTGCTAAAAAGCACAACCAAACCGAGTTGATCAATTCTATCAACCAAAAATATGCAGTTAACAAAACATTGGCTGAAGTAAAACAGCGCGGTCTGCAAAACGCCAATGTGAAGTTGGTATTGCAATAACAATTTCTCTGCGCGTTCCCAAAGCTGAACGGGTTAACCACATAAATGACGGTTAGCCCGCTTTTTTATCGGGACTGGGATTTATTCTCAGTCCCGATTTTTGATGAGTCTAGTCAATACTAATTTCAAATTAGTAATTTTATTTCATCGTAGTAACATTAATATATTCAGCATGACAACCAAGCTTATTTTGAATTAAGTTAAGAAGTTCTGCTTTATGTTTAAGCAACCATTCAGGATTGTTACTAGGGTACAAATATATATTGTAAGTGTAAGTATATACTTCCCAATCAATTTTGGAAACTGCTTTGCAATGGTAAAAGAAGTTAACTACTCTTGTTATAGTCTTTATAGCCTTTTCACCTTCTGATATAAATGATAAATCAAGATTTTTTGGATTAATCAATTTCGTTGTATTACACCGAAAATCAATTTCATTCTGACCTTTACATCTATTGCAAGTAACACACAGAGTTTGTGAGTTTTCTATAGATGTTTTACCGCCCATAGAAAACGGTTTAATATGATCGATTTGTAATTTACCTTTGGTATTTACTCCACAACATAGACAAGTACACCTATCTCGTGCTTTAACTTCTTCTTTTTCTACTTCGGTTAATTCTCTATCCTCTGTTTTTAATAAATTAATTACAGTTAGAGTAGATTGAGGTGTAGGCTGATAAATAATATTTATAATCGCTGCGTCAACTGCTGTTTCAAATCGAATCAAACTTTTATAAAAAACTTTCCACAATGTCTCAGATTTAGAAAACTCTTCGTCTAAATATTCATGTTTTAAGCGAGGGGGGAAATCAATTACTTTATAAGCAATTTTATCTAAGTCATACAGTTCTCTTTCCTCAAATGGATGGTATATAGGTACAGATTGATTTTGAGCAATGTGGCGAACAATCTTAATTAAATCTGAATCAAGCTTTCCACCAATATTGTCAGTTTTGCGTTCAAATCCGTCACTTATCCATTGTTGTACTTGAGACTGCATCCATTTATCATCAAGATATTCTTTAGACCATTCATCTAATAAGTTTGTAGAACGAATAAAGAGAATAAATGAATCAAGTTTTGATTTTGTATGTTCATATACCATGACAAATTCAGTAAATGATTCCATTAATTCATGTTGATTATCAACATTAGCATACACAATTTCAGTTTTATACCAACCAATAGGGCATATTTTTTTGTATTCTATTTGATAATCTCCACCACTTTCTATTGATTTTGATAATTCCTCAACTAGACGAATAGAAATATATTCAAGTGGGTAATATCCTTTTACAGAGACTTTTTCTTTATCTATGGTATCGCTATCTTTTGGGTTAGCCCAATCAACTAAACGTTTCCAGTCATCGAAGAATAGAACAATATTCGCCTCAGCACTACCTCCTACTTTTTCACCCCTTAATGCTCTACCAATCATTTGAGTCATTAAGATAGAGCTTGTTGTTTGGCGAGTAATAAATACAGTTTTAACATTAGGAATGTCAGCACCCTCTGTTAACATCCGTACATTTATTAAAACATCAAGCTTATTATTCTTAAATTCATCCAAAATCCTTTGATTATCACTTTGAGTACGTTTATTTCTTGCATCAGCAGAGCCAGGATCGGCATCTATATGTGAATAAATTGCGTCTACTCTAACGCCCTTTTCGAGAAGCTTTTCTTTTATATAGATGCATTGAAACCAACGATCAGCAAAGATAATTGTTTTACCATAGCTATCTTTATTTGATACATAAGCATCTGCTATAAAATTGTTTCTCGGTTTATCAGTTGCAAGTTTCTCAATAATTGATTCTGGGAGGTCTTTATGTTGCTTAACTAACCGTTCGTATAATCCATCATCAATTTCCCATTCTTTACCAGTTGAGACTTCAATATAATTAGATTTAGCTAAAATTCCTTGTAATATTAAACTTTCTTTTTTAGCTTCATAAATAATTTCATTCTCAAATATTTTCCAAAGCCAACCTCTTCTAGCCTTATCATTATACGTTGGTGTAGCTGTTAGACCAAGCAGATTTAACTGTGGAAATAATCCTCGAAGTCCTAAAGCAGAATCTTTTTCACCAATCAATAAGTTTCTGCAACCATAGGCAGGGGAATGGTGAGCTTCATCAACTACAACAAAAAGTCCTGTCTCTCTACAATAATCAATAAATTTTTTAAAAGCTGTCTCAAATTTATTACCAAATCTATCTAGAGCATCAGTATGTAAATTATTGATAGCTGTTTGTATTGTCATGATGACAATATCATCAGTTAGTTGTATTGATGAAGCTTTGGCATGAGAAGGATTACTAGAAACGCACCTAATATTTAACGTTTTCTTAGGCTCTGGAATATCCTTAGCACCTTTTTCAAAGGTATCGAATGCTTGATCCAACAAGTAAAATGAAGGAGCTAACCAAAGGATTTTAATATTTTTAGGGATTACATGATCGGATAACCATCTGACAGCGGTAAATGTCTTGCCAGCACCCGTAGGAAGTACTAAGATTCCACTACCCGGTTTTTCGCTGCCAAATTTAAATGTTTTACTCAGGGCTTCAAAAGCCTCAATTTGATGCTGGAAGGGTATTTTAGAGTGGTAGTTAGCAGATTGATTTCTTAATTGATCGAGATTGATAAGTTTGTAATCGGTGGGTTCGTACATTATAATCTTTTCCTAGTGATATAGAGACTATTTGACCACTAGGTTAGTTTGCCCATAATGTATATTTCAAACTATCATGTATTGAAATTTATGCTTTACCAAACTTGACTTAAATCCAAAATAAAACCAGGTAGCAACGGTTCACTGTTCAGTGTTTTATGATTATCTAATACTTCAACCGCAATATTAAAACGATAAATAAAAACTTGGCGTTGTTTTCTATCAATTAACCAACCAAGTTGCGTGCCATTATTAATATACTCTTGCATCTTGTCTTGCAAAATTTACAAGCGATCGCTCTCAGAACGCAACTCAATCACAAATTCAGGACAAATCGGTGCAAATTTTTTTCGCAGTTCCACTGGTATGGCTTCCCAGCGATCGCGTTTTATCCAAGCTGCATCGGGAGAACGCACCGCACCATTCGGCAAAGTAAACCCACCACTGGAACCAAAACCTACACCTGTACCATCTTGCTTTGTCCAAATACCTAACTGAACAATTATGTCAAAGTTATGTTGATCGGTTTCGGAACCAGTAGGGGGCATAATCACTAATTCTCCCACAGCATTGCGTTCGATGCGAAAGTCGCGGTTTAGCTGACAAAATTCGTAAAACTGATCTTCGGTTAGTGCGATCGCAGGTTGCAATTGCAAAACCGTTGGTATAATTTCTGTGGCTACAGGTAAGTTAGTGGTCATAATGGCTTTGTTAAGCATAATGTAATGACGGTTAGTCTGATTCTTGATAGGGACTAGTTTGAAGGGTTTGTAGTTAATGGATTAGTGCTTAGAAGAGAAGGACTGAAATCCTTACTACTAACATATAAGTTTTTTTTAATCATCTTCTACACCAGCAGCCTGATTTACTTGACATTTGTTGCATAAACCAAAAAATTCTAGAGTGTGGTAGAAAACTTTAAATTGATGATTGGATTCTAGCTGGTCTTCTAAGTCATGAACAGGACATTGATTAATAGGAATGGAAACACCACATTGCAGACAAGTTAAGTGGTGTTTATCTTGCTGCGCTAGGCTATAGAGAGCTTCGCCGTTAGCTAGAGTCCGCACTTGAACCATGCCTTCCAGTTTTAAAGCTTCTAAAGAACGGTAAACGGTAGCTAAACCCATACTTTCGTTGCGACTACGTAACTCTACGTAAATATCCTGGGCAGAAATGCCTTGTTTAATAGTTTTGAGCAAGTTCAAAATACGCTCTTGACTGCGACTGCGGGTGCGTATGGCTCTCATAGACAATCGTGTAAATTTGCTACTGTATTAGAAGCTGTTATACTAGCTAACTAATAAATTAACTGTAGCTGCTTCATAATCTTATTTTTACTCAGTTGGAGCAGAAAGTTATAGTATAGCGATCGCAGCATTCAGCAAAAGCCTGTGCAAAGCAAGTATCTAGCCAAAATTTTCGTGACCCTTCGTCCTTCAGTCTTAGACCCTGCTGGTGTGGCTGTACAATCTGGTCTTCAGCAAATGGGATACGATAACGTTGAACAAGTGCGGATTGGTAAGTATATTGAACTGCTCATCACGTCGACTGAAGAGAAAAAAGCCCGTCAAGACCTTGATAATATCTGTAACCAAATGTTAGCCAATCCGGTAATTGAAAATTACCGTTTTGAGCTGATAGAGGTTGAAACACAGACGGGAGTTTTTTAGGAACTAAGGATTGGGGATTAAGAAATATTTTTCTAATACTCAATTCCTTCTTATTTGCCATTGACAACTGACCAATGACCACTGACCAATGACAAATGACAAATGACAAAATTCGGTGTTGTTGTTTTTCCCGGTTCTAATTGCGATCGCGATGTTGCTTATGTAACTAGAGATTTACTAAAACAACCAACTCGCATGGTTTGGCATCAAGAAACAGACATTGCCGATTTGGATGTAGTGATTATACCTGGTGGCTTTAGTTATGGTGATTATCTGCGCTGTGGAGCCATTGCGCGGTTTTCTCCTGTGATGCGACAGGTAATAGAACATGCCAAACAAGGCAAGTTTGTCCTGGGTATTTGCAACGGTTTTCAGGTATTAACTGAAGCAGGACTTTTACCAGGAGTATTGACAAGAAATCAGGATCTACATTTTATCTGCGATCGCGTTCCCTTAAAAGTAGAGCGTACCAATATTTCTTGGACGCAAGCTTATGTAACAGATGAAATAATCACTTTACCTATTGCTCACGGTGAAGGGCGGTTTTACGCTGATAAAGCGACTTTGTCAGTGATTGAAGACAATGGACAGGTAGTTTTTCGCTATGCAGGCGAAAATCTCAACGGATCATTGAATAATATTGCCGGAATTTGCGATCGTCAAGGCAATGTTTTAGGAATGATGCCGCACCCAGAAAGAGCTTCTGATGCCATGCTTGGGGGTAGTGATGGTTTAAGGCTGTTTCAGGGTTTATTAGAGAAGGTGATGGCGTTGGTGTAAGGTTAGCCTCACCGCTTACCATAGCGAATAAGGGATGCAGCATTGCTGTATCCCTTATTTTGTATCTTCACGCATAGAAATATTCAAATCTATTTCATACAATTTCACGAAATATTTGAAACAGATGATTGGTCTTTAATTCTTTTCCCCTGCTGCCTATTTGTATCAATTTTCAAGTCAAACAGTATTAGCTATTTCTGTGGTTGCGGCTTATTCATCAGGAGTTGTTGCACCATCTCACGTTTTACGCATCACGACTCGTAAAAGAAATTCATCAACTTCCCTAACAATAACTTCTAACAAAATTAAGGAGCGATCGCACCGTAGTACAGTGGTATGAGTAATTAGTCTGTCTCCCAGTATCTTTACTCATTTTAACGTGAGGTATGCTGTGTCAGAAACTCCTCTATTAGATCAAATTATCAAAAATGTGCAGGTAGTTCGTCCTCATCAAGATATTGTCGAAACACTTGATTTGGGAATTAAGGATGGGAAATTTGCCCAGATTGCCCCTAATATTAGCCCAGACAACAGCCAAGAGGTATTTGATGCCCAAAACCTGCTGGGTTTTCCTGGGGTTGTGGATGCTCACATGCACATCGGTATTTATCAACCCCTCGACAAAGATGCTGTGACTGAAAGCAAAGCAGCGGCAATGGGAGGAGTCACAACCAGCCTCAATTACATCCGTACAGGGCAGTACTATCTTAATAAAGGCGGTGCTTATCAAGATTTTTTCCCTGAAGTTTTGGCACTATCACAAGGGAATTTTTTTGTTGATTATGGCTACCACATCGCACCCATAGCTAGTCAGCATATCGAGGAAATCCCTCTACTGTTTGCAGAACACGGCATACCTTCGTTTAAAATCTTCATGTTTTATGGAGGTTATGGGTTGCACGGTTTGTCAGACCAGCAAAACCTCTTTTTGATGATTAATAAAGAGGAACGCTACGATTTTGCCCATTTTGAATTTATTATGCGCGGTCTGTCGCGTTTAATGGCAGCACATCCACAAGCGCGAGATACTATTAGCTTGAGTTTGCACTGCGAAGTTGCAGAAATTCTCAACGCCTATACCAAAATTGTGGAAAATGATTCTAGTCTGAGCGGACTACACGCTTACAGTGCAGCGCGTCCTCCTCATTCCGAAGGATTAGCAATTTGCATTGCTTCTTATTTGGCGCATGAAACTAACTGTGCAAATATCAATTTATTGCACCTGAGTTCGCGTAAAGCAATGGAAGCAGCTTTGACGATGCAGACTGCTTTTCCCCATATCAATTTTCGGCGCGAAGTGACTGTGGGACATTTACTATTAGATGTCGATACTCCTAATAGTACTTGGGCAAAAGTCAACCCCCCGATTCGCCCCCGTGCCGATGTGGAATACTTATGGCAAGCAGTACTCAACCATCAAGTTGATTGGATAGTTAGCGACCATGCTTGCTGTTCTGCCGAACAAAAACGCAGTGCGAAAGACCCGCATAATATTTGGTTAGCAAAGTCTGGTTTTGGCGGTACAGAATATTTACTTTCTGGTGTAATTAGTGAAGGTAGCAAGCGAGGAATGTCTTACAACCACATGGCAAAATTGCTATCTTGGAACCCATCGCAGCGCTTTGGTTTATTAGAAAAAGGTGATATCGCCGTTGGCTATGATGCAGACTTGGTATTAGTAAACCCTAATGAAAGTTTTGTGGTACGTGCTGCTGAGTCGGAATCGCAACAAGATTACACCCCCTTTGAAGGTGTGGAGTTAACTGGAAGAGTGAAAAGTACCTTTTTGCGGGGTAATCTGATTTACAACAATGGACAAGTTCTAGGTTCCCCAACTGGACGTTATTTGAAACGCTCTCATCCTAGAATAAAGGCAAAAACCGATGTCTGATTGGCAACTAGAAAAAGAACAATATGAAAGCAGCACGTATTTATAACTACGGTGGTGCAACTGCTGTACAAGTAGATGAAATAGAAGTTTTGCCACCAAATCCTGGTGAAGTCAGGATTCGGGTAGGGGCTGCGGGAATGAACAATTCTGACTTGCAGACAACCTATGGAACTTATCGCGGATATGGTCATCAAGAACTACCTTATATTCTGGGACAGGAAGCAGCTGGTAAGGTTGATGCTGTAGGGTTAGGAGTTAAGGAATTAGTACCCGGAATGCGTGTTTTTGGACGTGTGAGAGGTGCTTTTGCAGAAATGGCGTATGCTTTAGCAAGTGAATTGTTACCTCTAGCAGATGAAGTGTCATTTACAGTAGCCGCCAGTTTGCCTATTGCCTATCTAACTGCTGGGATGGCACTGATTCACAAAGCCAATGTCCAGCATGGAGAGTGGGTTTTGGTACATCCAGGTAGTGGTGGCGTTGGCAGCGCCGCAGTTCAACTGGCTCAGCTGCTAGGCGGGCGAGTGATTGCTACTGCGGGGAATCAGGCAAAGGTACAGCGGTTAATTGAGTTGGGTGCATTACAGGCAATTGATTATAGTACTCAAGACGTAGTTTCCCAGGTGCAAAGAATTACTGACAATTCAGGGGTACAAGTGGCACTCGATGGTGCGGGGAAAGTCACCTTTGCTGATTGTTTAGGAGCGATCGCTAATAATGGTCGCATTGTCAGCTATGGTACTACTACGGGCATGGATGCTGCTCTGCCCTTGGGAAAATTGCTAGGACGCAATATTACAATTTACGGCATTGCTATTTGGTATAACAAAGATTATCAATTCAGTTTGGGAACACTCAGGGATTTGGTAATTCCAGCAGTTGCTCAAGGAAAGATCCAGCCCACAATTGATGAGATAGTTGATTTAGAAGGGGTGTCTGGGGCATTGAGCAGAATGGAAAACCGCGATTTAATGGGGAAAATTATTGTGGTTCCGTAATATTAGGGTGTATAAAAAATGAGCCAACGGATTAAGCGAGCGTTTTTAGACACAGAAGATGGACAAATTCTTTACCGTATTGGTGGAGAAGGCGAACCCATACTTTTACTGCACATGACTCCTCGCAGTAGCGACGAATTTCAAGAATTGATGCCTATTTTGGCTGCCAAAAAATTAGTAATTGCAATGGATTTAATGGGATTAGGTGATTCTGACAAACCCCCCAGAGTTTATTCAGTTAAAGACTATGCTAAAACTGCGATCGCACTTTTGGACGAATTAGGCATCAAAAAGACGAGCATTTTCGGTAGTCTTACAGGAGGTTATATTGCCGGAGAAATGGCAGCAACCTATCCAGAACGAGTTGACAAACTTATTCTCTGTAATGTAATTGGGTTTGACGAAGAGGAAAAAGACAAGATTTTCAAGAGTTATTCTCAAGGGTATCAAATTAAAGAAGATGGCTCCCATTTAATGGAAAGATGGTTAGCTCGTGTCAGTTACGTCGGCACGGAAGAGTTAAATCATCGTTGCGTTTTGGATGATTTAAAGGCTTTTAACTCTCCTGTATATCCTGGTGTAGCTGTGGCAAACTACTGTCTTTCTGCCCAAGAAAGATTTCGCTTAATTAAATGCCCGACCCTGATTTTGTCAGGAGATCAGGCATTAGAACCATTAGAAAAAGCTGGTTTAGCCAAAGCTGAAAATCAATCTTGGCTTCAAGAAGTGATTCCTCATAGTCAAAGAATCCAACTAGAAGGTGGAAACCTTTGGATGGTTAATCAAATGCCGGAAGAAGTATTAAAAGTAGTGGTTGATTTTTTGGAAAAGTAATAAGTATTTGTACGAAATGTAGCGCTTATCGTTGTAGTGAGATATGTCTCTTTGAGTTCAGGGACTAGGAGCTAGGGGCTAGGGGTTAGTGGCTATGTACCTCATGTAATTGGGAACTGCTATAAATGCCTAGCTAGTAAATATACAAATAAATTTGCCTACCTATTTTAGAAGAAAAACAATGAACAACGAATTACCACTAATTATTGAGTGTCGCTGCAACGATTCAGATTACCGCAAGGATAATCCCAATTGCCCATACAGTCCACAAGAAATCGTTCAAGAAGCTGTTCGTGCTTGGGAAGCAGGAGCCTCGATCTTTCATTGGCATGGACGCGATCCAGTTAATGGTGATTGGATTAGTGATGTAGAAGTCTATCTTGAAGCGATTCAAGGAATTCGTGAAAAGACCGATCTGATTATCAATCCTACACTGAACTACGTTACTAAACAAAGCCAAGTAAGCGATCGCGTCAAGCACATCTTAGCAGCGAAAAATGATCCAGCACTAGGAATTGATATGGTTCCTTTAGAGTTTGGCTCACTGAATATAGACTTCTGGAACCCACAGACAAAGCAATTCCAAACATCCGACCAAGTACATATTAGTTCTCGTGCTTACATGCAGGAAGTGTTGAAAATACTCAAAGAAAATAACATTTTTGTCAGTACAGTATGTTGGGATGTGGGACAAATTCGTACAGCACGATGCTTTCAAGAAATGGGACTGCTTTCACAAAATACTTTTTGGGAGTTCGTTTTTACAGGAGAAATTATGCCCAGTGGTATTCTGCCAACACTCCCCAATTTACAGGCGGTGGTAGATTCTATTCCCGTAGGCAAACCTTGGTTGGTAATGTGCTGGAATGGAGACGTGATGCATTTAGCAGCCTGGGCAATCACCCTTGGTGGACACGTCGGCATTGGGCTAGGAGATTATGCTTACAATCGTTTTGGCCAACCGCACAACGGCGAATTAGTAGACAAGGTTGCAAAGATGGCACATACGCTTGGTCGGGAAGTTGCAACGCCAGCGCAAACCCGCGAGATTTTGAAGATGCCGCCGCGAGTATCTCTGCCAGAAAAGTTAGGGGTAACTGCTAAGTAACCACACAAAATTAATTACAGTCATTGCGAGCGAAGCGAAGCAATCCCAACCCCTGCGATTGCTTCGCTTCGCTCGCAATGACATTGTGTAATTAGGACTTGCTGAAAAAGTCCTTAACGGACTAGTACTCTGGCAAGTCAACTTTGCTGGGTTAATGGGAAAAAAGTCCAGTTCTTTTCTCCCCCTGCTTCCTCTGCTTCCCCTGCTTGCCTCCACCCGTCATTTTTGGGTTGGGGACTTCCAAGAAATAAATTAATCAGCAAAAATCATAAGTTAATCTTTAAGAGATAATGATAATCATTCTGAAAGGGTAAGAGGTGGTTGCCGTCGGCAACCACCTCTTACCCCCTCAAACACAGAAGGAAAAGTCTGCATCTGCACTCTGTAAATAATTTCAGTGCAATATCATAATTAATATTCATGTTTTTAGATTTAAAAACTGAAGAGTGAAAATTAAGTGCTGCCACAACAAATATCAACAAACCATTTGCCTAAATCGGGAAATTTTTCATGTTCCGAGTTAGTGAGTCTTTCTATTTGTTTTTCAACAGCAGACATAGCCTCCTTAGTAAGAGTAACCCCAGTTTCATAAGTTTGAGTCACTAACTTAACCACAGGATTCTTACCTTTCCACGTCATGTTTTGAGCAAATTTTAAAGCGGTTGCAACTTCATCTAAAATACTGCCATTCCAAGAATTTTCTAATATCCCCCATACTCGCTCGATGGGATTATATTTGCTGTGATAGGGTGGATAGTAGGCTAAACGTATATTCAGTTGATATTCATGAACAAACTCAACGATACGTTTCATAAACTGGGTACGTCTAGAATTATTATCTGTCCCATTATCCTGGTTAATAATCAGGGTTTTTATTGAGGAAAATCGCCAACTCTCACTCTTCCAAAAATCTTCTAGAACGTCTACAATAAAATCACTCGTTACATTAGACTCTGTAAAGTATAAAAATAGTTCGTCTAATTCTGGAAGGAAGATGCCGTAAGGAGTTACGGTAGTTTTTGGATGAAAATTATGGTCTTCTGTTTCTGTGACAACTCGGTTTTTACCTCCTCTGTCAAAGTAGCCAATATCTACACGGGCTTTGGCATCCAGACTGAGACGTAAGATACTTGGATCATCCAGGGCGGATTGATTAACTATTGCTAATTGTTCAAAGATTGCGTCTGTTTCTGGAATTTTTTTTGAGGTAAAACTTTTGCTACTCGCTTGAGTCTATAACCTAAATCATTCAATTTAACTCTCATTGTTTCTTCAGTAGGTAACTGTTCATCCGTATAACCAAATTTATCAATTAATAGCTTTCTGACCTGACTAGCAGTTAGGCGTGTATACAGCCTTTGGCTTTTAAAACTTGGATCTGTTTGGCTTTGGAAATCAACTAATTTTTTGATATCTTCTAACAGGTTTGGTAAATGCTCTTCTACTTTCCATCTACCCCTAGCTGAATAATTATCTATACAACTAATCCCACTGGTTAGTTCTTTAATTCCTTTACGAATAGTATTTCTATCCCAGCCCAATTCTTTTTGAGCCAGTAATTGTCCTCCGTAACCTAATTCCATGACAATTTGTGCTTGAAAACGCCGCCTTGCTGCACCTTTGAGTTGGTTTGCTGTTTCCTTGAATACTTTTTTGACTGAATCAGTTAATTCGAGCAACACTCCTGTCCACCCACAAAATTCCCTCCAAATTGAATTTACTACGAATAGGGGGGAAGGAGAAGCAGCCTGCGGCTGCTTCTCCTTCCCCCCTTAGAATGATTATCATTATTATAATTGGTCATTTTATTCCTTGGAAGTCCCTTACAGCACCATCAGCACATTCGCCAATACCGCAATCTGCCGTGCCACCAACTGCTTCGCTTCACTCACTGAGCCATGCCGTAGTTCGTGGATGGCTTGGTGCAGTCCTGTGTGAGCATTTGTTGCACCGTTGGTTTTAAAGAGCGATCGCACTTAGACTAGGTATCTTTTCAAGTAAACTGTCAAAAGCAATCCGATCAATGCGGATACTTAGTAATTTTCTCTACTTCAGCACTTAGTACTGAGTCAAGTCAATTGATGGCTATTTGAATGCTTCGATCTGGTCTAGATAAACATTAATTAGCTTATTATCAATAACTAAATCTTCAATTTGTGGCCAAACACGGGCTAGAAACGAGTGAAATTCACTTTTTCGCAGATTTCCAAAGCGTAGATGCACTACTTTTGGTGGGGACAAATAAAGCATCAATCGATCCGAAAAATCTGCATCTTTGGTAACAATCACCAAATCTTTCTCTTTTGCATACTGCCATATCTGAGTATCACTCGGACTATCACCTAATATTGAAACATGGATGATGGAAAAAGATGGCGTAAATTGGATTTTAGAAGGTAGATTTTCATCAAATAAAAATCCATTCATGCAATTTTTCTAACTTCGTAGTGATTTGCCATTAACTTTGCCGCAAATTGCATACAAGCATAAATATCTTCTCGTTTTAGAGAGGGATACTCTTCCAGGATTTCTTCTATGGAATCACCTGCACCTAAAAATTCCATAACCGTTTGCACAGTAATTCGAGTGTTAGCAATAACAGGCCGTCCATTACAAATATCTGGATGAATATTTATTCGATTTTGCATCAGGATTCTCTCTTCTTGAAAATCTAAAATTAGACTGTTAATACAATATTAGCCATACAGTACCACGCCTCACATTCGCTGTCCTCCGCAATCTGCCGCGCCACCAGCTGTTTCGCTTCCTTCAGTCACGCCCACCATGCCGTAGCTCTGAATGGCTTGATGCAGCCCGGTGTGTGCGTTAGTTGCTGCTGCGATCGCTACCAATGAACTTTTCAACAGCAACTTATAATACTTGTAATACTTGAAAAAGTATAAAAGAAAACTTTTTACGACAGAATATCGTTTTTAATAAAGATTAAGCGTTATTTAGCTCAATAGCTCTGCGTTTTCGGGGTGCAGTAATGATAATTAACTTGGATCTAGTCATCAGCGCAATTACTAGCGTTGCCAATCCTTTGATCAAAGAAAAGATTCTGCGCTCTGAGACGGTAATTAAGCTACTCCAGAAATTTAACCTTGACCCAGATCATCCACCTGCTGATTTTAGCGGTGTTTACGCCTATACCCTAGTAGAATACGGTATTGGCAAACCGAAGCCGTTATTAGAACTGTTCCGTCAAGAAGAAATAAAACAAGCTTTTCGCAAAGCTTTTGACCATAATAACCCTTCAATCCTCCTTTCTGAAGTTGATACTTTTTTAAATGTTTATGTCTTAGGCGATGAAATCAGAAACTTAGAACTTGATGTAAGACGAGAGGTAGCTGCATTTGCAACGGTATTTATCGAAGTCGCTAAACGTACTCGCACACCAGCCGATGTCTTAATGAACCAGAGGATTGGTTCTTTACATCAACGAATTGCAAATATCCAAGAACAACTAGAAAGATTGCCGACACTGGAAGGCATTCGTACAGAGATAGCACGCTTGGCAGCAGGCAACCAACCAGCACTTACCCCAACTGTAACTGAAAACAAATGTCAAGCGATTGCACTAGCCCAACAAATGCAGGGTTGGTTTGAAACTTTGGGTTATCGGTTTGAAAAATATGAAATTTGGGGCAATTCATATTTCGAGTGGGTTATTAATGTGCCTACACGACGTAACAGATATGATCGTGTATTGATCAGAGGCATAGAAGGAGAAATTGGACTCAAGGACGTAGCTGCTTTACGTTCCTCAGTTGAGCAGCAGAGAACTGATGAAGGTTGGTTAGTAACAGCAAGACGGATTTCACGGGCAGCGCGGGATGAAGTAGAAAAGGAAGAGAATCACCACTTAGGTTGTTACACTTTTGACGAACTGATTGACCAAGATGCTGATTTTGGCGATTATCTTGATTGGTTAGAAGCAGAAATTACCCGGCGCAACATCGATACAAAATACGTTCCCCTAGCTTGTACAAAAGAGGAAATTGACCCTGATACCAAGCAACGTATTGGTATCAGTCGCTACGACGAACGTGATGGCTGGATTGATGGTTATATTGATGTGTGGTTAGACGATCCAGCCAAAGAGCATATTTCAGTACTAGGGGAATTTGGCACGGGAAAAACTTGGTTTGCTTTTCACTATGCTTGGGTAGCATTGCAGAGATACAAAGATGCTCAAAAACGAGGTGTGGAACGTCCCCGTTTGCCCTTATTAATTACCTTGCGAGACTTTGCCAAAGCCATAAATGTCGAGAACGTTTTAGCAGGTTTCTTTTTTACCCAACACAATATTCGTTTGAATAGCGAAGTCTTCGACCAACTTAACCAAATGGGTAAATTGCTGCTAATTTTCGATGGATTTGACGAAATGGCAGCAAAAGTTGACCGTCAGCAGATGATTAACAACTTCTGGGAATTGGCGAAGGTGGTAGTTCCTGGTGCTAAGGTCATCCTCACCTGTCGTACTGAGCATTTCCCAGAGGCAAAAGAAGGACGAGCATTGCTTAATGCTCAACTGCAAGCTTCTACTAAGCAGTTGACAGGTGAAACACCTCAATTTGAAGTGTTAGAACTGGAGAAATTTAACGACGAGCAAATTCGTACCTGTTTATCATATCAAGCACAAGCGACCACAGTTGAACAAGTCATGGGCAATCCGCAATTATTAGATTTAGCCCGTCGTCCAGTGATGACAGAGTTAATTTTAGAAGCACTGCCAGATATTGAGGCAGGTAAACCCGTGGATATGTCACGAGTTTATACCATTTCACGAAAAGCCTGATACAAATAAAGCATCCAGAATAAAACCCCAACCTGTAATATTCGCAACAATTGATGTGTTTAATTCCTCAAGACGTTGCCAAATAACTGTTCTTAACTCGTCCAAATTAGCAAAGCATTCCCAACTTAAATTCCTTTTTACTTCTTCCCATAAACGTTCAATGGGATTGACTTGGGGAGTATGTGGAGGTTGAAATAATAAAATAATATTTTCTGGAATTTTAAGAGTCTGGCTTAAATGAAAAGCACCATTGTCTAATTGAAGTATGTGTATATCTTCCGGATACGTAGCTGCAAACTGTTCTAAAAAGATATTGAAGCAAGCTGTGTTGAGATGAGAGAATTCCCAAATATAATACTCACCAGTTAACGGCTCTACTAAACCATATAAATAGAAATTTTCTCGTTTCCATTGCATGATGCCAATAGGTTTAATGCCACAAAGCGTGATCAGTCTTCCTAATTCTGTTTTTAATCCTACACGGCTTTCATCACCACACCAGTATCTAATTTCTTTATGTTTATCTTTTGGCTCTATGACGTGTTTTTTTATAACTTCTAGGTATTGTGGCAGTTTTTTTTAAATTCTAATTCTGCTTCTTCATTGTGTTTTATCCCTACTGCTCTTGGTACTTTTAACTTCGCTTTCATTCGATAGCGTACTGTATCATGTACTACTTTATACGACGCTCTCACACCTTGAACCGCTTTCAACCATGTTCGGATTTCTTCATAGCTTTTAAATCCAAATGGCTGTTCAAGTTCTTTTAAAAGTTGTTCTTTGGTCGAACCATCAATAATTGGCGGTCGCCCTGGACTTTTTTTTGTTGACAATAGACCGTTTATTCCCGACTCTGTATATGTTTTTAACCATCTTTGCACTGTCACTCTTTCTCTGCCTACGACAAAAGCTGCATCCTGTACCGTTCTTACTTGCCCCATTTTCAGTAAATACAAAGCTTGAACTCGTTCACGGCTTGATGCTGTTTTCTGTTTGACGAGCAGTTCATGCAACTGTTGGACTGATTCTTTTATTTCGACTTTGGTGACTCCAACCATTTTTACCCGTTCATATTTATTCCTAATTTATCTGTATCATACTTTTAGTGAATTGGTATTACTTGTATGCAGTGCGGCGCAAGATGGAACGCGATATAAAAGCGGAGCGTACTTTTACGTCTTTGGCGGAGAAATTGTACTTTTTGTGCGAGTTGTCTTGGGAAATGTTATCGACTGACCAAATGAGCCTGAATTATCGGCTGTTCCCAGAGCGTATTCGCTACTTATTCGGTTCTGCTGTTCAAGAAGAGAAAGATTTAGACCACTGGCATTATGATATGATGACGCAGACAATGCTTATTCGTAATGCTGATGGTGACTATACTCCAGCGCATAGATCATTGTTAGAGTTTTTCGTAGCATATAAATTCGCAGCAGAGTTGGGGGTGTTGGCTAGCGATTTTACAGAGTTAGCCAAAGCACAGTCATGTTTGGATACCAGTGCAGCACCTGTTGAGTATACTTGGTCTGGTTATTTTTCGCGTCAATTAGACGATACTGGGCGTAGTATGGCGATCGCACCACTAAAAAAGTTTATAAGCGAACCTTTGGATAAGTTGAGGGAGACTTTTGGTAAAACACCACTCACAAAAGCAGTCATGGAGTTACTTTTGCCGATATTAGGTCAGAAGGAGACTCTTATTAATGCAGTTGAAAGTACGCGAGGTCAAAGTGAAGATGAAGTGGGTTGGATTGGCGGAAATGCAGCAACGTTAGCCGTGAAATTAGATAAGAGGGCACTAGAAGCAAGAGATTTCAATGGTGTAGTTATTAATAGTGCCGATTTTACTTATGCCAGTTTACGTGATATCAATTTTGAACAGGCTAATCTAAAAAATTCCATATTTGCTGAAACTTTTGGTTCTATTTTGTCTATTGCATTTAACTCAGATTCCAGCCTTTTAGCTACAGGCCATGAATCAGATGGCATAGTTCACTTATGGGATGTTGCAACGGGAAAAGAAGTTTTAACTCTTAAAGGACATCACACAGCAGTATGGTAAGTTGCTTTCAGCCCCACAGAGAAAATTCTTGCTACTGGTAGTTATGATCACACAATAAAAATCTGGGAGCTTCACAACGGTAAATGCTTAAAAACATTAACTGAAAATGACAGTTGGTTGCGTTCAGTTACTTTTAGTCCAGATGGCAAAATTCTTGCTAGTGGTGGTACTCACAAAATAGTAAGGCTCTGGGATGTGAATACAGGAGAATGTTTGAGAACTCTAATAGGACATACAAAAACTGTTCTCTCTGTCAGCTTTAGCCCAGATAATCAGATACTTGCCAGTGGTAGCAGCGATCAAACAATCAGGTTATGGAACGTCAACACTGGAGAATGCCTAAAAGCTTTACACGCGCATAAACATAATGTAGAATCTGTTGCTTTTAGTCCAAATAATCAGATACTTGCCAGTGGCAGTGCCGATCAAACAATCAGGTTATGGAATGTCAGCACTGGAGAATGCCTAAAAGCTTTACACGCACATGATATTTGGATTAATTCAGTTGCCTTTAGTCCTGATGGTCAGACTCTTGCCAGTGGTGGTGGAGATCAAACGGTGAAATTATGGAATCTTCATACTGGAAAATGCCTGAAAATTTTACTAGGACATACGAGTTCAGTTTGGGCAGTGGCTTTTAGCTTAAACGGCAAAACTCTTGCTAGTGGCAGTAGAGATCAAACATTTAGGTTTTGGGATGTGAATACAGGAGAATGTTTGAGAATTTTTCAGGGATATAACAATGCTGTACGTTCAATAAGTTTTAGTCCTGATGGTCAGAGTCTTATTAGCGGTGGACACGATCAAGTCGTAAAAATATGGGATGTTAGTACAGGTAAATGCTTAAAAGTTACTCAAGAACAAACTGACTTGATACGTTCAGTAGCTTTTAGTTCTGACAGTAAAATGATTGCTAGTGCTGGTCATGATAGAACAGTAAGGTTGTGGAACCCCGATACTGGTGAGTGTCTAAAAGTTATGCAAGGACATAGTGATTGGATTCGTTCAGTTGTCTTCAGTCCAGATTGTAAATTGATTGCCAGCAGTAGTGGTGACGGGATGGTGAAACTCTGGAACACTTTGACGGGTGAGTGTTTTAAAACTTTTCAAGCACTTAAAAGTGTTATCTCAATTGCATTTAGTCCAAACGGTCAATTCTTAGCCAGTGGTGGTTTAGATCGAACTGTAAGATTATGGCATATTCACACTGGCTCCTGCAAAGTAACGTTAAAAGGACACACAAATTGGATTCGTTCAATTGCCTTTAGCGCAGATGGTCATTTCCTTGCCAGCAGCGGTGATGAAGCAACAATTAGGTTATGGGATCTTAATAGTGAGCAATGCTTAAAAACTTTCCAGCATGAGAGTATAGGTGTACCCTCTATTGCCTTGAGTCCAAATGATGAGATACTTGCCAGTGGTGGTTTTGATAACACTATAAGACTTTGGGATGTCAGCAGTGGTAAATGCTTAAAAATTTTACAGGGACATACACAGTGGATCACTTCAGTTATTTTTAGTCCAGATGGTAACACTATTGCTAGTAGCAGTGGTGATGGCACAATTAAGTTCTGGGATATCAAAACAGGCAATTGTGTTAAAACCCTTCGCGATCGCCCTTATGAACGCATGAACATCACAGGCGTTAAAGGCTTAACCTCAGCCGAAATTGCAACACTCAAAGCACTAGGCGCAGTGGAAGACGAAGCATAGTTAATAAATTTTATGATCCACTCCGTGTAATTATGAGTTACAAGTTATACTTATAATCAGGTTTTTAAACTTTCTAAACTCTTTAACACCTCTGTAACCGATTGATATCTTTTGGTGAAATCAAGCTTTACCATTCTATCTAATATAGTGATTAATTTATGACTGACTTGAGCTAATTCGTGCCAATATTGAGAAATTCCATTTGCCTGAGTTAGTACAACCAACTCACCAGTATTTGGATTTCTACCGAATTTTCTGGGGTCTACACCAGTTAAAGCTTGAATTGCAACTATTCCCAAAGCATAAATATCACTGTTAAGTTTTGGTTGTCCGCTAGTTTGCTCCGAAGGTGCATAACCAGGAGTCACAATTGCAATTGTTTGATTTTCTTGTATCTCGTTTATATAGTTATCTTCTCGTTGAGGTTGAATTAGTTTTACAGCACCAAAGTCAATTAGCACAATACGTCCATCTTCTCGACGAATTAAATTATTTGGTTTGATATCTCGGTGAATAACACTATAACTGTGAACAAAGCTTAGGACTTGCAAAACATCTTTGAGTAGTTCTATAACTTGAAGTTCCGAAAGACGTTTACCAGGAGAAATCTCTTTATTCAAAGGATATCCTTTAATAAATTCCTGTACGAGATAAAATTGCTGGTTCTCTTCAAAATAAGCAAGCAACTGGGGAATTTGCTGATGCTTGCCTAAAACCTCTAAAATGTCTGCTTCCGTGTTAAATAAACGTCTTACAACTTTTAAATATTGTGTCTCTTGATTAGCGGGTTTTAATTGTTTGACAACACACTGAGGATTACCAGGACGCTGAGTATCTAGAGCTAAGTAAGTACGACTAAATCCTCCCCCACCTAAATGCTCTGCAATTTTATAGCGATTGCTTAATAATGTATTTAACGGAATTTCTTGCCCAATATTAACAGGATAAATTATCTCTGTTGTGGGAATTGAACTACTTTCACCTTGACGCAAAAGAGCTTGCAACTGTGCAATGGCTTCTTGTTGTTCCTGAACTCTTTGTGCAATTTCTTCTTGCTCTTGCTTGCTTTGATATGCCGTATAACCAAGCATACTTCCTGCTCCCAGCACCAAACCGAATGCTGGAGATACCACAGGAATCCATCCGGCTTGAGTAAAGATAAAAAAGTTACTGCCGATTAAAACAGCTATAACTACTCCGCTGGCAATTCCTAAAGGCATTGGATGCTGAATGCGCGATGCGATGAGTCCTCCAGCTAAACTCCACACAAATATCCACACTACTTCTGCCCATTGGGGTAAAAACCAAAAAAGAGGTTGCTGAGGTTTGAGAACAGCACTAAGAATTTGACTAACGCTATGGGCATGAATGACGACTCCTGGCATTTTCCCTGAGTTGTCTAACTTGCCACTGCTATAAGGTGTGTTAAAAATATCCTTCAAGCTGACTGCGGTAGAACCAATTAAAACGATGCGGTCTTTCACCAAATCTGGATTTACTTTATCCGAGAGGACATCTGTAACAGTCACCCGTTGAGCAATTTCTTTACCGGAACGATAGTTAAGTAGAATTTGATAACCCCCATCATCTACATTCTGATAACCGCCTGAGTTACTTCTAAGAGGTTTAAATAAGGTATTACCAAGCTTAAGTTCTTGTTTTGACGTAAATTGTGGTTGGATACCTCCTACTTCTAAATATTTAAGTGCTAGTTGTAGACTAAAAGAATAAGGAGTAGCACAAGGATCGTTTGCTGCTGGTTCGTGCAACAGTAAATTACGACGAATTGCTCCATCGGGATCTTCTACAATATCGCTAAATCCGACTCTTAATGGTTCAATTCCGTCTGGTGGAGGTATTGCAGGTTCATTAACATTAGATTGTTTGCAGACAGGAACGATAATATCACTCAATTTTAAGTGTTCCAGTAGCTTAGTATGACCGGGTTCTACTGGCAAATCACGAAATATATCTAAACCAATAACTCGTGGTTCATATTCTTCTAACTTATTTAAAAGAGTATTCAGAACTGTTCCTGGTAAAGGAAATTTTAAATTCTTAATGTCCGCTTCAGTTACCTCAACAATTAATAAGCGAGAATCTGCTTTTAAATTGGTGCGTAATTGCATCATTTGGTCGAACACCCTCAATTCAAGAGGCTGGAGAATACCAAGTTGCTGCAAGCCAGATAATAAAATTGTAACGACAACGCTAGAAGCGATGGCAGGAAGTGCAAATAAATTCCTCATTTAGTTCACCTTGTTTTAGTTATTGCCAATTACCTAATAAAACGTAAGGGGCCCAATAATAAGGATGTCTGTTTGTCTGGAGAAGATTTGCTTGAGCCTTACGTAGAGCTTCTGCTTTGGGCATTTTTTCATTAATTAAATTATTGTAAAAATCAACCATCACATCTGCCGCTTCATCATCTGTTACACTCCATAGAGTTGCTAAGGTGCTACGCGCTCCAGACTGAATCGCAACTCCGGCAATTCCTAAAGCTGCTCTGTCATCTCCTTTAGCTGTTTGACAAGCACTAAGCACAAGTAGTTCAATTACTTCTGTTTGATTTGTTTCTCGGTTTCTTAATAAAGATCTGAGTTCATTAACATTGACCTCACCATCGGAAGTAATGATAAATGTGCTTTCTGCTTGGGAACTAAATAAACCATGTGTTGCCAAGTGGATTACAGGTAAAGCAGAAGACTTAACTGCCCTTCTAACAGCTGACTTTTTAAAATCATCGTTCAGCAACTTTTGCTGATTAGAAACTTTAACTTTTTCGGCAATTTGCTTGACTTCATCCTCAACATTACTTAAATCGCTAAAGCTGACACCAAATTTTTCTTGATACTCCTGCTTTCTTGCTTCGGATAATTTACTTAGTCCAGCTACTAATGCTTGTCTTTCTAATCTTTCTGCTGTTAAAGGTGCGGTAGTTGGTAGTAATTGTAAACCCGGTACAATGACAAGATTATAATCCTTTTCTACAAGAAATTTTTCTCCATCATAAAGTGTTGCCATCGGGATATTTCTGAGCGAACCATCTAATATAAATGCCAGATTTTTCACATTTTGTAAATCAGATTGAAACGGTTGTTCAATTAACCAAGAGTTCAAGTTTTGTAAACCAGCTAAAAAATCACCTCCACTAGGTCTGGAAATCTCTTGACTTACTTGCTCGACTGTGCTTTCTAGTATTTCTTTAGTAACGAAATTACCGGCATTATCGACTTTGGGAAATTCTAATTTGTAGCTGCGCTCGGATTTATTTGCAGATTGACTCGGCAGGGAAACAATTACCGCTAAACGGTTGGGTAATATGACTGGATAGATAATAGCTGTATTTTGTTGCTGATCAATATTGTTAATATTAACAGGCTGGGCATTTAAACAAGCTCGGCGAAAAAAGTTATCTAATTCGGCTACTTGCAGCGAATCAATTACTTCTGTTGCTGCCTCAAGATTTTGGGGAGTGGGGTTTCCTTCTAAAAGCAAATTGACATATTCTCGATAAACTGGCTCTACTTCTTCTCGGAAAGAAAATTGCACATCACGGCTGATTGATGCTATGTCATTACGCAAAGATTTGAGATGATTTATTGCTTGCTTGTAAGCACCTTTGGCTTGTGCGGAATTTCCCGTAGCTTTGTAGATACGTCCTAACTGCCATCGCCAGCGATAAGCTATATCTGAGGCAGAAATACCTTCGGCAAGTTGAACTGCTTGTTCACTAAGTTTTTCGGCTTCGGAAAATTGGGCTGTTTTTTCGTATAAACTACCCAAAGTTCCTAAAGCGTAAGCTTGAGCGCGATTATCTTCTAATGTTTTAGCTTCTTCGACACCTACTTTGACTATTTGAGCAACTTGTAACCAAGAAGGATTTGCTGATAGTTTTTGCGTGTCTTTATTATTTGTATTATCTGTTTGTTTGAGCTTGATTAGGCTTTGGGCTAAATTTATCCGTGCGTAAACTTTTTGGCGACTAAGTGGAAGTTGCTCAAACTCAGTTGGTAGTTGAGCCCATAATTTTTGAACTTCTGATAACTGTTTTTTATCTATTAACAGACGTAATTTATTTAGTTGTGCTTGGATTTTGATCGTAGGAGAAGCAGCAGTTTCACTGACTTGACTATAAGTTTGTAATGCTTTTTGAGTAAAATCCTCTGCTTGATTGTTTTGTCTAGTTTCGTTATTTGCTAAAGCTTGGTAAGTATTTCCTAAACTGAGCAAAGTTTCCGCTACTATTTGTGGCGATCGCAATTCTTGGGCTAATTTCTGGGCTTGTTCTAAAACTTGCTGCGATTGCTCTGTATTACCAACTACACGCCAAGTATTACCGAGACTAAGTAATCCTTTGACTTTCAATAGAGAATTTGGCTGTTGGTTTAAGTTGTTCTCTAAATTTTCTAGAGTATCTTGAGCGCGACGGTAAAACCCTAATGTTTGCAGGGCTTGGGTTTGGTTAATTTGACTCCCAATCACACCTGCTTGATCGCCCGCTTTTTGATATACTTTGGTTGCTTCTTCCCAAGTTTTCAAAGCTAGTTGTGCTTTTCCTTGGGCTAATTGCAGTTTACCTTGAGTATTAAGAGCTTGAGCGCGGACGGATAAATACTCTTTGGAACCGTTTTGATTTTGCACTAGCGCCAAACTTCTGTTAGTTGCTGCTTGGGCATCGGATAATCTTCCTAAATGTTGATTGGCTAAGGAAAGATAATTTAATGTTAGAGCTTCGTTTAGTCCATCTCCAGCAGTTTTAAATGCTGTTGCTGCCTGTTGGAAAATTCGAGCCGCTTCGCTAAACTGTTCTTCTTGGTATAGTTTGATGCCTTGGTTTAATTGTTCTTGTTGATTGCTAGAGTTTTGTGGACGAACAATTGCTGGGGGGCTGATTTGGTTAACTGGCTTGGCTGCGAGAGATATGGGATTGGCGATTTGAGATAGTGTCGTTAAAAGAATAATCGCAGACATGGCTTTTCGTTGGTTTGTAGATTTTGGATGTTAGATGTTGATTTAGGCGTTATATAATTGCGGGATAATTTTGGCGTTGTTGAGTATAGTTTAAAAAGCTCACGCAAAGGCGCAAAGGCGCAAAGAAGAACGCGAAAATTAGGACTTTTGCAAGAGGTTTAATATTTAAAACGGTTGAGTATAAAGTATGGAAAAATAAAGTCCATTTTCTTGCCAAGAGTTTTTACTAGAATCAACAGAAATTAAAGGAATACCCCAGTCCAAACGGGCTGTAAAGCGATCGCTCTGCTGCCATAAAAGACCTAATCCAGTGGAAGCGATGGTATCATTGTTCAAAGGCGTTCTACCTGCTTGCGAATTATTCCAGGCAGTACCAAAGTCAACAAATGGTGTTAGTGATAGCAAACCATTGATTTGAGGAACGCGCAAAACTGGATAGCGCAACTCCGCAGATGCTAAAAAACCGTTATCTGCTAAGAGAAAATCTTGACGATAACCCCGGACTGTGCTTTGTCCGCCGATACCAATTTGTTCGGAAGGTAGAAGCGCTCTATCTGCAATTTGGATATCTCCGCGCACCAGTAATAAGGTTTCTGGAGCCAGCAGCCGTACCCATTGCGCTTGTCCGCGCCAGGAGATAAATTCACTATCGGGTGCGTTGTTATTAACGGTGGCATCAAAAGCATTGATACCCAAGCTGAACTGAGAACGAGCTGCAATTACTTGTTTATCACTGCGCTGCGTCCAATCTTGAAACACTCGCACTGCGGATACTTTTGTCTTACCATCTTCATCTGCACCGGGAGAAGGATAAGGTAAACGTACTCCGGCTATTGCTTCTAAAAAACCAATATCACTTTCTCGACGAGATGCTGTGATTCCTAATGCAAATTCTGTAGTCGGAGTTAGGATTAGCGGTTGGCGGTAGGTGATACTGTATTCTTCAGAACTGCCTTCAATCTCTAAAATATCGAAGGGTTCTTCTATTACTTTTGTAGACGAATTATTGTAATCGATGCGTACAGTCCCGTTGCGGGGATTAATTGGTAAAGTATAGCTAACATTCCAACTGTTGCTACCATCGGTATTAGCATAAGCAACACTTAAACCATCTCCTAACCCCAAAAGATTAGCTTCATTGAGTTGAATTTGGCGTTGAAAGCTACCGATACTAGGTGCGCGGTTGTTATCAAGTTTTATTTGAGCAGAACGGGTTTTTGCTTCTGTCACCTTTACTTCTAAAATACTAGTACCGGGAGACGTTCCTGTTGCTAACTCCGCCGAGATGTTTTTTAGTAAAGGGTCGAGTTGCAGTAATTGTAAGGCTTCTAGAAGTTTTTTCTGGTTGAGAGGTTTACCTGTGGCAATAGCTAGACGACTACGCACGTAACTAGGATTCAATCGTTTTGTGCCGCTGACTTTGATACTTTCTAAGCTACCTTCAACTACTTTAATTGTGACTACACTACCTTCTTTGTTAAAAGTTTGATTGGCAGGAATATAAGCACCAGAGGTAATATAACCAGCATCAAGATAAAGTTTAGTGATAGCATCCGCAGCTTGGAGAAGTTGGGCAAAGGTAATTTCTTCACCAGTAAATTTTTCAGTTACTTTTGCTAATTGTTCTTGACTAAAGACAGTGCTATCTTCTACCTGAAAACTTTTAACTTTAATTGTTCCTTGCAGTTGAGTCGGTAAAACTTCTATATTTTCTGGAGTAGAGGGAATTACTGGAGATGGAAATAAATCTTCTACAGGAGGAAGTGTTTCTGGAACCGGAGTAGGGGGAGTTGGTTGTACTCCTCGTTGAATATCTGAGCCAGGCGCATCGGGAGTAGTTTGTGCGTTGACTGAGTTAGTATTCAGCAGTACGAAAGTCAAAGCGAGTAGGCTAAGACAAAAAGGGTAACGAGTAATACTCATCTTTATTATTTGTTGAAAATTAAATCGTTATTTATGTGTTTCGTTATTCAAAAACTTAGATACAGCAAAGCTTGCAGAGACAAAAATATTAATTATCAGTAGCCGTATCGTACTTGTTACAACAGTTTTCATGTATTAGATCTCTTGCAAAAGTCTTTCTGCGCTCTTCTTTGCGTCTTTGCGCCTTTGCGTGATCAAAAAACTGTAAATACAACTACTGATAAGCGACATTTAACGAACAGGACATGATTGCGGAGCAGACCCCAACTTTTCCGCAGTAGCTTTGGATGTACTGGAAATTAGCGTCACTTCGCCATTTTCTTTAAATACCCAACCAGTCGCAGGGATAATTTTTTTAGCTTCTGCTTTTGGTGTTTTGGCTGTAGTATTGGCTCTTAAATTTTGGGGATTAGTTGCTGTGGTGCGCGTATCTTCCCATACTGCATCGCTGCTGAGGGGTTGGTCGGGACTGGGAGGTAAACCACCGCGTCCGGTAACTTTAAATTCGCCAGCAGTATCTTCGTCAAAAGCGGCACAGCCTTGGTCGATTTGGTTGGAAGGGTCAACTACATCTACGGGTAAGGTAGTGATACCACTTGCTGGGTCTACATCAGGAGAGTTAACTGATACTGTGCCATCTATGCCAGAGTTTGCTTTAGCACTTATCTCACTCTGGCTTTGATTGTCAAATACCCCGGTATCTTCTTTTTCAAAACCAATTACACTTAAAGTATTGACTTCAATCCTACCACCTTCTGTATCATTGCCAAAAGCATTAGCTCTAATATCATTATTTTGTGAAGGGACAGTAACAAGAATACCTTGACGATTGTTTTTTTCATTTATAAGTATTTGACCGCCATTTCCAACTGCGGAAGTTGTTATTTGACTACTATTCAGCATCACCAGTACTTTCGGCACAGTCAATATAATGTTACCGCCATCAACAGTGCTTGTTTCAGCAGTAATTTTTCCATTGTTGAGGATAAGTTGATCGCCTACTAGAGTGATGCTACCTGCTTTCACATTGCTATTTGGTTCTGGCTTCCATGTACTATTGCTGTCTACTTTTATTTCAGCACCATTGCCAATAAAAACTCGTTTGGGGTCAATATCGATATTACCTGCCAAACCTTGAGATGTTTCTTCTGCTGTACTAAAAATACCAGTTCCATTACCTGTGAGAGATACATCATCAATCGCTTTTACAGTAATTGAACCAGCACTTCCTTGACCACGAGTACTAGCATTAATCTGCGCTCCTTTTTTCAAGGAAAGTGATCGCGCTTCAATATTAATATCTCCACCTGTACCTGTAGTCTCCTGATCTAATATACTAGTAATTGCAGTCCCAACATCATCAAGAGTTACTGCATTGCTAACATTAATATCTATTGTTCCAGCATTACCGTTTCCTGCTGGAATTAATATACCCTGACTGTTACGAGTAGCTCCACGAACTACAGTTTGTATTTGAGCATTATTTTTTAGCTCAAGCGAGCCTGCATTAATGCTAATCTTACTTACCTCGCCACTAATGCTATTTGCCCCACTATCTATAGTGCTGAAGATGTTAGCGTTATCAAGAAGCACTGTACCATTTTTTGCTTCGATAGTAATGTTCCCTGGATTACCATTTCCAACAGTAATGTTACTTATTTGAGCGCCACTAGTTAGGGAAAATTCTCTTGCACTAACAGTTATATCTCCTGCATTACCCTGCCCAAATGTATCACTGCGTAGTTGAGAACCACCTAAAATTTTTAGTTTATCGGTGACGTTGACTGTTATTTTGCCTGCATCAGCTAAAGTTATCTCACCTTGTTGATTTGTTAATGCAAGACCAGATGTTAGGGTATATAGTTTCACTCCATTATCTAAATAAAGTGAACTAGTTGTGATGTCAATATTTCCACCTTTTCCAAAACCAAAAGTACCACTATTAACTTTAGACCCATCAAATGTAACAGTACCTTTAGCAGTAATGCTGATTTTCCCTGCATTACCAATTCCATAAGTATCCGAGCGCAGTTGAGAGCCGTTTGTCACGTTTAAATCATCATCTACATTAACGATAACATCACCTGCATTATTATAGATAAGCGTCCCGTCTGGGTTATAGGATATTCCTCCAAAAGTAATGTTGGAGAAAAATGCACCATTTTTTAAATCGAGCGATCGGGCGTTGATTTTAATCTCTCCACCTTGTCCATAACCAGATATTCTGGATTGCTGATTGCCAACCTCACTGGATATAAAACTAAGATTATCTAAAAAGACTTTGCCGCCTTTAGCATCGATTTTTATACTTCCTGCATCACCGTAACCAAGAGTGCTGCTATTGATTTGAGCGCGGTTTGTCAGGTTTACATCATCATCTACCTTGACTGTAATATTACCTGCATTATTATAGATAAGCGTCCCGTCTGGGTTATAGGATATTTCTCCATAAGTAATGCTGGATAAAGCTGCACCATTTTTTAAATCGAGCGATCGGGCATTGATTTCAATATCTTTTCCTTGTCCAAAACTAGGTATTCCGGATTGCGGATTGCCAACTTGACTTGATGCTCCAGTAATTGAACCATTTTGAATTATGGGATTACCGTCTTGATCCGGCTTTAGACCATCAAAAGTAACAGTACCTTTAGCAGTAATGCTGATTTTCCCTGCATTACTACTTCCAACAGCATCCGAGCGCAATTGAGCGCCGTTTGTCAGGTTTACATCATCATCTACCTTGACTGTAATATTACCTGCATTCTTATAAATACGCGTCCCGTCTGGGTTAAAAGATTCTCCTCCATAAGTGATGCCGGATAGAACTGCACCATTTTTTAAATCGAGCGATCGGGCATTGATTTCAATATCTCCACCCTGTCCAAAGCCAGGTATTCCGAATTGCGCATTGCCAACTTGACTTCCTGCCCCAGTAGGTAAAAAGCTAGTTAAACCATTTTGAATTATAGGATTACCGTCTTGATCACGATATAACCCATCAAAAGTAACAGCACCTTTAGCAGTAATGCTAACTTTCCCTGCATTACCACTTCCAGAAGTATCCGAGCCCAGTAGAGCACCGTTTGTAACATTTACGTCATTATCTACTTTGACTTCTATTGTTCCAGCATTTCCTGCACCGAAAGTTTGAGACAGTACCTGAGAACCACTAGTAATTGTTAGGTTTTGAGCGTTAATATTAACATTACCAGCATCTCCTTTTTCAGATGCTCTCGTTGCTAGTATAGCACCGCCTTCTAAGGAGACTGACTTAGCTGTAATATTTATATCACCTCCCTTTGTAGAATTAGTAAAGCTAAGAATTTGGTTTCCTTTCAGAGAAAATTCTCCACTTGCAGTAAAACTGATATCACCTTCACTTGTTTGCAACCCTCTTTGCAAATCAAGATTTCCACCAGCTAGCGTCAAATTTTTTCCGACAGTTAAATTAGCATTATTAGGATCAGGATTAGCAACACTCCTAATATCCCCTGGATTTGCACCAAACTGCAACCCAGGAGTTACGCTAACACTTAACAAAGGTGCAGCTTGTGGATTCTTGGCACTAAACTCTAAACCACTCTCAAACACAAAACTATCTGCGGTTGTAGCTAAAAACGAACCCGCAACATCTAAACTTGCATTTGGCCCAAAAACAATTCCGTTAGGGTTGAGTAAAAACAAATTAGCGTTACCATTAACACCCAACGTCCCCAAAATATTCGAGGCATTATTCCCAGTCACGCGAGTCAAAATATTTTCAATCCCGGTAGGATTAGCAAAATAAACCCGTTGGGCATCACCAACATTAAACTGAGAAAAACTTTGTAATAAATTTACACCTCTAGTCGCCCCACCTTCAATCAACGTTGCTGGTAGTCCGCGCACATTACCATTAGGCGTTACCAAAGAAGACTCATTACCTAGAGTACTATCAGGGACAATTTGGGCCAAAGCTGAATCACAAAGAGTACTAACGAGTGTATTACAGAGGGCTAAAACACCTAACAAACCTACCTTACAAGAGCCTTGCCACAATTCTAGAGTCATCATATCTGTTTTCTCCCGATTGATTAAATGTGAATGAATCAAAACTTGTTTAAATTGAAGACGTTGTGTTGCAGAAATTTTTTACTTATTTAACGTGAGTTTGATGAGTTACTCTCAGTTCTGGAATTACCCCACCCTAACCCTCCCCTTGGAAAGGGGAGGGAACTAGATTTCTCAGTTTCCCCCCTCTTTCCAAGGGGGGATTAAGGGGGGTAATTAGATTTGTGTGTACACCAGAGGCCTTTTAGGAGGGTAAGGTTTGTCGAACTCACGTTTATCTACTTACTGCAATAAAGGCGCTTGAATAACTTCATTTTGAAAATCTACCGACTTCAACAACTCTTGCCAATATTGCTTAATTTCTGCATCGTTAGGATTTTGGCGACGTAAATCGGCTACAGTTCTCAAAGCATTTTCCCATAACTTATTTTCGACATAAATTTCCACCTGTTCTTGCGGTGCAGCAGTTTCTAAATCAAGATTTAAATTTTCATTGGGCTGAACTCTTTTCACTTTGCCCTCTAAAGCCCAATCTGTATCCCGACTGTTATTGCCGCAAATAACAGAAAATACCCAAGTGTACTCTTTGTTCAATGCTAAAGGCTTACCTGTTTGAGAAGTTAAATTAGCTCTCACAATCCCAGATTGTTTGTTTGGCGTTAAGGCTACTGTCTGTAATTTTTCAAATGTCTTATCATCTCGTACAACTAATTCCAATGATGTTACTTTAGGGATTTGGGGAACATAAAACAAGAAACTAGGATACTCAGCAGTTGTAGTTACACCATCTGCATCTGACGGTATTAAAGGAATAATCAATTGACGAGCTTGTTCGCTCTCAACATCAAAACAACCTCCCCGCGTTCCACCAACAGCTCTTCTACCTGTTCTTGTCCTGCTGTAGGCAATACGAGAACTGTTACGACGAGCGAGGTAGCGATTCATATTGGCTATGGCTCTTGTGGCATACTTATCTCCAGGGCGATGGCCTAATGCTTGCTGAAAATAATTCCTAGCGGCAGTATAGTTTCTACGTCTGGCAGCAGCATAACCCTGTCGCATCAAACTGTCATAACTAGACGTACCTTTACCTGCTAACAACGTAGTATTATCAACATTTTCCGATGAATTGACTGCTGCAAGCGAAGTCGAATCCAACAAAGACGCAAATAACAAAACAATCCCCAGAAAGCTGATTTTAGATATTAGTTTCATAACTCTTTTCACCCATTTGTATTAGAGGATGTTTGAAAAGTCATAATTGATGTATCAAATATTTTTTTACCCCTCTCTAACCCTCGCCTTGGAAAGGCTACGGTGTACATAGAAGTTATTGAATTACCCCACCCTAACCCTCCCCTTATAAAGGGGAGGGAACAGGATTTTCTTGTCTCCCCCCTTTCCAAGGGGGGATTAAGGGGGATAAAAATTTGATTAAAATCACAGCAAATCACTTTTAAAACAACCTCTTAAATTTAATTACTAACTACTACGACTCCATCTACCTATCCACGCACCACCTCGAAACCGCGCTCTAGGAAATAACAAGCGCATAACTACCCAAGAAGCACAATAGAATGCAAACCAAACAACACTGTAATGAAAAATATAAATTGGTAGAGAAAATTGCTTTTGGGGAATATTAGGTAATCCAATTAAATTTATTACCAATGCCAAAAAAACACCTTCAACAATTGCTGCCAAAAATTGCAAAACACTAGGCCAATCATGATCCCAAAAAAACTTTTGTAAATAGTTATAAATAACATCCCAAACTAAACCAAAAAGCCCAATGTAAAACAGAACCCAAAAGTAAATCCATTCAACTTGTTGTAATCCATTTTTTAAAGCAAAAGGTAAGGAAAATAAAACCCCAATAGTTGCTAAAAGAAAAATCCGAGATTGCCAGCGTCCAATTAATGTAGGTGTCATGCCCCTCTTCTATAACTTTGCGGATTAAAATGAATGAAAGAATGTGAACTGATTGAAATTCCAGCCAAATTTATTTAGGACTTACGCAAGAACTCTTTGAAACCCTCTTAACTTCGTGTCCTTAGTGTCCTTTGTGGTTCGTTTTTCCATAATTTTGCGTAAATCCTGTTATCAAAAAATTAGGTTTAAAACCGTACTTCCTGTCGGTTCGCTAACGCCCCTTGTGAGGGGAGCATCCCAAATGTGCAAGTTTATTTTTATCCGGTATTTGGACTTAGGTAGAGAATGAAATAACGAACCGCAAAGAACGCAAAGGAAAGAGGTTTGTACAGGGTTTTTGTGCCAGTTCGGTGTCTTTTGACAAAATTGGGATGCTCCCCTTGTGAGTGGCTTGATTTAATTGCGAATTGCGAATTGCGAATTGCGAATTGATTCATGGTTGTTGATTGGTTGCCCATTTAATCCATTGCCATAAAGAACCTAAACCATTTAGATAATGTATATCTGGAGCTTTTGCAGCAACTAAAGCATCCGCTGCTCTTTGAGCCGCATATTGCAAGCCTAAAAATGTATCAATTGCAGCATAAGGGCCGCCCAAAGTTAAAACCCCGGAAACATACATTCTGCCGCGCATATTTCGCATTTCTTTCATTTCAAAATCTTTAGCAGCTTGCAAACCACCATAAGGAGACAAAGACAAGTTATAGCGGTTAATCAAATCCGCAAATAAAGGATTATTTTCGGGTTTAGCTTCCAACCCTGTAGAGTCAATAATGAAATCTGCTGCTACCTCTAACAATCCTTCTTGATTTCTGATAAAAGAAATAGGTTTTCCTTCATGGTTACGTTCTACCTTTTCTACTTGCCCAAACTCAATGGTGTACCACCCAGCATCTAAACCTTCTTGAATAATTTTTTTCCAATCTGTACGGTCTGCTGTCGTAGTTCCACCCCAATCTTTAAGTAATTCATAACGTTTGGCAGGGGAAGCTGCTTCTAACATAGAACGCATGTCACCCCCCCATGTGGCTTTCGGCCAGTTATAAGGTTGAAATTCCCAGTTATTCTCAACTTTACGTTGAGCCGAACCAAACTTATAACCTTCTTTGACGGGGGTACGCATTACATGGATAACTTTTATTTGACGATTCTTGCGTCTGGCTTCCCAAATTGTTTGGATAATTCGAGATGAAACAATCCCTCTACCGCGAATAATTACCGTACCACCCCGATTTTCTAATTGTTTGTAGATATGCTCATGTTGTTCGTAAGCATTAACTACAGATTTAGAATCGCCAGTATCTTGGCGGTATTTTTGCAAATCAGGCAAAAACTTAATAGCAGGATATCCTGTGGCAATATGCACATAACGACCGACTAAATATCCATGCGATCGCTCCGAGGCTTGAGGCACAGAATAGGCGATCGCATAACGACCATCTGTTGTTTTACGAATAGCCCGGATACGACCGTATTTCAGCATTTTCGACCAACCAATACGTTCGGCTTCTCGGTCAATAGATTCAAATACTCTTCCAGATAAAGGAGTATAAGTATCTGCAAGCAATGGCTCTGAAAAAACCTGCCACAGACGCTTTAATGCAGAACCTACTTCACCAGAAAAGATTTCTTGCCAAGCTTCTCGCCAAGCATAACCAGGCCAACCCCACAGATTATCTGGGCAAGAATCAGAACCAGAACGTAATCTTTCATAGGGAGGAATTTGAGAGTTTTGACAAAGACGCTGATAACGTCCGTATGGTTTTTGTTCTAAACCAAGAACAGTAATTTTATCTGGCTTTACTCCATAAATTCTGATGTGATCCACCCATGCAAAACTACCTATACCCCCTCCCAAAGCAACATACTCTTGCTCTTGAACGGGTTCTCCTGTGGCATAAAGAGATTGCATATCTACAAACTCTGACGCAATAAATTCCCGTGGAGGAAAAGAAGCTAAATACGTAGGTTTGAATGGCTCTGCTTTGGGATCTGGTTGGTCGGTTTCTAGGTTAAAGGCAATAGTTGAAGGCGGAGATTCATCTACTGCTTGTTGACTAAAATTAGTGACTTCGGTTTCTAGATCTAATATAGTTGGAGGTTGATTGAGGATTTCTGTACCATCAATCTCGTTTGTCAAACTTACACTGATCTGAAATGGCCCGATTTGCAGGGCATCTCCAGTATTCAGAGGGCAACTAGACTTATGTAATAGATTCCCATTGACCCTTGTACCATTGGTACTTATGTCTTTAATAGTTAACTGACCGTTAACAAAATAGATCAAGGCATGAAAACTAGAAATCTCCCTGCTTTTTAAAACGACTTTTTTTAAAGATTGATTTTCATAAATATCAGGTATACGTGCAAGTTCTCGTCCTATCCCCAAAGGAATAGTAGAAGAATGCTTTTGCAGTTCTTGATTACCAGGATCTTCCCAGGTTAGTAATATTTCCATAATTGGGACTGTAAACCAACTAACGTTAGTTCGGGTTAAGAACTCAACTTTGATTATTTGGACGAGAGAATAAGGCTTTCACGCTTTTAAAACTAACTACAAAATCAACGTTCTAGGTTATCCCCAACTCAGGTTAAATATGTTAGTTGTCATCAGATAACAAAGTTGTTTCAACTGCTTGTAAAGAAAAACCACAATGAGGACAGAAGTCTCCTATATATTTGTAAGGAATTTGATGACCATTTAAACATCTAACTCCATACGACTGTTGAGATTGAATGATTTCAATTTGTTTAATTTTTAAAGAAATTTTACCTAGTTGAATTAGACTTCCTGAATAAACACCTATTTGTTCATAAATAATTTTCCTCCCATCAACAATTACAGGATTTGGTTGAGGTCTATTAGACGTTGAGTTTTTGATAAAAAAGCAATTATTATGAAAGTCGTAAAACATTATTGCGTGCAAGCGAGAGATACTCTTCTCACTTATAGGCAAGATGATATCACATTGATTTTTATCCCTACCAATAGAAATCTTTCCTTTTTCTTTTAAATTATCTTCTGAAGAAATTATTTCTGAACGCTGACGACCATTTTCAATCCATTCTAAAGTTATTTTGTACATAAGTGTCTTTCTACAAAAAAAATATAAATGTATTTGAGCAATATTTTGAATTTTTTAGTAAATTGTAGTCCCAGTTTAAAAACTTATTTGCTGTGAGAATCTACTTGAAAATCATTTAAAAATTGATTATATAAAGAATTATATAAGAAGACGGGACGGTTGATTTATCTTCATTTAATCTTCATTTAAGATACGTCGTTATGATGATACTAAAATCCAGTTAGTTGCGTATTTAATAAATGATTAAAGTCATTGAAATTTTGTAATGTGTATGTTCAAGTCAGACTATATATTGTAATTGGCAATAGCAAGCATTATGTATATTAAAGTCAAAAGCATATAGCTTCATGATTTAATACCTCAGATAATACAGTAAGCGGCACTATTAAATATCAATATTGACTTAGGTTAGGAAACAACACTCTAAAAGTAGATTAATTTATAATTAGGTTTTACGCAAGCTAAATTTAATAAATAGAAGTACTTTATATTTAAAAAAATATTTGAAAAGTTCTTAGATGCTAAATATTATGTTATTTGCCTAATTAAAACATATTAATGTTTATTAAGATAACATAATATGCATTTTTTTTAAGAAAGTTTACCAACAAGAATGCTATTCCATTTATGGTCTAGTTCAATTCTTCTGACTCCTGAACTCTTAGCTACCATCACCATAACAAAGGGTGAGCGCATTAGCCTACAAGAGGTACGTTCCACACAGTTATCAACAGGCTTGAACATTGGTGTGCTGTCTAAACAGACATCATTGATACAGTTTTTTTGTCAACATTCTCAGTTGTAATTTAATCGTAAGTTGAATAGCTTTTACACAAAAAACCGATATCTGCAATATCCAAAACTCATATAAAAGCTCATACAAAAACTCATACTTTTTATAAAAAAACAGCGAGTTTCTATTTGTCACTGTACTAATATTGATGTCATTGAGGGTGCGAAACCTGAAATTTCTAGCTTTCAATTTAGAAAGGCGTTTGGTAATATGCTCTTTAAGCATTTTCTAGGATGACAAGGTTAGCATAAAAGAAGTTTTGTACGTTGCTTGACCAAAGCTTGTATTTACCAACTGGATCATGACATGATAAAGGCGATGTTTTTGTTGGCGCAGAGCTTCAGAAACAGCTAGTCAACAACGTTGAGCATTGTACCGTCCCACACCCCTACAGCACCATCAACACATTCGCCAACACCGCAATCTGCCGCGCCACCAGCTGCTTTGCCCTAGCTATCTAATTGGTGTTGTTTGCAGGTAAGCTGAAAAAACATATAGCAGCAGCCATTCCTCCGTGATAGTAAAGTTACCTCGCCACCGCCCACAAAGACATTTCCCGGATGCCAAACGAATAATTGTGAAATGTGAGTTAAATTCGTGTATACATTGCGACACCACATTAGTTAGTCTTCCATCTTGGCACATGGGTAAAACAATTCAAACTCTAGAGGGGGCAGTGTTTGTGGCAGGCAAGGGGAAAAAATGTGCCAACTCAGAATGTGAATATTTTGGTCAGCACTACTTAGCTGGCGGTGTATTAAAGTATAGTTTACCTCAAAGTACTTATGGTTTAGATGTACTGGCATTTATTGGTTGGCAACATGAACATGAGCATCAACAGTTGGCAGAAATTCGGCGTTCATTAAACCAGCGTGGCGTGGAAATTAATGAGAGTAACGTGGGTAAATTATACCGTCAATTTTTGGCACTGTTGGGTGGGACGATGGCACATACGCCGGAGAAATTAGCTGCTACAGCCGCTGAACATGATGGTTTGATTTGGGCAATTGATGCTTTACAGCCAGAGGGTCACGGGACTTTGTTATACGTATTACATGAAGTATTAAGTGGTACACCAGTCAGTGCAATTCAGTTGCCACAGGCACAAGCACAAGGGTTAATTGAGTGGCTGCAACCATTCAAGGATTTAGCGTACAAAGTGCTGGCAACCTTGTCAGATGGAGAATCAGCAATTATTACTGCGATGAATTCAAGTTGGCCAGATGCACCACATCAACGTTGTCAGGCACATTTTCTCAGTAATTTGAGTGAAGTGGTGCTGCCATTAGATCTTGAGTTTGGACTAATCTGCATTTAGCAGGAATGAAGAGAAGGCAAAAGAAAGTTACCCAGCTTTGTTAGAGGCTGAGTTAAGTGGAATCGTTAAAAAAGAAGCAGAAACTAAGCAGCAGTTAGATTAGCGTTCTTAAGTGATTCTTCGGTTTTAGGTTTTTTAGATGCGTGTTTTTTGACAGTGAGATAACGGGGACGTTGAGGTGGCTGATGCCCTTGGGCACGCCCAGGTGATAACCCTTGAGTTTTCGGGGGTTGAGCAGGAGTGCCAATAGTGGCTAAAATTAGAGGAAAGGCTTGTGCTACACGTCCTGGAGACAGTTTATCCTGAGTCGATTGCCAGGGCAAGGGGGAATCAATACAGGCAACTCTTGCGAACCAGAGTTGCCAAGTTAGCAGGGGCATCAAGTCACTCCATCGCTCTGCGGCCCGAGTAGAACTCAATTGAGGCTGTGTCCAATATAACCTCTGCTTGGCAAATCGATACCAATGCTCTAAAGCAAAGCGGCATAGGTATTTTTGCCAGAGATTCTCTAATGGAGGCATTGTCTGACCCAACCAAGCTAGCCATAAAGGTTGAAACTTCCGATTACGTCCTACTGGTTGGAGTACCTCGACGCGAATGATTTCCATTGCCCGGTTTGGGGACTGAAGGAAATGAAATCCACTCCAACGCATTACTTTCACTCGACCAACTTTCGGGTCTTCAACTTCCAGAGTTTCAGTTGCCTCTGGCCAAGTTTGGGGGTCATTGAGCTTAAACTTGTGACCATGTTTACATGGTGCGCCTCGTCCTTTATAAGTACCGGGTGTACCCCATACACATCGGTTAGATGCTAAACGCAATAATAGGTCTGCGTTAATCTCCTCCGTGGCTTGGACAAATTTGGCGTTGCCGTAGCCTCGGTCATAAGCTGCAAGTGGTCTAGTGCCTAACTCACGGGTGACAAGTTTTAGTTGGAATGCGGCTTTACTCGTTGGCGTTTCAAAGGTGGTTATCCGTTCATGTTTCAACGGTAATGCCCAACTCCCATCCGCCTCTGGTATCCACGCTAACGTACTGTAACTTTGTCCGATGCCTATGCTCCCCCCTCTATCCCCATGAAAAGTTCTTTCTTTTAGTGTCTTCGCTTCTGGTCTTGCCCAAAAGCTATGATCTCCTGCTAGAAATGGCTGTTCATCCGTCTCTACCTCCTGTACCAGTAGCTTCATCAGCAACATTTTCGGTGGACGACTATCATGTAGTGCTGCATAAATGCTCGACCATTGCCGTCGAAATACTGGGCTTTGTGACAAGCTTACAAATGATGGGATACTCGGACTTGTCAATACTGCATCCATCAATTCAAATACTGCATCTTTGGCCTTCCCCAAACTATCGTAGATACCTTGGCGGAATTTTTCTAGTTGTGTCAGGATCATCACGTCAATGATTTATTGATTACTTTCATTGACTTTACGGCAGTCAGTGTTACTGCTGACTGCTTTTCTCTAGCTTTTTAGTCCAAACTCCAGTTGATAACTTTTCTATTTAATAGCAAAATCTTACTGTTTTCGTATAAAAAAGAACTTATTTGTTGTCCGCGTGTTTCCGTAAACTCACAAAGCATCCTCAATACTGAAAGCCCAAACTAAGTACTGGAGTTTAGACTAGATAGCTAATTGAAAGGAAAAAAATGGGAGGTGTGATTGAACACAGCCCCCCAGTTAGCAGAAGCTGAGAGAAGAATCACCAACTCTCATCTGCCAATATGAAAAGTGCCTTACTAAGGGAGCCACAAAAATGCTCCCTATTTTTTGTCTTCACCATCTTTTCAAAATTTTGTCCTGCATAGCTTAGAGGTGCCTTGTCACCCTCTAAGCAAAAAAACACGCTTGAGACTTAAGCGTGCCAATACAGATAAATGTTAGGTAGATGATTTATTAGTTGTTTTCGTCATTAAGCTAGCAAAGTATTATTAGCTGCCGTAGTGCTAATATACTGACTACCTTCCAAGGCGAATAAATCATTGAGTTCAAATACAGAATTATTATTCTGAGTATAAGAACTACCTTGGTAAAGGTTAGCTAACAACTCAATTGGGTAAGTATGATTGCCAATAAAACTTGACTGACCAGGTTGGAATGAATCATCCCAATTTAAGTACACATCTAAGCCAGCGATCGCATCATCGTAACCGAGAACACTGCTAGAATGTAGAGCAACAACACGGCTAGCATCACTAGCGTCTAATCGTTCTGATTCTTGTTTCAATCCATACTCAAACATTGGCCCGGCTGGGTCAAGAGCTATTACTGTATTGAGTGCATTGCCAGTTAAACTATCATAAGTGTCTGTGGCAATCCCACTAACATGAGCGCCTAAACTGTGACCGATAAGAGTAGTATTCTGAAAATCAACACCTAAATTCTTCAGGAATTCTCCTAACTGTAGACCAATGATAGCTGTGTCATCAGCTGATGCCTTGTAGTTGTAGTTACCAGCTAAATCTGTCCAATCGGTGAAGAATATATTGGCGTTTGGATTGTATTTTGCAATAGATTCAGCTAAATCTGCAAAGTCACTATCTGTTACTCCATTACTTTGCCAGCCGTGGGTGATGACATAAGTTGATTGGGTGCTGTCAAAAATACTATTTTGACCCCACAGATAAAACTTAGCCGATTCTGATTCTTGATAAAGTGTAAAATCATTAGCTTCAGTATTATCAACTTGATAATTTAAAGCTTCAACTAGCCCTTGAACTTCATTCTGCTGTAAGCTAACACCGTCGCTAAATTGGAAGGTATCAATACGTTGACTTTCATCTGCAAACCAGTTTTGTAGAACTATTGTTTGGTTAGCATTGAGAATGTTAACTTCTAAAGCTAAACTGTCAGTTTCAGACTGTTTAAAAATGATACTATCTGCACTGAATGTAGTGCCAAACAACAAAGTATCAGTTGTTAAATCATCACCTTGGTTGTCAACGTAAGCAATAAGTCCACTGCTGAAATAACTCTCAAAATTCCAATTATCAAAGGCGTAGGTATCATCGCCAGCACCACCAATGAAGGTGTTATTATTACCGCCAGCTAAGAATAAATCATTACCACTTCCACCTGCGATAGTATTGTATTCGCCATCACTGATAATAACATCGTCACCGTCGCCAGCATCAAAGGTATTGTAATAACCACCAGCAGAAATTAAGTCATTGCCACTACCAGCATTGACTTTACTGTAAATGTCGTTGGTAGTAATTGTGTCATTACCATCGCCACTATCAATTTTATTTTTGATGCCATTCGAGAAAATCGTATCGTCGTCATCAAAGGTGTAAATGTAGTTTCCTTCACCAATACTAACGATAGTTTCTTTGCCGTAGAAATCAATGAAGTAGTTGGATTTTCCACCTGCAAGCATCCAGTCATCGCCATTACCACCGAAGACAATGTTACTTTGACCGACACCAAAAATCGTGTCATTGCCTTCGCCACCGAGGAAAATATTCGACTTTCCACCAGCAAGTAAAATATCGTCACCATCACCACCGCTAATTCTGTTACTTTCACCTAAACCGATGACAATATCGTTACCGCTTTGAGCGAGGATATTGTTAGTTTTCCCAACGGAAATGATGAGGTCATTGCCACTACCAGCAGCTATGATATTAGTTTCTCCAGCAGCGAAGATAGTATCGTCGTCGCTACCGCTTAAAATGTAGTTAGATTTCCCAGCACTGAATATTAAGTCATTACCCTCATCACTGAGTACAGCATTGTTTTTACCAGCGCCTAATATTAAGTCGTTACCTTCACCACCCAAGATGATATTATTCTGACCGGCGCTCACAAGTACATCATCTCCAAAGGCACCGCTAACAACGTTGAGTTTACCTGCTGCAACCAGAATATCGCCGTTATCCTGACCAAAATCAAAGTCGAATCTAGACAAATCGAGAGTGATATTTGACCAGTCAGGTAAAGAAAAACTAGGTAAGTTTAGATTTGGTAAATTTAATGTTGGTAATTGGGCAAGAGAAACAGTTGGTAAGGAGAAATCCGGTAAAGATAAGTTAAATGAGGAGAAATCAGGAAGATTAAAGCTAGGAAGAGTAAGATTTGGTAACGTAATGTTGAATGTTTCTGCTAAATTGAAATCTGGAATTTCAAAGTTAGGCAAAGAAACATTGGGAATTGAGAGAGAACCAAATCCAAAGTCATCTAAAGAGAAGTCAAAATCAGCAAGATTAAAGTCAAAGTCTAGGTCAAAATTGATATCTGAAATATCAAGACTGAAGTCAAGACCCAGAAGGCTGGGTAAAGTTAGAGAACCAAGGCTGAAATTTATCAAGCTATCCCAATTAATATCCGGGAGCAAGGCTTCCAAATCCAAATTAAAATCGGGGATATCTGGGATGAAGTCGTCAACATTAGGAAGCTGAACTGAGTCTATATTCCAACTATCTAGTAAGCCTTCTCCATAGACATAGTTGTTTTGTCCCCCAGCAACAATTAAGTCGCTACCATAACCACCACTGAGACTGTTAGTTTGGCTAATGGCAACAATCACATCATCACCGTCACCAGTACTCACAGAATTTTTCTTACCGCCAGCAAAGATAACATCATCGCCTTCAAAGGTATAGATAGTATTGCTGGAACCAACGCTAATAACTGTATTATCGCCAAAGAAATCGAGGAACTTGTTATTACTTCCTGCTGCAATCATCCAGTCATTGCCGCGATCGCCAAATATGGTATTGTTTTGACCAATACCAACGATAATGTCATCGCCAGCCCCACCCAGGAAGATATTCGACTTACCACCAGCTAGTAATACGTCATTGCCATCACCACCGCTAACTCGGTTACTTTCACCTAAACCGATAACAATATCATCGCCCTCTTGAGCGAGAATATTATTGCTTTTACCAAGAGAGAACACAATATCATTGCCGCTACCAGCCAGCACAACGTTAGTTTGTCCAGCAACGAGGATAGTATCGTCATCGCTACCGCTAAGAATATAGTTCGATTTCCCAGCATTTAAGATTAAGTCATTACCTTCGTCACCCAAGACAAGATTAGTTTGACCAGCACCAAACATTAAGTCATTACCAGCACCGCCAAACATGACATTACTTTGACCAGCACTAACAATGATGTCATCTCCCAATGCACCACCAACAACATTCAGTTTACCTGCTGCAACCAGAATGTCGCCGTTATTGTTGTAAAAATCAAAGTTGAATCGAGACAAATCAAAATTGGGAAAAGATAAACCAGGTATGGATATATCAATATCTGGTAGAGAAAAATTCGAGAAATCGGGAAGGGAAAAACTAGGTAGAGAAATACTTGGTATGGTGAAATTAGGAATACCCAGGCTCGGAACATCAAGATCCACTACTGGTATAGTAAAACTTGGTAATTCCCAACTAGGTAAAGTAAAGCTTGGTAAAGAGATATCGGGAATAGAAAGCGAACCAAATCCAAAGTCGCCTAAAGAGAAGTCAAAATCAGAAAGATTAAAATCAAAATCCAGGTCAAAACTGAAATCTGGAATATCAAGGTCAAGATCGATATTCAGGAGTTGCTCTAAACTAAAATTTAGAATAGATAAATCCAAAGTTCCGAAGCTAATATCGAATAAACTTGCCCAATCAATATCTGGAATATCCACATTCAAAAGACTCAAGTCTGGAAGATTGAAATCTGCAAAACTTAAGTTAATACTGGGAAGATTGAAATTAAGATTGGAAAGATTAAAATCAATACTGGGAACTTGGAAATTAACATCTGGTATGTAACTAGCCAGATACGCCCAATCAATATCTGGCGTTAAATCGTCAAGACCAGGAATTTGAATCGAATCTAAAGTCCAACCTTGATTTAAACTGTCTCCATAAACAAAGTTGTACATTCCCCCAGCAACAACAATATCCGCACCTGCATCACCTACAGCCGCGTTGTATTGTCCAAGGGTGACAATCACATCATTTCCGGTGACTTGCTCAGTTGTATCGACATTACCAGCATTTTCCCAATCGACACCAGTATCAACTTCATCGGTTCTAGCATCACTACCAGCAGTGTTGGTTTCATTGGAACCAAAACCATTCAAATCTATTCCCAGGGAATCACCGAAAGCAATATTCCCCATACCAGCAGCAATGAGGATATCATCTGCACCGCCACCAATCAAGGCATTGATTTGACCAACACCAACGATGAGGTCTTTGCTATCACCCCAGGAAGTCAGAACATTATATAAACCAACACCAACTATTGTTGATGAACCATGACCTACTTTGGTGACTAAATTTCCTTCACCAATCGCAATCATCGTGTCTTGGTCATAGCTATCGCTAACTTTGGTGAGGATATTGTAAGCGCCACCAGCATACATATTGGTGTTACCGCTACCAATCTTGGCAAAAACGTTTGCTCCACCAATAGCAGCCATAGTGTCAGTACCGCTACCAGTTTTGACAAACACATTGCCAAGAGCAAGCCCATATATCTGGTTGTTACCACCAGAATCGTAAACAACGTTAGCAGCACCACTAGTAATAACTGTGTCATCTCCCGAACCGGAGAGAACGACATTTAGTCCGCCACCAGCAACAACTGTGTCATCTCCTGAACCGGATTGAATTACGTTAGCACCACCAGCCGCCATGATGGTGTCAGTACCCGAACCTGTAGTAATTACATTGGCAAGACCCGCAGCAATGATTTCATTGTTACCATTACCAGCATCAATGACATTAGCACCACCGTAAGCTTCTATGTCGTCGTTACCAGAACCAGTATTAATGACGTTAGCGCCACCGTAAGCAACGATTACATTGTTACCATTACCAGCATCAATGACATTAGCACCACCGTAAGCTTCTATGTCGTCATTACCAGAACCAGCATTAATAACGTTAGCAACGCCTTCAACGTAAATATTGTCAGCAAGTCCGTCATCATTGGCATCAATTTCGTTGCCAGCACCGTAGGCTTTTATCGTGTCAGAACCGGAACGGGCGTAAATTTTGTTATAACCACCTTCAGCAGTGATGTTATCGTTGCCATTTCCGGCATCAATGACGTTAACACCGCCTTTAGCAGTGATGGTATCATTACCCGAACCTGCATAAATGACGTTAGCGCCACCTTCAGCGTAGATATTGTCAGCATTGCCGTCATCATTGGCATCAATTTCGTTACCGCCACCGTAGGCTTTTATCGTATCAGAACCTGAACGGGCGTAAATTTTGTTATAGCCACCGTAAGCAGTAATAGTGTCGTTACCGTTTCCGGCATCAATGACGTTAACACCACCTTTAGCAGTGATGGTGTCATTACCCGAACCTGCATAAATAACGTTAGCGCCGCCTTCAGCGTAGATATTGTCAGCAAGTCCGTCATCATTGGCATCGATTTCGTTACCGCCACCGTAGGCTTTTATCGTGTCATAACCAGAACCTGCATAAATTTTGTTATAGCCACCTTTAGCAGTGATGGTATCATTACCCGAACGGGCGTAAATTTTGTTATAACCACCTTCCGCAGTGATGGTATCATTGCCATTTCCGGCATCTATATCGTTGTAACCGCCTTTAGCAGTAATGGTGTCATTACCCCAACCCGCATCAATAATGTTAGCGCCGCCTTCAGCGTAGATATTGTCAGCATTGCCGTCATCATTGGCATCAATTTCGTTACCGCCACCGTAAGCTTTAATTGTGTCAGAACCGGAACGGGCGTAAATTTTGTTATAGCCACCATAAGCAGTAATGATATCATTGCCATTTCCTGCATCTATATCGTTGTAACCGCCTTTAGCAGTGATGGTGTCATTACCCCAACCTGCATCAATAATATTAGCAACGCCTTCAACATAGATATTGTCAGCAAGTCCGTCATCATTGGCATCAATTTCGTTGCCAGCACCGTAGGCTTTGATTGTGTCAGAACCGGAACGGGCATAAATTTTGTTATAACCACCTTCAGCAGTGATGGTATCGTTGCCATTTCCGGCATCAATGACGTTAACACCACCTTTAGCAGTGATGGTGTCATTACCCGAACCTGCATAAATAACGTTAGCACCACCTTCAGCGTAGATATTGTCAGCAAGTCCGTCATCATTGGCATCAATTTCATTACCGCCACCGTAGGCTTTGATTGTGTCGTAACCTGAGCCTGCATAAATTTTGTTATAGCCACCTTTAGCAGTGACGGTATCATTGCCCGAACGAGCATAAATTTTGTTATAACCACCTTCGCCAGTAATGGTATCATTGCCACTTCCGGCATCTATGTCGTTGTAACCGCCTTTAGCAGTGATGGTGTCATTACCCCAACCCGCATCAATAATATTAGCGCCGCCTTCAGCGTAGATATTGTCAGCATTGCCGTCATCATTAGCATCAATTTCGTTACCGCCACCGTAAGCTTTTATCGTGTCAGAACCGGAACGGGCATAAATCTTGTTATAGCCACCATAAGCAGTGATGGTGTCATTGCCATTTCCTGCATCTATATCGTTATAACCACCATAAGCAGTGATGGTGTCATTTCCCCAACCCGCATCTATATTGTTGTAACCACCTTGAGCATAGATATAGTCAGCCAGTCCGTCATCATTAGCGTCTATTTTGTTATAGCCACCATAGGCATAAATTTTGTCGTAGCCCTCGCCTGCATAAATTTCATTGGAAGCTGCATAGGCTTTAATGGTGTCATTACCTGAGCCACCATTTATATAGTTAGACACCCCCCAAGCTTCGATGTAATCGTTACCAGAACCACCGTAAAGATCGGATCTACCTGAGTAAGATTTAATAGTGTCGTTACCAGAACCACCATCAAGCTTAACGTAAAGTGCATAGGCTTTTAGGGAGTCATTCCCTCCATTTCCATAAGCTTCACCAGCGCCGTAGATTGTAAAATCATCGTTCCCACTATCACCATTTTTATAGAATGGATTAACGGTGTTATTGACGGCTTCTACTACTTTTCCCATGACAAATTTCCCAATTAATTGAGTTAATGAATTGAAACAAAATGTTTAAACAAAATTAGCAACCTATACTGTCCAATGAGATACAGAGCGCAAGCTACCATCTGGACGGATTTTGAAGGACTTTGCTGGTGTTCCTTTAGGTAAAATATTGGTGCGTAAGTCTTTGACAATCAAACGTGCATGACCAAAGGGAGCAACAAATTCGGGAAACCATAAGTTGTTTCCACCAAGCCACTCATCAAGATGTAAAACATATTTTCCTGTGATGAACTTTTGTTCAACTTCATCGCTTAACCATGCCCAATTTACAAATCCAATGGGATTACCATTAATTTCGTAATAGCGAAATTGATTGTGAATTAAAGCTGGGACAAATCGCTCTACGATGTCTACAATTTTATATTTTTGATGAAGTTGAGAACTCATCATTAAATGAGTTATTGAACCAATCATTTGTAAACGTTGTTGAGCAGAAAATGATGGTGCTATGTTTGCTTCTTTTCGTTCTAAAGTTGTAGTTTCCAAATTTTTATTCTCTGATACTGAGAGTAGTTGCATTTCTTTTTGCTTAAAACACTACTTCATTTATTGAAACTATTAATTATCGAAATAGCATTGAAAATATTACGTAGAATATAATTAATCAAAAATAAATATTAGATAAATTATCAGTACAATAATCCTAATTATTTATAAAAATGCACTAAATTTTTCATTAAAAACTAAGCTACATCAAAGTTTTACGCTTGAGAATTGATTTTAAATTTACGTAGAGATATGATGAATATCTAAGTTACTATTTATACGTTATTGGTTAATTAGTAACATTAAGTTAGAAAAGATATCAACTTTTATCAACTTTTATCAACTTTGTAAGACAGTACCTTCGCCAATTTACGAGGATTAGTTGATGTCCAAACTCCTATTTCTCCGAAACTGGGCAACAGTGGTGGAATGCAGCCGCCTCTAGGTGGACTTACGATTTACGTAACCGCTTTGTTGCTGATGTTTTTTATGATGAAGGCACAGAATTTATCAAGTTCTTGGAAGTGGAAACGAGTTCTGAAATATGCGACTAATCAATAGCTTGTGCTATTCACTCCCGCATCGGAAACCACCGCATCATTTCCGCAACTGCCACCGCCTCCCCATCCGGCGTGTACACAACCTCCCCTGACATCGCAATTACAATCCTCTGCCGCCTCGCCCAATCAAACCAATCCTTCACAGCAGATTGAACCTGCGCGGACTCCGGCTTCCGTCCCTCCTTGCAAGCAGCCACAAACACAGCCTCCGGCGACTTGATCCCTTTCCAAGTCCGTAACGCCTCTTTGAGATAAGCGATCGCCCCTGGTACATTCTGCCAGTACCGCTTGACTGTACGCTGAATCTCTGCATTAAGCCGAAATTGCGGAGTACAAGGTATTTCCCGTAGTTGCTGTAATAAGAATTAACTCATTAAGTTTTCAAACAATCCAAGCTGGCTCAATCACTGACGACGTTTAGTGTGACGTTCATAATCCTCAAAACGAATCTTGGCGATCGCACTGCGCTCGTAAGTTCGGGCAACAATACCCTCGGCTCGACCACCAGCACCTTCATCTAGAGCTACTTTTGTTGTTGGTAACATCTGCTGAAGAAACTCATAAGTTTCCTCAATACTTATGGGCAGTGCTTCAACAGTTGCAAGTCGCGGTGTTAGTTCAAATCCAAATTCAATAGATGCTTTCTTTAGTTGGTCTTCATCTAAAAATGTCTGCCCACCATTGTCTCGCCATGCTGCTAATTGTTGTACAGACTTAGTAAACAGCGTGACAATATCTGTAATCACCGCAACATCAAATAGCCGCCAACTGACATTTTGCTTTGCTGTATATTGCTTACTGGCAGCCGTGACTTTGCCACCATACAGTTCAAGATAAACAACAATAATATTATGCTCTGACTGCGGTAGTAAATCTGCAACACTCCTAAGAGCATTTACAATTCCTAGTGCTGGATTCCCAATGAGATCGCCTTTGGCAAACAGCAATTCTTCCCTACTGCCTAAAATGTAGTTGCCATCTGGCAACATAATAATGCGAGAGTTAGTCCCGTCTACTTTCTCAGTTAAGGTAATCTCTCCATTGAACCTGACGAACTCATCAAGCAATCTCCCTTTATCACCTAACGCATGATACGTTGGAATACTAGGGTATTTGGTCATGGAGTTGAGCTTGTTTAAATCACAACTTCGCACCGAAAAATCGTAACTCATAAAAATTTTTCAGACTTTGGAAACTCTTAGCTTGTATTTAATACTATATATACTACACTCGTAGTATATAAAAAGAAACTAACCACTATTTCATGTTTTGAGGTAGTTTCATGTTCTGGGAAAAAGACTCCGTTGAATACGAGATATTCAAGCAGTACGAACGAGCGTTAGTTAGCCTCGGCGTTAACTTTTCACTCGAAGACGTGCAAATGATTCTAGAAGCTTGCACTTATGATTTAGAGAATGCGCTTAAAAGTACGATTAGTTACATACTGTGGCTACGTGAAAATAACAAAGAAGTATTCCCCAGCCAAATATTAATTCGGGCTTTACGAGAGCAATGGAAGCCAATGGCTTGGAAAGATGAGTACCTTGAGTTACCCATACTAGAATCACCAGGGCAGAGGTGGTGGAATGCTGCCGCCAAAACATGGGGGTATGATTTACGTAATCGCCTTGTTGCTGATGTTTTTTATGACAATGGCACAGAATTTATCAAGTTCACTAACGGCAAAGAAATCACGGTAGATACTGCGTGGCGTTGGGAGTGGGAACGGTTGCTGAAATATGCCACTAATCGATAGCACTCGCTACCCCTCCCACTTCAACAGCACCCCATCCGCCGCTACCAGTCCCCAATGCGGACACTTGATCACCAATTTCTTGATCACAATCCGCAAAGCCGGATCATCACTCCAGCACTCCATCAAGAAATCATCCCCAGGATTTTCGCGCCATTGTTCCGCCATCTTGAGCTTCTCCATACGCCAGGGCCGCACTCTCGATCTCTCAACAACAGCCTCATAAGACCATTTTTCAGGAGCGGAGTCAGCCGCTACAGCACAAACGCCTTCAGGATGGGCTTTTGGTTCCTGGCTGGACGGGGCGGAATGGCTGTTTTCTGGAACGGCAGGGGCGGCGGAAACCGTGTCCTCATGATGGGTTCCTGGTTCATCAACCAAATTCTGGTTCTTCACCACCAACGAAGCAGACAGGTTCGGTTGAGCTTGGTTCTGGGGCTGATTGAGGTTTTCTAAATTTACAGCAACGGGCGCGGCGGAAAAATTGTCTTCATGAGGAGCGATCGCATCACTACTTAAATCTTCATTCTTTGTCGCCAACGAAGCAGACAGGCTTGGTTGAGCTTGGTCTTGGGGCTGATTAAGGTTTTCTAAATTTGAATCGGCCGGGGCGGCGGAAAATGTGTCTTCATGAGGGGAGATCGCATCCTTACCCAAATCCTCGTTTTTTACCAACAACGAAACGGATTGACTCGGCACAGCTTCTACAAGCGTCAGCGTCGTGCAGTCCGTTACCGCAGGTAACTCTTCTTTCTCTTCTTCCACGCTTTTGAGGGTTTGAGGCGACGCGCCCCTAAAAGGCGCGTCAGCCGTCGCATCTTCACCCAAATTTTTGTCTTGCGTGGAAACACACCTCACAAACTCTACTGAAGAGTTTGTGAGGTGTTCCTGAACAGTTCGTGAGGGTTTTTGAAACCGTTGCTCTGACTGCGTTTTATCTGAAATAGACGCTGTATAATTACAACGCATTTCTTCAGAGCCAGCATTTACCTCTGTATTCTCAGCATTTGATTCTTGTTTTGTAGAATTTGCTTCTTGGGTTTCAGTATTGACCTTCTCCCAAAACTCTTTCATACGACTGCCATGCAAATTCCGCACCATCCAGCCAACTGTTTCACGCCCATCCTGTATTGACTTGTCCGGCTTAAAAATGAACAGCCCACTTTCAGAGAGAATTTTCTTTGCACAGATAAAACTGCTGTAACCCAAAGCCGTAGACAAGGGCATCCACCTCGAACCATAAGGGTCAGATGTCCAGCACTCCTGCCACAATTGGTTTACAGACGGTTTTTGTTGGGAAGCCCAAAGCATATCTTCAATGGGGATGATCACATGAAGTCGCTTGTATGGAGACTGTGGTTTCTCCTTGGTAGATTTTTTAGCGGGTTTTGTAATGGTTGCTGTCATTTTACAATCTCCTAAGTTTTGGCGCACGACAATCTCACCCAACGCTCACGCTGGGTTTTGGTATTCGTAAAAGCTGGTCTAAAAAGTCACAATCTACGGATTACAAAAGCCGCAACTCATCCTTGAAATATCGGTCAGTCTTTTTGGGTTTGTCCTTCCAATGCTGCCAAGCCACCCAAACTTCATCACCCATGTCTTCGATGACTTCACCTCTGGCGTTGTACAAAGCGCAATAGATATCCGCGTGGGCAACAATCGACCCAAGCCCAATCACTTCACAATCAGAAGAACCAGACTCGGCAGGTATTTCTTCAGGAACCATTGGTTCCGCAATGAGTGAGGATTCGGCTTGCTCCAAAGCGGTGATTAGCTCAGTTTCTTGTGAGGTTAATTCCGCCCAGTAATCGTTTTTGATAACCTCGTATTCCTGGGACACTTCCAGATAATCCCACCAGCTACACCCAGGCTTGGACAGCACAGCCCTAATATCACTGACTGCTTGGGGTAGTAGTTGCAATTGTTCTGCCCGATATGCGATCGCTTGCGGTGTTGGTTCACTTCCCAGAATCAAAGCCGCAGCTTCTAATGCTTTGGTATTGTTCATAGCAAAAGCCAGATTCCCCAAAGCAATACCCATCAACCGTAAGCACTCCTGAGCATTTTCTTTTGGTGGTTCCTGTGCCAGCGATCGCAGGTCAATTGTTTGCTCTAAAGCTTGCTTGACTTGCTTATTCAGTGCCTTAGTTGCCTGTTTGGTTAGAGTATTACTCCATTCTTGCGCGGGACGTTCTTCTACAGCACGTTCTAATTCCTGAATACGTTTTTGTAGTCTCTGGTTCTCCAGTTCTAACTGCCTTAGCCCTTCTAACTCAAACAGCCGTTGCTGCAACTGGATGTTCTCTTCCTTTTGTTTCTGAAACAGGTTTTGTAAAGAGGTCAGTTGTTCTTGTACTTGCTGTTGGGCCTGGGTTGTAGCTTCTGTTTGTAACCCAATCCTTATACCATTTCACGAAAAGCCTGATACAAATAAAGCATCCAGAATAAAACCCCAACCTGTAATATTCGCAACAATTGATGTGTTTAATTCCTCAAGACGTTGCCAAATAACTGTTCTTAACTCGTCCAAATTAGCAAAGCATTCCCAACTTAAATTCCTTTTTACTTCTTCCCATAAACGTTCAATGGGATTGACTTGGGGAGTATGTGGAGGTTGAAATAATAAAATAATATTTTCTGGAATTTTAAGAGTCTGGCTTAAATGAAAAGCACCATTGTCTAATTGAAGTATGTGTATATCTTCCGGATACGTAGCTGCAAACTGTTCTAAAAAGATATTGAAGCAAGCTGTGTTGAGATGAGAGAATTCCCAAATATAATACTCACCAGTTAACGGCTCTACTAAACCATATAAATAGAAATTTTCTCGTTTCCATTGCATGATGCCAATAGGTTTAATGCCACAAAGCGTGATCAGTCTTCCTAATTCTGTTTTTAATCCTACACGGCTTTCATCACCACACCAGTATCTAATTTCTTTATGTTTATCTTTTGGCTCTATGACGTGTTTTTTTATAACTTCTAGGTATTGTGGCAGTTTTTTTTAAATTCTAATTCTGCTTCTTCATTGTGTTTTATCCCTACTGCTCTTGGTACTTTTAACTTCGCTTTCATTCGATAGCGTACTGTATCATGTACTACTTTATACGACGCTCTCACACCTTGAACCGCTTTCAACCATGTTCGGATTTCTTCATAGCTTTTAAATCCAAATGGCTGTTCAAGTTCTTTTAAAAGTTGTTCTTTGGTCGAACCATCAATAATTGGCGGTCGCCCTGGACTTTTTTTTGTTGACAATAGACCGTTTATTCCCGACTCTGTATATGTTTTTAACCATCTTTGCACTGTCACTCTTTCTCTGCCTACGACAAAAGCTGCATCCTGTACCGTTCTTACTTGCCCCATTTTCAGTAAATACAAAGCTTGAACTCGTTCACGGCTTGATGCTGTTTTCTGTTTGACGAGCAGTTCATGCAACTGTTGGACTGATTCTTTTATTTCGACTTTGGTGACTCCAACCATTTTTACCCGTTCATATTTATTCCTAATTTATCTGTATCATACTTTTAGTGAATTGGTATTAGCCGTATTCTGGAAACTCCGCAACCTTGGACACGCATGTTTGAAAGCGAGTTTGAAGAGCATCTTGCACGTATTACTAAGTTGCATAAAAAGAGCATTAGAAACGGGCTGTATTATTGGGAACTAGTATACAACTGGATGACTCCCCAAGAACGAGCCAAACTTGATGAAGTCAATCCCGTTCTTCCAAATGGGCGCAGACGGCACAAAATTCACCAGATGCTAGACAAGGAAACCAAAAAAAGATTATCTTCTCATCTCATATCGGTTTTGGTACTGATGCAGTCAGCAAACACAATCGCAGAGTTGCGACGATTGATACAAAGGCGCTATGGAGTTGATCAACCAAATTTGTTTGATGGTTGGAAATTAGAATAGCTCGATTAATTTGGTATTCATTTGTTAAAATCGTTCCAAGTCAAAACACACCAAAAAAGCTTCTGGTTAATTGTTCCAGAAGCTTTTTTGGTGTACAACGAAGCGACCGCACCACTATGACTAGTTCGCTAAATCCACATCGCTTTTGTAGGTTGTAGCCCTGGGTTTTCTTTTCCTCAAAGGAACAACCGAAGACTTTTTCGGTGCTTGTGGCGGTCGGCATTTCTCGCAATATAGAGGACGTGGGCCAAACGTTTCACGCTTTGTCGGCTCGTCGCACTGTTTACAGACAAAGTTAAAAACGCGAGTATGAATTTCACGTTTATGCGCTCTGACTGTGTACTCTTTGACTTGAATTATCTTGCTGGGCATTGATTAGCTTTGTGGTCTTACTTCTTCAATCATAGTTTCTGCTTGTAGTTTTGTAATGTTTGTGCATCGCCAGGATTAGAACAATGACAATTGCCCAGGAGAAACATTGCCTCGTCGGAATTGATGATAGGAGAGATGACAGCGAGGACAAAGGCAGACTAAGTTATTGACCCGATTATCAGAAGGATCGCGGTTCCAGTGGTGTACCTGAAGCGTGTAAGCGCGAGGCTTGGTCAAGTCAGGATTTTTTTCACCAGGGCGCAAACCAGGGCGACCGCACTTACTGCAACGCCAGTTGGAGGATTCTTTTATAGATGTGGCAAGTTGCTTCCAGTTCTCTGGATACATACCCTGACTAATAGAAATGTGACCAACCTCAAAATTAGCACATCGCGCAAACACCAAGAAAGGCTACGCCTGAAATTAGTGAAAATATTAGCGCTTTTCATTTAGATAAAGGAAGAAAAGCTGCGCTTAAACAATGTGAACAATCAAAGTATTGAGGAAAAATTCAATGGAAATTCAATCAACATTAACACTGGCTATTGAAATTATCTTTTGGGCGTTTGTAGCTTTAATGATTTTCGATTTCACTAATAGACTTTTCGTTCTAGATACTAACACTACTACATTCACACAAGATAACATTTTGCAACCAGCACCAGCAGCAATTCCAGTTGTTACACCTCAGCTTGAGCAAGAGCCTGACCCTTGGAGTCTGAGCGTAGAAAGTTCAACTCCTAGTGTTGAAACTTCATCAGTTTTGTTGGCATTCCCTAAATTAAACTTACTGCCACCAGCTAAAGAAATCAAACAAAAGTCGAAACGTTCCAAAACTTCTGAAAAGACCAAATCTACTACAAAAGCACCATCTACTAAAACTCCACAAAAAGGTAGATCACGAAAACAGGTGACTTAACTATCGATTAAGAAACTTTAATCCCTCGGCTGCTCAGTCGGGGGATTTTCGTATTTATTAGTTCAAACGATGCAATCGGCTCATTGTGCTTTGGCGGTGGCACTCAAGTATGCTTCAGATGACCCAGATTTTGCGATCGCACGACAGTATTTAGAAACAGCGATTGCCTTGTCAAAAGAGTACCACCAAACATATTGGAGTATTTTCTGGAATACTTCAACTGAAAGGACGAAAAGACGTATTCGTACAAAGTGCCATCAACTGGCGTTCGATACATATTCAAACATGATTGAATTGGCTGATTTGGTGAACAAGTATGCAGACTACCAGACATCTCGTAGCATATCACCTCCTAAATCCTGGCAAGAATTTCTTCATAACCTCGAATGTGCCTTTTTGTGGATTGAGGATGAACATTCACATCAAATTTATTTCAAACAATTGAGTTTAATTTCTTGATCTCCTGCTGCTCTGGGCAACTAAGCAGAGCAGCAATGGCTACGCCGAATTTCACTGAAAATATATATAGCAATCATGATGAACCAAATTGCTACAGCTACACAGGGTTCTCTGTTCGACCTGCAAACCATTATTGATTACGGGCAATCAGTGGTAAATGTTGCCCAGGAACTAACTAAAACCTTAATTGATCAACGTCCGCTAACTACCAGAACAATCCAGTCATACCAATTCACTAAAAGTATGATACAGATAAATTAGGAATAAATATGAACGGGTAAAAATGGTTGGAGTCACCAAAGTCGAAATAAAAGAATCAGTCCAACAGTTGCATGAACTGCTCGTCAAACAGAAAACAGCATCAAGCCGTGAACGAGTTCAAGCTTTGTATTTACTGAAAATGGGGCAAGTAAGAACGGTACAGGATGCAGCTTTTGTCGTAGGCAGAGAAAGAGTGACAGTGCAAAGATGGTTAAAAACATATACAGAGTCGGGAATAAACGGTCTATTGTCAACAAAAAAAAGTCCAGGGCGACCGCCAATTATTGATGGTTCGACCAAAGAACAACTTTTAAAAGAACTTGAACAGCCATTTGGATTTAAAAGCTATGAAGAAATCCGAACATGGTTGAAAGCGGTTCAAGGTGTGAGAGCGTCGTATAAAGTAGTACATGATACAGTACGCTATCGAATGAAAGCGAAGTTAAAAGTACCAAGAGCAGTAGGGATAAAACACAATGAAGAAGCAGAATTAGAATTTAAAAAAAACTGCCACAATACCTAGAAGTTATAAAAAAACACGTCATAGAGCCAAAAGATAAACATAAAGAAATTAGATACTGGTGTGGTGATGAAAGCCGTGTAGGATTAAAAACAGAATTAGGAAGACTGATCACGCTTTGTGGCATTAAACCTATTGGCATCATGCAATGGAAACGAGAAAATTTCTATTTATATGGTTTAGTAGAGCCGTTAACTGGTGAGTATTATATTTGGGAATTCTCTCATCTCAACACAGCTTGCTTCAATATCTTTTTAGAACAGTTTGCAGCTACGTATCCGGAAGATATACACATACTTCAATTAGACAATGGTGCTTTTCATTTAAGCCAGACTCTTAAAATTCCAGAAAATATTATTTTATTATTTCAACCTCCACATACTCCCCAAGTCAATCCCATTGAACGTTTATGGGAAGAAGTAAAAAGGAATTTAAGTTGGGAATGCTTTGCTAATTTGGACGAGTTAAGAACAGTTATTTGGCAACGTCTTGAGGAATTAAACACATCAATTGTTGCGAATATTACAGGTTGGGGTTTTATTCTGGATGCTTTATTTGTATCAGGCTTTTCGTGAAATGGTATCAGCTTAACATCTCATGAAGGCGGTATGAAAATTGACCTGCCACCGCTACGTCAGTTCCTCAATCGTCTGCTGGCTTTGAGGATAAGAATGCAGAATCTCATTTTCGAGAGGTTTGAATTACTGCTGAGTCAACAGATTGAAACTGCGATCGCAAATGGTGTGTTTGAAGTGGGTGTAGAAACTCTACGCGCAGAACGGTTTACTGTTGTAAGTTGTGAGACAGTGTATACTCACCCTGAGACTGGTAGTGTAACCAATTATCTTAAGGTGGAGCGTGTTCAAAAGAACAACATTCAAACTGCTATTGAAGCGGTTGAGTTTGCAACTCAGCACCACGGGCAACTCATGGTGAATGAGAAATCTGGTAATGCAGCCGTGTCAATTCCTACTCATAGTTTCTTCGACTCTGAGGGTGGTGTTGTGCCACGGGTTTTACTTATGCAACCACACAAGGAAACTCGTGTCCCAGTTGATAAGTTGGAATCGTCTACTTGGAGGCAGGTTTCTAAGGGCGAGTTTGTTGCGGCGTGGTCAAAACAAGTGGATGAACTGCCCAAGTTCACTACTGACTAGGGACTTCCAAGGAATAAAATGACCAATTATAATAATGATAATCATTCTAAGGGGGGAAGGAGAAGCAGCCGCAGGCTGCTTCTCCTTCCCCCCTATTCGTAGTAAATTCAATTTGGAGGGAATTTTGTGGGTGGACAGGAGTGTTGCTCGAATTAACTGATTCAGTCAAAAAAGTATTCAAGGAAACAGCAAACCAACTCAAAGGTGCAGCAAGGCGGCGTTTTCAAGCACAAATTGTCATGGAATTAGGTTACGGAGGACAATTACTGGCTCAAAAAGAATTGGGCTGGGATAGAAATACTACTTGAGTTTGGACTAATCTGCATTTAGCAGGAATGAAGAGAAGGCAAAAGAAAGTTACCCAGCTTTGTTAGAGGCTGAGTTAAGTGGAATCGTTAAAAAAGAAGCAGAAACTAAGCAGCAGTTAGATTAGCGTTCTTAAGTGATTCTTCGGTTTTAGGTTTTTTAGATGCGTGTTTTTTGACAGTGAGATAACGGGGACGTTGAGGTGGCTGATGCCCTTGGGCACGCCCAGGTGATAACCCTTGAGTTTTCGGGGGTTGAGCAGGAGTGCCAATAGTGGCTAAAATTAGAGGAAAGGCTTGTGCTACACGTCCTGGAGACAGTTTATCCTGAGTCGATTGCCAGGGCAAGGGGGAATCAATACAGGCAACTCTTGCGAACCAGAGTTGCCAAGTTAGCAGGGGCATCAAGTCACTCCATCGCTCTGCGGCCCGAGTAGAACTCAATTGAGGCTGTGTCCAATATAACCTCTGCTTGGCAAATCGATACCAATGCTCTAAAGCAAAGCGGCATAGGTATTTTTGCCAGAGATTCTCTAATGGAGGCATTGTCTGACCCAACCAAGCTAGCCATAAAGGTTGAAACTTCCGATTACGTCCTACTGGTTGGAGTACCTCGACGCGAATGATTTCCATTGCCCGGTTTGGGGACTGAAGGAAATGAAATCCACTCCAACGCATTACTTTCACTCGACCAACTTTCGGGTCTTCAACTTCCAGAGTTTCAGTTGCCTCTGGCCAAGTTTGGGGGTCATTGAGCTTAAACTTGTGACCATGTTTACATGGTGCGCCTCGTCCTTTATAAGTACCGGGTGTACCCCATACACATCGGTTAGATGCTAAACGCAACAATAGGTCTGCGTTAATCTCCTCCGTGGCTTGGACAAATTTGGCGTTGCCGTAGCCTCGGTCATAAGCTGCAAGTGGTCTAGTGCCTAACTCACGGGTGACAAGTTTTAGTTGGAATGCGGCTTTACTCGTTGGCGTTTCAAAGGTGGTTATCCGTTCATGTTTCAACGGTAATGCCCAACTCCCATCCGCCTCTGGTATCCACGCTAACGTACTGTAACTTTGTCCGATGCCTATGCTCCCCCCTCTATCCCCATGAAAAGTTCTTTCTTTTAGTGTCTTCGCTTCTGGTCTTGCCCAAAAGCTATGATCTCCTGCTAGAAATGGCTGTTCATCCGTCTCTACCTCCTGTACCAGTAGCTTCATCAGCAACATTTTCGGTGGACGACTATCATGTAGTGCTGCATAAATGCTCGACCATTGCCGTCGAAATACTGGGCTTTGTGACAAGCTTACAAATGATGGGATACTCGGACTTGTCAATACTGCATCCATCAATTCAAATACTGCATCTTTGGCCTTCCCCAAACTATCGTAGATACCTTGGCGGAATTTTTCTAGTTGTGTCAGGATCATCACGTCAATGATTTATTGATTACTTTCATTGACTTTACGGCAGTCAGTGTTACTGCTGACTGCTTTTCTCTAGCTTTTTAGTCCAAACTCCAGTATATAAATCTATTAACTGATTGATAGAATCACTAACACGGCTAATAACTACTACCATCGTTACGCGTATATCATAATCGTTTTCGGCTGTTTCCAGGAAATTCATCTGCTGTACAAATTTTTGCAATATTCTTCTAGATTGCGGTGGTAATTCCAGTAAAAATAATGATTCTGGATGCGGTGTATTACCATCTTCATCTGGCTCTGGATTGACCATTGTTTTCATCCTATCGAAGAACTGATCTATCGTGCCATTTTTGAAAATATCAATCGGTTCTATACGGCAATATTGTCCATAGAATCTTGATAACTGAGAATTGGAGCTATCAGCATCAAACCCTATGAATCTTTGCTGTGCATCTAAATATGTTTGTACTAGCCCTCTTGCAAAAGTAGACTTGCCCACACCGCCTTTGTCGCCTGTTACGATCACTAATCTCCGCGAATATTTCTTAATTATTGGCTGGCTTAATTCTTTTTGCTTTTTAGATTCGTCGTTTTCAATGGTATCTATGGTATCTGTCACTTTTTTTCTCCTTCTCATGATTGATTATTGTTAAGAGGGAACAGGGAACGGGGAACAGAGACAAGAATTAACTACGTTTAGTGCGTAGCAGACGCACCAGAAGCGTACTTCCTCCAAAATTCCTTTAGCTGATGAATCATAAAAATGATTGCTACTTTTTTGAAAAACATTCAAGTATTTGAAAGTAAAGAATTTCTAAATCTCTCGCCTTGCCAAAATTGGCTAAACTATTAGCAGTTGATTTTAAGGCTTGAAGGATTAAACCTTGTTTGACAATCTTCACCCACTCATAATTATTGACTTTTTTTAAAGAACTACATATATAAAAATCTAATTCTTGTGCTATTAATAAATCTGAAGATAATACAATTAGATGATTATATAGTTGTTCATAACTTTGAGCTTTATACAAAACTGGTTTGACTAACTCTAAATAATAACTTCTTAATAAAAATGCTTGATGATTTGTAGGATAGGGACATTTAGTAGACAAGGTAATCCTTTTATAAAGCAGTTGTAAATATAGCTCTATAGTTTCTAGTTCTACTTGCCAGATTTTCTGTCCTTTTAAGTAGAGATGATTTGCTAATGATTTTTTTTGTTGAAAATTAATTTGTTGAGATAGGTATTCTGTATTAGGTTTTATTGCCAGAACTATCTCTTTTTTAAATACAGGTATTATGTTACTTCTCACCCATTGCATGAATTGCCTAACTATATCATTACCCACTATATCTATTAATGAATGGATAGCAAGAGCGTTCATTGTGCTGACTCCAACTACTTGATAATTAATAATCACAAATCGCTGACTTGACTTAGCATCTATTAATGTTACTTTCCCATCGTTAAATGCTGGAGCAACTATTTCAAATACATCAACAGCAAATAACTCCAATCCATTTGGAGCATCTATCACTCGCACAATATTGTTCGAGTAATGTTCAAATTCCCAAAACTGCCAAACTTCTACCATCTTTTTCTTGTAGAAAGCGATATTTATCAGCACTCAGTACCCAGAAGTCAGAATGAACTAATTCAGGATAAGTAGCATATTCCTCTATAAACCTTTCTCTTGATTCTTTAACTATTCTGATTTCTGACTCCTGACTTCTAATTTCTGACTTACTATCTCATATCTGACAAATTTAAAGGAATCGATAAAAGCACTAAAATAATCCGTACTTTAGTCTCTTGACTTTTATTCAATCATCGTTATAAATGGAAAAGTTAAACATTATTAACTAGCTTTTTTGACAGAGAAGATTGGAGATTAAAGAAAAGCAGCCCATCGTTTTTTGGTACAAGCCCAGCAAGAGCGTGGGCGGAATAAATCTCAAATCTACAATCTCAAATCCTCAAGATGCATCCCTTGTGGGTACAGTCAATCTGCAATCTACAATTGGCAATCTGCAATCAGTTGACTTGCTCATTGACTTCTCTACAATAGGAATACTCTCTTGTAATCAGTTAAAAATATGTTAAACATAGACGCTCACTTTCACCAACTATTTAAGCCCAATCAAGATAACGAAAAAACTGCACTATTAGCCAATCGTCTAAATCCCACAAATGAACAAATAACAACTTGGCTGCAATCTCCACAAATAAAGCAGTGGCTAACTAAACTATTGATGGGAATACCGAATGATTTAAAGGTCGAAGCGGTAAACACCATAATCAAGAATGTTATACGAACCCCAAACAAAGACTGTCGAGTACAATTTGGAAGTTCAACAATTGGGGTTGATGTCTTGCGGTGGCAACTTTGGGCATCCTATCGATTGCCCTATGCCAGCACTGTTAAAAGTCCTGATTGTCCCTACACGTTAAAAATGCATCTGGACGATGAAACCCAAAAAACTGCTTGATATGACTATCAGTCTGCTCTAGGATTTTCTTGTAGTTGAGATAATTGGCGATCGCCAAGAGAATTTTCTCCTTAAAGTATCAATTAAATGGGTTTATCCAAATTTCCCATCTCTCTTTATTAAATGGACTGCACCACTTTTGAATCATTACTTGCTCTAATGTTTAACGTGCTTTTGTGTCGGTGGGAGCATCCCACCAAAAACTGATATTCACCGCAGTCTTGATGTCATAGCGGTGATTGAGATTTGGGACTTCCAAGAAATAAATTAATCAGCAAAAATCATAAGTTAATCTTTAAGAGATAATGATAATCATTCTGAAAGGGTAAGAGGTGGTTGCCGTCGGCAACCACCTCTTACCCCCTCAAACACAGAAGGAAAAGTCTGCATCTGCACTCTGTAAATAATTTCAGTGCAATATCATAATTAATATTCATGTTTTTAGATTTAAAAACTGAAGAGTGAAAATTAAGTGCTGCCACAACAAATATCAACAAACCATTTGCCTAAATCGGGAAATTTTTCATGTTCCGAGTTAGTGAGTCTTTCTATTTGTTTTTCAACAGCAGACATAGCCTCCTTAGTAAGAGTAACCCCAGTTTCATAAGTTTGAGTCACTAACTTAACCACAGGATTCTTACCTTTCCACGTCATGTTTTGAGCAAATTTTAAAGCGGTTGCAACTTCATCTAAAATACTGCCATTCCAAGAATTTTCTAATATCCCCCATACTCGCTCGATGGGATTATATTTGCTGTGATAGGGTGGATAGTAGGCTAAACGTATATTCAGTTGATATTCATGAACAAACTCAACGATACGTTTCATAAACTGGGTACGTCTAGAATTATTATCTGTCCCATTATCCTGGTTAATAATCAGGGTTTTTATTGAGGAAAATCGCCAACTCTCACTCTTCCAAAAATCTTCTAGAACGTCTACAATAAAATCACTCGTTACATTAGACTCTGTAAAGTATAAAAATAGTTCGTCTAATTCTGGAAGGAAGATGCCGTAAGGAGTTACGGTAGTTTTTGGATGAAAATTATGGTCTTCTGTTTCTGTGACAACTCGGTTTTTACCTCCTCTGTCAAAGTAGCCAATATCTACACGGGCTTTGGCATCCAGACTGAGACGTAAGATACTTGGATCATCCAGGGCGGATTGATTAACTATTGCTAATTGTTCAAAGATTGCGTCTGTTTCTGGAATTTTTTTTGAGGTAAAACTTTTGCTACTCGCTTGAGTCTATAACCTAAATCATTCAATTTAACTCTCATTGTTTCTTCAGTAGGTAACTGTTCATCCGTATAACCAAATTTATCAATTAATAGCTTTCTGACCTGACTAGCAGTTAGGCGTGTATACAGCCTTTGGCTTTTAAAACTTGGATCTGTTTGGCTTTGGAAATCAACTAATTTTTTGATATCTTCTAACAGGTTTGGTAAATGCTCTTCTACTTTCCATCTACCCCTAGCTGAATAATTATCTATACAACTAATCCCACTGGTTAGTTCTTTAATTCCTTTACGAATAGTATTTCTATCCCAGCCCAATTCTTTTTGAGCCAGTAATTGTCCTCCGTAACCTAATTCCATGACAATTTGTGCTTGAAAACGCCGCCTTGCTGCACCTTTGAGTTGGTTTGCTGTTTCCTTGAATACTTTTTTGACTGAATCAGTTAATTCGAGCAACACTCCTGTCCACCCACAAAATTCCCTCCAAATTGAATTTACTACGAATAGGGGGGAAGGAGAAGCAGCCTGCGGCTGCTTCTCCTTCCCCCCTTAGAATGATTATCATTATTATAATTGGTCATTTTATTCCTTGGAAGTCCCTTGACAAACCACTAGCTCCCCAACACCACGCTGACTCACCTTTTGCCTTTTTATACTAGACTCTAAATCAGCAGTAATTACACGAGTAGCGGCGAATGCGTAAACGCCTATCGCAAATTTGGCAGAATATTCGGCAATCATTCTCTGTAGAGGAGAGTGTAAATACGGCTATTGAAGGTAGTCAGGCAATTTTAGAAGCTGCAAAAACTCTGCAAGAACAGGGTGCTAGTTTAGCGGTGTTAAAGCCTGTGCTACAAAATTCATCTTCTTTTTTAGATGTGTTGTGTTCGCCGATGGCGCAGGTAATTGGTGCAGGTTTGCCGTTTGTGCCAATGGGTATCGCTTTACTCAAGTTGACTCGTGATGTAACTAAGCAAAATCTAACTTTAGAAGACTGTGTTTTAATAGTTAGTCAGGCTGCTTATTTAGAAAGTGCTAAAGAAATTTTACGGCAATACCCGGATATTGATTGGGATGCTAAGTTAGATGCTCAAGCAGTTGAGAAACAATTAAAAAAACTCAAGGATGTGGAATTAGATTATGAGAGTGCCAGTCAAGTAATTAATTGTTTCCATCAATCACCATTAGCAGAGGCATTTAATCAAGTATTACTCGCTAGATTAACAGCAGTTCCATCAAGTTCATCTCAGCTTTTAGTACAACGTATTGCTAATAATACTCACCGCTACATTCTTAAAGCCTGGGTAGAAGCTGGGGATGTTGTTAGAAATATCATGCAGCCTTCTTTTGAGGATTGGCAGCGAGAACAGAAAAGGTTTCACGATATAGACGATTATTTAAAAAATCATATTGCTAAAAAACCATTAGATACAGTTTTTGATGAAAGCTTTAGTTTTCAAGATATTTATGTACCTCTCAAGGCTAAACCAGTAGAAAAAAATGGCAATGTAGATGAAAAAGCTGATTCTTTTTCTTTAGAAGTCTGGGCGAGAACAAATCTGCTGAATCTAGATAACTTAGATAAGGTGATGTTTATCCAAGGGGGACCAGGAAGAGGTAAAAGTGTATTTTGTCGGATGTTTGCGAATTTAGTCCGGCAACATTTTTATCCCGTCTGGATACCTATATTAATTCGCTTGCGGGATATTGATAATTTTGCAGTTCGCTTAGAAAACACTCTAGAGGCAGAATTAAAACTTGGCTTTATTCAAGACCATAAAAACTGGCTGACTAATCCTAATACACGGTTTTTATTTATCCTGGATGGGTTTGATGAATTACATATTGAAGCCAGAAATAATCTCAATTTAGAAGCATTTATTAAACAAGTAGCAGGATTTCAGAAGGAATGTAAAGATTATCGGGAAATGGGGCATCGTGTGATTATCACTGGTAGAGCAATGGCTTTACAAGGTATCCCGTATTTACCACCAAATTTAGAACGCGTGGAGATTGTCGCAATGAATGAACAACTCCAAGCCCAATGGTTTGAGAAATGGGAAGCGGTACAGGTTAATCAAGGTGAATCTGCTGCATTTCAACAATTTTTACACAGCAATAAATGTCCTGATGAAGTTAAGCAACTAGCTCAAGAACCGCTATTACTTTACTTGTTAGCGGCAATGTATCGAGATGGAAAATTAGATATTGATAAATTAGAACAAGCTAGCGATGACCGCACTGCTAAAATTATTGTTTATCAAGAGGCCTTAATTTGGGTGCTTACTAAGCAGCGTGCTGAACGTGATGGCACTAATATAAATCTTGAGTTAACCCAACAAAAACCAGAAGATTTAAAACGCATTCTCATAGAAGCGGCTGTTTGTGTAGTGCAGTCTGGTGGTGCATTTGCGGCAATGTCAATGTTAGAAGCACGTTTGCAAGCAGATGAAACAGCTAAGGCTTTTCTTGATAAAGCCAAACAAAAACTTGGTGATGATGCTCTCAAAACTGCTTTGGCTGCATTTTATATTCGTCCTACGGAAAAACAAGCGGGAGGTGCTGAGTTTTTCCATAAAAGTTTTAGTGAGTTTCTGTTTGCTGAACGTCTAAAAGCACGACTCAAAACTTGGACACAATATTACGACGCAGAGGAAGGGAGACAGCCGATTGTTCTTGAATCCTCAATGAATTGGGAAATCTATGATTTACTTGGTTACGGTGGGTTAACACCAGAAATTGTTGATTATTTGATGGGGTTGTTAATTGAAAATCAAAATTTCCCCTGGGTGGAGTTATTTAAACGGTTAGACAAGTTTTATAGCAAATGGTGTGAAGGTAAATTTATTGATTCAGCTGCGGAGACTTTACCCCAGAAGAAGTTACGACAATTGCAAAATGAGAAAATTACAGGATTAGGTCAGCGTCAGGTAGATGTTTATGCAGGGTTGAATGTGATGATTCTGCTTTTGGAGTTACATCGCTATGCACAAGCAAAAGATGACCTGAAAACACAAATCATCTTTTATCCATCTGGTCAACCACAAGCAGATACTCTGACAGTGCGACTACTCCGCATCATCAATTACAGTGATGGCTTAAAGTTATGGAATTTTATTAATGTAGTTGGGCAATTCCTCAGTGGCGCAAACCTCAGTGGCGCATTCCTTAGTGGCGCAAACCTCATTGGCGCAGACCTCAGAGACGCAGACCTCAGTGGCGCAAACCTCAATGGCGCAGACCTCAGTGGCGCACACCTCATTCGCGCAAACCTCAATGGCGCAGACCTCGGAGGCGCAAACCTCATAAGCACAGACCTCAGTGACGCAGACCTCAGTGGCGCAGACCTCAATGGCGCAGACCTCAGTCGCGCAAACCTCAGTGGCGCAAACCTCATAAGCGCAAACCTCAATGACGCAGACCTCAGTGACGCAGACCTCAGTGGCGCAAACCTCAGTGGCGCAAACCTCAGTGGCGCAAACCTCAGTGGCGCAAACCTCAGTGGCGCAAACCTCATAAGCGCAAACCTCAGTGACGCAAACCTCAGTGGCACAGACCTCAGTTATGCAGACCTCAGTTACGCAGACCTCAGTGGCACAGACCTCAGTGGCACAGACCTCAGTTATGCAGACCTCAGTTACGCAGACCTCAGCGATCAAAGATGGGGAGATATACGTTGGGATGAAAATACAAAATGGGAGGGTGTGCGAGGACTGGATATGGCGGTTAATGTACCAGCAAAGTTAAAGCAACAGTTGGGGATTGGTTAAGAAGGCAAAAGTAAAAAGGCAAAAGAAAGAATGATGATTTGTAAGCTTTCTGGCTTTAAGACTTTGTTGAGTGGTGCGCTCCGCTTGACTTTTAAGACAGTTGCTACTGTGCTGGTGAGAAATGCGGGACTAATCGTGATGTGAGTTTGATGAGTCGTTTTGACCTCACCCCCTACCCCTCTCCTGCGAGGAGAGGGGAGTAAAACCCCAATTTTTCTTGCTCCTCCCTCGCCTTTTAGGAGAGGGAGGTTGGGAGGGCTTTCAAGGGTAGGTTTTTCATAATCTCGAAAATAGTTGAGAAAATTCTCAATTGTTTAACGTGGTTTGGTCGTTTCAGGATTTAAGCATCGACTGAAATCGCCAAAAAATTGTCAAATCCAAAATACCTACCCTTGAGAGGGTTGGGAGGGTGAGGTCTGTCAAACTCATGTTCAGTAAGCTAAAGTTGTTCATTTATTCTCATCGATGGGCATTCTATACTCAGCAAATATTGCTACTTAAACTATAAAATTACCTTGGTAGTTTTACTATGCCCTATCAAAATATTACAGCCTCCCTTTCGCCAACAGATATCAAAGAAATTAAGACAGCACTCCAGACAATTCAAGATAAGTTACCATTTTTAGTAACCCTCAGCCCTGACGAACGGCGCAAGATGTTAAAAATGGGTGATAAAAGTCTGGCTTTTGTCAACAATAGTGTTTCGGCGGCTAAGTCTAACCCAGAGATTTTACCAGCTAGCTTTGATGTTGAGGAACTGGTGGGAGATTATCAGTTAGCTACTGCATTGAATGAAGTTTTGATTTCTATGTACCAGCTTGCTGAACAGGTGGATGATACTCTGTTGGCGGTTGGTAGTGAAGCTATGACTAGTAGTTTAACTGTTTATGACTATGTGAAGACGGCGGCGAAGAAGACTCCGGGTTTAAAAACTGTCGCTGAACAATTAGGGGAACGTTTTAAAGCTATCAAAGGTAGACCGACTAAAGCTGCATCTGGTTCTTGAGTAATTGATCTTCATTAATGAGGTTGGGAACTTCATTAATGAGCTTTGGAGCTTGTTTAATGAGTCTTAGAGCGTGATTAATGAGGCTTGGAGCTTGTTTAATGAGGCTCGGAGCTTGTTTAATGAACCTCGGAGCTTGTTTAATGAGCCTTGGAACTTAATTAATAAGCCTCGGAGCTTGTTTAATAAGCCTTGCAACTTCATTAATGAGCTTCGGAGCTTGTTTAATGAGTCTTGGAGCTTAATTAATAAACCTTTTGTAAATCAGCTAGGTAAATAAACTGGCATCTACATGAAAATAGTCCGCAAGCACTTCTGCTTGAGTTTTACTAATGGTGCGATCGCCATTGACAATTTGCAAAGCAACTTCCAATGAACCAATTACCTCAGCTAATGCTTCGGTCGTAATATCGCGTGCGTCCATTAGATGTATCAACATTGAATGGGGCGTACCTTGAGGAATTGGGTAATGAGTGTCTTCAAACTTCTCAATTAATGTCACTAACAGTTCTAACAGCCTCTCTTCTTCTGGTGTACGATTGGGGCGATGCTCTAAATTTTGGGCAAGTGCGATCGCTTGTTCGTTTTCTTCTTCTGTAGTAATTATTTTTGGTCGATACTCGGCTAGCAATTTACCGTAAGATTCAGGATTAAAAGTACGGGTCATTTTTCCATTTGTCTTTATCATATTCGGCGTGAGTTAGGACATATTTAATATAGATTCTTTGAGCTTCGTAAATAATATCAACCCTTGCGGGTTCGCCACTTGCTACAACGGGGGGAACCCCCCTCCGGGTTCGCCAGTCACCTGCGGAGGGAAACCCTCCCGCAGTGCTGGACTCACCGCAACGCAGTGGCTCACAATTAAACGGTATTTATTTCCTTTAATATTAAATACAGTGAAGTTACCGACAGCTTCTGCTTTTGGATAAATAGCCTGGACTTCAACCAGATTTTTCCATTCGGCTTTGGTTGTCACCCTATACCAATCATAGAGTGCATCACAGGCATCTGCGTGTGCTTTACAAAACTCCCGCAAAATCCTGCGGCTAATAACGTGCATTTAAATTTACTTTGATTACGACTATTAGAATTTTCTCTTAAATTGAAATTGACAAAAAGAATTTTCTCTTAACTTGTCACGAATGGTATATAAGTGGTAATGCAATCACAGGCAAGTAAGAGGATGTTTGAAAAGTCCTCCTATCGGTATCAAAAGTTTTAGATCCCTCTAAATCTTCCTTAAAAAGGGAGACTTTGATTCCGGTTCCACCCTTTTTAAGGGGGGTTAGGGGGGATCTTAAAGTGCCTAAAGTCACAGCAAAAAACTTTTCAAACACGCTCTAAGACTTTGATGCCGCCGTGAATATCGCTGCCAAAAAAGTTACGGGTATTCAGTACAAAAACATGAAACAAAAAATTAAACGAGCTTTTTTAGACACAGAAGACGGACAAATTCTTTATCGCATCGGCGGCGAAGGCGAACCTTTGTTATTGCTGCACATGAACCCCCGCAGTAGTGATGAATATCGGGAACTCATGCCTATCCTGGCTGAACACAGACGAGTCATCGCAATGGATTTAATGGGGTTTGGCGATTCGGATAAACCACCGAGAATGTACACAGTTGCCGACTACGCAAAAACAGCGATCGCACTTTTAGATGAATTAGGGATAGAAAAAACCAGCATTATGGGCAACCATACGGGGGCTTTTGTCTCTGGGGAAATTGCCGCTAGTTATGGCGATCGCATTGATAAACTAATCTTAGGTAACGTAGCTGGTTTTGGTGAAGGAGGACAAGCAGAGTTATTTAGGAGATTTGAGGAAGGTTTTAACATTAAAGAAGATGGTGGGCATCTGATGGAAAGATGGTTAGCCCGTTCTCGATATGTAGGCTCTGCCGAATTAAATCACCGTTGGGTTTTAGACGATTTAAAATGTTTTGGTCATCCTTTGTATGCAGTTTGGGCTGTTGGCAATTACTGTTTAGATGCACCAGAAAGATTTCGTGCTATTAAGTGTCCAACTCTGATTATTTGGGGAATAGATGATGTCAAGGAATTTGAAAAACTGAGTTTAGCCAAAGCTGGCGATCGCTATTTTCTTTCGCAAGCAATTCCTCATGGCAAAGTCGTTGAATTTGATCAAGGAACAATTTGTATGATGAATCAAATACCAGAAGAAGTAGCGCAGGCAGTAATCGAATTTCTGAACAATTAATTTTCTAAGATTGCTGTACACTTAATCTCTACAATTAGCCCTGGTGTAGATAAAGCAGTTATACCAACACCTGTCCAAGTCGGGAAATTATTAGTAAAATACTGATCTTTTACTTTGATAAATAGCGGCAGATGTGGAATAGTAAATTGTTGTTGTGAAGCATCTGTCACATGGTAAGTAATCATCTCTACCACATGATCAAAAGTGGCTCCTGCTGCTGTCAGCACTTTTTTTACATTCTCGAAAGCCTGGACGAATTGGGCTTCTACTCCCTCTACCACCTGTAAATTTTCATCGCGTCCCACTTGTCCTGAGATATATAATGTATTGCCTACTTTAATGCCAGGGCAATAGTGATACTTTTCGTATAAAATTTCCATCCCTTGGGGAATTATAACTTCACGAGTATTCAAGATTTTTAACTCCTCATTGCAGTGATAAGCGATCGCGCAGCATCACACAGTAACGCGGTAATTTCCCTAACATTCTCGAAACCACGACGGGTTTCAACAATAATGGCTACAGGTAGGTTCTCCCAATAATTAGCAGGATACTCTAGTTCTGCCAAACTAGGGTGTTAACTTTGTATCATTGTTCTGTAGCAGCAAAAGTTCCCGATATAATGTAAACAGAATTTTCTCTCATGCCACTTTTATGGACTACCAAAACATCATCACAATTGAGCCTGGAAAGCGTAGTGGCAAGCCGTGTATTCGGGGAATGAGAATCACTGTATATGACATCTTAGAATATTTGGCAGGTGGGATGACCGAAGCGGAGATTTTAGAAGATTTTTCTGAACTTACTCCGGAGGATATCAAAGCGTGTCTTGCTTTTGCTGCCGATCGTGAGAGAAAGTTATTCGTAGCATCATTGTGAAACTGCTTTTGGATGAAAATTTATCCGACCGGATAATTCACAAGATTGTCGATTTGTATCCGGACTCTGAACACGTCAAGACGCTAGGAATGATCAATACAGACGATGCAATGATCTGGGAATATGCAAAGGCGAATGGTTTTGTGATTGTTTCCAAAGATTCTGATTTTCATCAGCGCAGTTTACTCTATGGGCATCCTCCCAAGTTTATTTATCTTCGAGTTGGAAATTGCCCAACATCGAAGATTACTCAAATTATGAGAGATAATCTGGATACGATAATTCAGTTTGAACGTAGCGAAACGGAAAGTCTTCTGATTTTGGCGTAGTGTAGAGTCGCCGCATAACAATCCTTAGGTATAAACATCATTACTCATACTACAAATTAGCTTCATTATTGCAGCCTACGTTTTACTTCTTCGGTCAAATTAGCCAATTCTACTTCTACTTGTTCGCCTGATTTCAAATCTTTCAGCGAGGACTTTTGCGCTGCTGCTTCTTCCGAACCAATAATTACACAAAATTGAATCCCTTGTTTATCAGCTAACTGGAATTGTTTACCCAATCCTTTTTTATCAAAGCTGGTTACAACATTAATCCCAGCTTTTCGCAGTTGTTGAGAAACTTGTAGATAAATGGGCATCAAATCTTCTTGCATATTTACTACCATCACTTGTGCAGGTGTGGCAGATAATGTGTTGAGAATACCAGCTTTTAGTAAGCGACTAATTAAGCGAGTTAAACCGATAGAAATGCCGACACCGGGCATTTTTTCACCTAAAAATGTGCCGACTAATTCTTCATATCTGCCACCAGAACAAATACTACCTAAAGCTTCATGTCCTAATAAAGTGGTTTCGTAAACTGTACCTGTATAATAATCAAGACCACGAGCGATCGCTAAATCAATACAAAAGCGATTTTCGGAAACTCCCAAATTACGTACACCTATAATTACTGTTTCTAATTCGGAAACTCCCAAGCTGAATTGCTCTGCATCTGGCAGATTTTGAGCAAGGTGCTTGAGCTTATCTAATACTTCGTCAATATTGCCATCAATTTTAATAAAATCAATAATTTTTTGTGTCTGTTCTCTGGAAATACCTTCTTTTTCTAACTCTTGTTTAACTTTAAATTCACCGATTTTCTCCAAATTATCAATAATCCCAACACAGGTTTTAATTTTGGTTTCTGCAATTCCTAATGACTGAAAGAAACCTGTGAGAATTTTACGATTATTGATGCAGATGAGAAAATCACCAATATTTACTGCTTCAAATATTTCAGTGATAATTGCTGGCATTTGAGCATCATATAATAAGCTGAGTTCACGACGTGCGACTACATCAATATCACACTGACGAAACTGGCGAAAACGTCCATCTTTTGCCCGTTCGCCACGAAACACAACATCCATTTGATAACGAGCAAAGGGAAAAGTTAATTCATTGAGGTGACGGGCAATATAAGCTGCTAATGGAACTGTTTGGTCAAACTTTAAAGCTCTGGCTTCTGAACCAGTTTCACCCGCTTTCTCTTTTTCGGCTTGACGATTTGGTGGTAAGATTGGGTCAATACCATAAATAATATTGTCGCCTTGATTGCCTTTAGCTTGTAATACTTCTAATCTCTCGACTGCCGGAGTTTCGATGGGTGTAAATCCGTAACTTTCAAAAACCCTACGAATAGTATCTAGTAAAGATAATTCTAAACGTTTTTCGCTAGGAAGAAATTCTGGAAAACCACTAGGAGTAGAGAAATTTATTTTGTCTGCTTTTGCCATGCTTTTACTGTTGCCAATATGTTTAATTTTCGTGTCTTAGTGTCTTTGTAGTAACAAAAAGACACTAAGACACTAAGAAAAACTAATTTCTCAACTTTTAAATTACTATCGTAGTCGTTCTTCTTGAATTAGGGTGCGCTGAAAGATTTGATGATTTTTAAACCAGTGCCAAGTACGAGCGCGATAGTTATTATCTGGACTGATATAAATCATTTCATATAAATTCATTTCTGGGCTTGTTTTATATGAAAACCATAAAATTACCACAGAATCATCTGCTTCCCAAGCTTTACCTTGAATGCGCTCAGTATCAAATAAAAGCTTTTTATCACTATACATTCCTGGAAATTCATATTCCTCTTTTTTCCCATCAGACCACTTGTAACGATTGATTTGATAATAGGGATAGGGACTATTTTCGGGAAATTGGCAAGTTAAGTGAGACTCATATTGATCGAGAATTTTTCCTGCTATATCAACTAATGTGTATGTACCTGCCCAATCTCCTTCGTGACGGGCAAGCACAGGCATTTCTTCTCGGATATTAGACATTACATAACTCCATTGAATAAGCTGCTAAGTTGGGAAACAGATCATACTTTAGAATATTATCTCCCGCGATCGCGCTCTAGATCATCAATCACTTTTTGCAAATACCACTCTTGCGACATTCCAGGATGATAATCTTGCTGCTGTTCAATTAATCGCTGGGCAATTTCCCAATATCCCCCCACTAACCGTAAAAGTCGCTGATGTAGCAGGTTATACTTTTGTTGTTTTGATTCAGGACTATGTTTCTGAATTTTTTGGAGACTGTTTAAAACTTGGTGATAGTTTTCCCAGTCTTCTTTCTCACAATAAATACTAGCTGCTCGTTGATAATCTGCGATCGCATTTTGCATTTCTTCTAAAAAAGTATAGGCGATGCCGCGATTGTAGTAAGCTTGGGCATCGTCGGCATTGATTTGTAGCGCTTGGGTGTAGTCAGCAATTGCACCGAGATAATCGCCTGCTGCCCGGTAAGCATTACCTCTGGCAACATAGACTAAAGCATCTTCGGGCTGAATCTGGAGTGCTTGGTTAAAATCGGCGATCGCTCCTTGATTATCTCCCAAAAGGCAACGGGCTTTACCGCGATTGCGATAAACAACGGCATCTTTAAAGTTTAGTAATAATGCTTGGTTAAAATCGGCGATCGCTTCTTGATAATTCCCCATTTTGCAACGTACCACACCACGACAGCAATAAGCTTGGGCATCTTGCGGATCGGCTTGCAATACCCAGTTTAAATCTGCAATTGCTTCGCGGGTGTCTCCCTTTTCTGCTTTTTCTAATAATTGCGTGAAATATGCGTTTGTAGAAACGATGGGCGCACTCGTGAAAGTTTGTTGTGGAACTTCTGGTTTTTCTGGCGGTTGTAACTGTTTAATTTTTGACAAACACAGGCGACAATTTTCTTTATCTTGTTGTGCTAAATATAATTCTGCGGCTTTTTTAAAACTGGCGATCGCATCTTGAATATCTCCTTGTTTGCGCCGCACTATTCCCCGCAAATTATAAGCTGCGGCATGATAGGGATTCAGCCGAATTGCGCGATCAACATCTTCAAGCGCCCCTGGCAAATTTTTCAGGGCTACCCTAGCCAATGCCCGACAATAACTAGCCTCTACACTATCAGGATAATAGTTAAGAGCTTGAGTGTAATCGGAAACAGCTTGATGAATTGCTCCTGAATCGTAATATGCCAAACCTCTTTGTATGTAAGCTTGTGCAGAGTAAGGTATCAGTTGCAAAGCATGGCTAAATTCTTCAATAGCTCCAGCGTAGTCTTTTTGTTTCGCTTTTTCTAATCCTCTCTGATAAAACTCGTTATTCATAGCATTTTTGAACTAACTTAGTACGGTTTAAGGACAACTACACCATAAGCATCAGGACAAAGATACTGATTAGCAGCCAAGAGTAAATCCGGTGCTTCTTGGCTTTGAATATGATTTGGATAGTTAAACGCTGGTTCTAAATCTCCGATTAAAGAGTGATAGTAACCATATAAACCAGCGCGATCGCTTGGTGTTTCGTTACCAAATATAAATCTATTCGCTACTCGCCGCCTTACACGGGCAATTTCTTTTTCTGATACTAATTCTGTTTGTAAAATACGGATGTGTTGGGCGATCGCATCTTCGACAGCTGGTAAATTTTCGACTGCACATTTAGCCGATATATAAAACGCTCCTTGTAACTGATTACTCATATTGCTTACAGAAATTGCAGACACCAATCCTCGTTCTTCTCGTAAATCTCGCACTAGTCTTGATGTCCGTCCGTGTCCTAAAATTGCTGCTAAAACATCCAACCCATAAGTTTGTTCTAGCTGGTTTAAACCTGGAACTCGCCAAACCATGACTAGCCGTGCTTGCTGGAGACTTTCATCGATAAATTCCCGCCGAACAATTTCTGTAAACGCAGTTTCTTGTCCAGACGCGCTATGATGCATCTCTACATTTGATGTTTGAGAGTTTTGAAATCCCTCAGCAACTGTAGCAATTAATTCTTCCACAGGTAAATTGCCTACAGCCACAGCCGTAATTGATTGGGGTTGATACCAGCTAGCATGAAAATCTCGCATTTGTTGAGGTTGGAGTTGAGCAATCACTGCTTCTGGCCCTAATACTGGACGGCGATAAGGTAGCTTTTCAAATGCTGTTTCCATCGCTCGTCGAAATGTGCGGCGGTGGGGATTATCATCAGAACGCCTGATTTCTTCTAAAACTACCAAGCGTTCGCGTTCAAAGGCATCGTCAGGAATATTAGCATTAAATACAACATCTATTTGCAGCGGGGCAAGTTCAGCAAAGTCTTTAGGAGCAGTAGTTATATAGTAGTGAGTATAATCTTGACTAGTTGCGGCATTCGTGACTGCACCTCGCTCTTCAATTCGCCGTTCAAACTCGCCGCTAGCTAGTTGCTCGGTTCCCTTAAAAATCATGTGTTCTAAAAAATGAGCCATACCGTTAATGGCATCAGATTCTACAGCGGAACCAACTTTAATCCATAAGTTGAGATTTATAGCCTCAACTGGCATTTGCTCGGCAATGATTGTTAAACCATTAGGCAATTTATGCACTGTTGGGGAATTGAGACGAGAAAACGGCAGCAGAGTTGAAGTCATTAGTGGTGAGTGAGGGAGCTAATTTACTTCTTTATCTTATCCATGACTTCAAATAAACACCGCGATCGCTTTTTTTTGCATTGATATTAAGAGTACTACAAGCAAAAAAATGCCCAATTGTCATTGCGAGCAAAGCGAAGCAATCGCAATGACTGGGATTGCTACTCTCTAACGCGTCTACGCTTTGTACCCCCGCGGGAACGCTAAAAGCGAACGCAATGACGGGTTTCGGATCATTTATTTTTTGGAACACTCTAACTAGGCGGTATTGTCATTTTATTTGTATATTTGGGAACCCTAAATTAAAGATATATACACAAGGATAATTCCTATGTCTAGAAGCCCTGTGAGTGCAACGCTAACTGCAACAGATAAAGATGAGTTGTTGCAAGCCATCACCACCATTAAAGAAAAGCTACCGTTTTTAATTGATTTGAGTAACGAAGAGCGTAAAGCTTTACCCAAGATGGGAGATAAGAGCCGCGCCTTTGTCAGCAAAGCATTAGAGGTGGCAACACAGAACCCAGAGTTTTTGCCACGTTCTTTTAACTTGGAAGAAATGCGAAAGGATGTACAATTATTTGAAGCGCTATATCCATTATTGCTGGCTTTGACCCAATTACAAGAATTAGTCGATGATACTTCTTTGGCGGTGGGTAGCGAAGCTTATGCAGCCGCGTTACAAGTATATAACTATGCAAAAGCCAGTGGACAAACCGCAGGATTAGATGCAGTAGTTGAAGAAATGGGGCAAAGATTCGCCCGTAAATCTCGGAAATCCAAGCCTCAAGCAGCAACGTTGTAGAAAATAACTCAAAAGTTGCACTTAAAAGGTGCAACGTTAAAGCTCAGAACTCGGATGTTGGAGTAAATTGCTCGGCATTTCGTGTTCTGAGCTTGATTTTTTGAGTAAAAAGCTCGGCGTTTCGAGTTCTGAAGTTGAACTTTCGAGTAAATTGCTCGACGTTTCGAGTTCCAAGGTTGTTAGAACGCTTCACCAGGAGAGATACTGAATTTGACCTTCCATCTCTCCCTGAATGATCGTATTATCGAAGTTCTCATCAGCAAGCAGCTTCAACATGCTTCTTGTTGTGTTTTGCGGGCAAGCAAGCGATCGCGTAAACCTTGTGGGTCAAATCTTGTTTGATTCATGGCGCGAACCTCTTGTGATAGCTGCCGCCGCTGTTGCAAGTAGTCTTCTACTTCCAATTGATGCTTGAGATAAAAGGCGATCGTGGCATAAACGTCAGCTAGATTCAGCGACGGATACCGATAAACAATCTCCTCTGCCGTTGTGCCTTGCTTAAAGACAGCTACCAAAGTATCCAATGTAACGCGAGTGTTTCCAACAAGAATTGCACCATCTTCATTGGTGTTTAAAGGAGCAGATTCAGCCACGATCCTCAGTGTCATGAGTGCCTTTAAATTCTTTGCCTTAATAATAGCGGATCTTCATCTGCTTCAAGAAGCATGTTAGGTCGCTTCTATGGATATGGAAGGGTCGTTTACAGATTCAAGGAAAGCCTTTTTTGTAATAATTAGCTTCCACATACCATCTAATCTCTTGAGTGACGTACCTACACCAAATCAGAGATTACGGTAGCAGTAGTTGAGGAAATGGGGCAAAGATTCGCCCGTAAATCTCGGAAATCCAAGCCTCAAGCAGCAACGTTGTAGAAAATAACTCGACAGTTGCACTTAAAAGGTGCAACGTTAAAGCTCAGAACTCGGATGTTGGAGTAAATTGCTCGGCGTTTCGTGTTCTGAGCTTGATTTTTTGAGTAAATTGCTCGGCGTTTCGTGTTCTGGAGTTGACGTTTTAAGTAAATTGCTCAACGTTTCGAGTTCAAAGGTTGAAGAGTGAAGTGAACAAGGCGATCGCAGCAGTATTTTATACAAAAATGCTCATTACTAAAACGTAAACACTTAAAATTTAGTGAAGTTAATATAGTAAAAATGTTCTCAGCTTTTTGCCAGTAACAATGCCAAGTCAAGATTACAAATTTAAACGGTTCTGGTATCCCTTATCAGTAAATCTCAATTACGCTTGCGGCAATTATTTATGCAATCCTGAAGAAAAGTGGGGACATATATCTAATCCTGAATTACTTGCTTTTGATACCATCTTAGAAAAGCCATGTTTGGTGCTGCTAGGGGAAGCTGGTATGGGCAAAACTACAGCAGCCGAACACGCATATTTTCAAATCAGTCAGAGGCTTAGTGGTTCAGAAGATAGTTGTTTGTGGTTCAAACTTATTAACTATGAATCAGATAGGGATCTGTGTGATGCAATCTTCCGCGACGAAAAGTTTCAGGCTTGGCTTAGAGGAAAACATAAACTATATCTTTTTTTAGATAGCCTAGATGAAGGATTACTTTGCATCCGTAAAATTGTCATTATTCTCAAGCGTGAAATAGAAAAGCTACCTTGTGATCGTCTATATTTTCGGATCACTTGCAGAACGGCTGACTGGTCAAGCAACTTGGAGCAAAAGCTAAAAGATAAGTGGGAAGAAACTAATGTAGGAGTCTACCAGCTAGCTCCTCTACTTCGAGAAAATGTAATTGAAGAAGCAAATAAGAGTAGGATAAACTCTGACGATTTTTTACAGGAAGTTTTCAACAAAAATGCTATTCCTCTTGCTATCAAGCCAATAACATTAAAATTTCTTTTGGGTATTTACCAAAACGGACGATTTCCTTCTTCTCAGAAAGATTTGTACGAAGAAGGCTGTTTACAAATGTGTGAAGAAGTTAACCCAGATCGCCGTGATTCAGACAATATTGGCAGTTTAAGTGCCAAAAAGCGATTAATTATAGCAGGTAGAATTGCTGCATTGCTTTTATTTTCCAATAAGTCTGCTATCTGGATCAATCCAGAATACGGGGATATGCCTAAGACTGATATTGCTATTGGTAATTTGTGTATAGGTAAAGAACATATTGATCAGCAAGAGTTTTCCTTTGACGAAAAGTGCATTAAAAAAGAAATTTTATCGATTACAGAGTTATTTTCTTCGCGTGGACAGCATCGAATCGGGTTCGCCCACCAGACTTATGCTGAATTTCTTGCTGCATGGTACTTATATCACCATAAAACACCTTTGAATAGGATAATGCAACTGTTTGTTTCACCTGAAGATCCTGAACGTAAGTTAATACCTCAACTTCATGAGACATCAGCGTGGTTAGCTAGTATGAGAAATGATGTACTTCAGGAAATTATGAAAACAGATCCTGATGTATTGTTGCAAAGCGATATACCAACAGATGCAGATGTTCGAGCAGCGATAGTTGATAGCTTATTAAAACATTACGAGCAAGGAAAGTTATTTGATTTAAATAGAGATAATTATTTTCGATACGGAAAACTTAAACATTCTGGATTGACTGTGCAATTAAGTCCATATATTCAAGATTCTAGCAAACCACTTCAGGCGCGAGATGCAGCAATAGATATTGCTGAAGTTTGTGAAGTAAATGAACTTCAAGAAGAGTTAGTAAATGTAGCACTTGATTCATCCCAATTAATAAATCTCAGAGTTAGTGCTGCAAAAGCAATATGTAAAGTTGGGAATACCAGTACAAAAATGAGGTTAAAACTACTAGCTGTTAATCAATTACCAGAAGATGAGAATGACCAACTGAAAGGATATACTTTAAGAGCAGTTTGGCCAGATAATCTGACCGCAGAAGAATTGTTTAAGGTTCTAACTCCGCATAAACGGAGAAATTTTATGGGAGCGTATCGAGACTTTCTTGACTTTAAACTTGCAGAAAAACTCCAGCCAACTGACTTACTAGTGGCTCTTAACTGGCTTGAAAAGCAGAGTCTTAGAAGTTTTAGACACCCATTTGAAAGACTTGCAGATGCAATACTCCTAAAAGCATGGCAAAATTTTGATTTTCCTGATATTGCAGAAAGTTTTACTAAAGTGGCTTTAATACAGTGGAGAGAATACCAGAAAATTATAACTTCTGGCAATGAACTTCAAAAAGAATTTGAATCATTAGTCATTAATGATATTGATAAACGACACAAATTTATTGAAGAATCAGTTATAAAAGTTGCACAATCAGGAGAAGATATATATTTTTTATTAGATTCCTTAACAAGAGATATCCTTTTAACAGAAGATATTTATTGGATGCTTGAAAAACTCAAAAATATTGATACTCCAGAAGAACGAATCTGGGTAGAATTAATACAGTGGAAATTCAATCATCAAGATTTAAAGCAGAGAGATGCTATCCTCACAGCTACACAGACTAATAATATATTGCGTGAAGAGTTTTACAAAGCTGAGAATTTGAGGTCTGAATATCAAAGAAGACAAGAAGAGAAAAATATTAGACAAAAACCTCTTTTATATCCATCGCCCAAAGAGCAAATTATTATATTTCTGGAGCAGCTAGAGTCAGGAAATTTATCAGCTTGGTGGCAACTAAATATGGAGATGATGCTTGAGCCAGACAGTGAATTTTATAAACATAAATTTGAATTAGATTTAACAAAACTCCCTGGATGGCAAGAAGCCGATGTCAAAACTCGTGAGAGAATCATTAATGCTGCTAAAAAATACATTGAAGAATATAGTCAATTAGCTTCTGACTGGATAGAGACAAACACGTTTTACGAACCAGAATCAGCAGGATTTAAAGCTTTATTGTTACTTTTGCAGGAACGCCCAGAAACTTTAGAGACTTTATCATCTCATATATGGCAAAGATGGGCATCTATTATCGTTGGCTATCCTTACAACAGCCAAAAAGAAGAATTTTATAAAGAGCTAATAAAGTGGTCATATCTGAAAGCTCCTAGCGAAACTCTGAATACGCTAGTATCAATTATTGATAAAGAAAATAAGAAAGATAATCCTATACTTATTCTTCATAAATTTGAAAAATGCTGGGATGAGCGTTTCCAAGCAGTTCTTATAAAAAAGGCTAGAGATACTGCAATTAAGTCTGAATGTCTAGAGCAATTACTTGAAGAACTTTTAAATAAAAAATCAACTGAAGCTCGACAGTTTGCTCAATCCCTGGTTTCTATTCCCTTACCTTTAGAAGAAGAAGCACATCAAAAAGCTTTAGTTGCAGCTAAGGTATTAGTCGAGTATGCAGAACCTATTAGTTGGGCAGTTCTTTGGTCAGTTATTGAACAAGATACAGATTTTGGAAGAGAAGTATTTGAAGCAGTCACTAACCGCTATGTGCGTGGTATTGATTTAAATCTGACTGAAAAACAACTAGCTGATTTGTACATCTGGCTAGTTTGGCAGTATCCTCATTTTGAAGATCCCGATCACAGTAATGAAGTTCTTGCTCATAATATTGGTGTTAGAGAAAGCGTTGCTGAATTGAGAGATGGTGTTCTCACACAACTGAGAGACACTGGCACATCTCAGGCTTGTACTGAAATTGAGCGTATTTATAATCAGTTTCCTGAATTAACATGGCTGACAAGAACTTTGTTTCATGCCAAAAATATTATGCGACGCGAAAATTGGGAACGACAATCATTTAGACCAGAGCAAATTCTCCAGATTATAAATATAAAGGAATCACCCACTATGAAGACAATTCTTATCCTGGCATCAAGCCCAGTTGATGAGGCAAGATTACGTCTTGATAAAGAAGTGCGCGAAATTGATGAGGGGTTACGTCGAGCTCAAAAACGCGATCAATTTAAATTAGAGCAAAGATGGGCTGTTCAGACTGATGATTTACGTCGAGCCTTACTAGATACCGAACCACAAATTGTTCATTTCTGCGGACATGGATCAGGTAGTCAAGGACTAGTGATAGAAGATGAGAATGGACAATCAAAACTAGTGAGTAACGAGGCTCTAGCAAATTTATTTAAATTATGTAATGAACACGTCGAATGTGTTCTCCTTAATGCTTGCTATTCTGAAGTGCAAGCAGAGGCTATTTTTCAGCATATTGACCATGTAATTGGAATGAATAATGCAGTTGGAGACACTGCTGCAATTAAGTTTGCTATGGGATTTTATGACGCTCTAGGGGCTGGAAAGTCTATTGAAACTGCTTATAAATTTGGATGTAATGCAATTGAGCTAGAAAATATTCCAGAACATCTAACTCCAAAATTGAAGAAGAAACAATAGCTTGATATCTTTTGTGCTAACAAGTGATCGTACCCCAACCCTTATCATCCAAACTCAGATATAGAACAAGCAAGTAAAATCAATAAAATGGTAAAACAAAATTTTCAACCAGAATATACGCCAGTATCTCCGTCAGATGCTTTTGAAAACCTATCAACTATCATCCAGTTCAGCGAAATATCAACATTAAACAAACTTTCTTTTGACCCCGATGCTCTTCCTATTTGGGAACTGGTAGCGCAAATTTCTGCTGAAGTCCCTGATGAAGAATGGCAAAAACTACCTACAGATCTAGCTAGAAGATTTGATTATTATCAGCGATCGCCTTCCAATCACCATCATTCAACCTCAGAACTTGGAAATTCCACTACAGAACACCAACATCCGAGCAAAAAGCTCGAAACTTCACCTTCTAAACTCCAAGTTTCACCTTCAGAACACCAACGTTGCACTTTTGAACTCGAAACTTTGACTTCAAAGCCTGAAACTTCACCCTCCAAACTCGAACATCGGACTTCAGATGTCAAAGTACCGAGCAAAAAACTCGGAATGTGAGTTACAAGAGATATAGCTTACTGGCAAAAGGGTTAGACAATGAGTGAACCTCAAACCCAGTTACCTACAGATGTATGGATTCCTGCTTCTTGGCAAGAATATTTGCAGGTACTTACTCAACTACAGACCGATAAGGCGAAAAGTTATTACTACAAAGGACATATAAGGCTGGAAATGCCACCAGTTAGTTTTGATCATGGTCATGACCACGTAGTAATTATATTTGCTGTGAGTCTATTTGCCACACTTAAAGGAATTTTAGCCACAGGTTTAGACACAACTACTTTTCGGAAAACTAAAGTTCAGGACTGTCAGCCTGATGTAGCGTATTACCTCAGAGAATACGCCCAAACTATCCCAACTAATACAGGAATTGTCAACCTTGATCGCTACCCTGCACCAGATTTAGTGATTGAGATTGCAAAAACATCTCTACTGGATGACTTGGGTACAAAACGAAGCCTCTACGAAGAATTAGGCGTTACTGAGTACTGGGTAGTAGATGTGCAAAATGTCCAAATCATTGCATACACTATGGCAGACCAAGGTAGTAAACGTATTCAAGAATCGCAGGTTTTACCAGGATTGGTAATTGCAATTGTAGAAGCAGCCTTACGCCGTAGCCGTGAAACGAGTCAATCTGAAGTTGGAACTTGGTTATTCAGCCAGTTTCAGCAAAAGGATAGTTGAACATTAGCTGTAATGACAATTTTGACTAAAAAATGTGCAGCTAGGACGCATACTAGCTTTCTACAGCCATTACCCGATAAAATTATGAATAGTAATATTAAAATTTGTAAATATAAATATCAATGTCTAACGTCTTTATTGACAAAAATCAACCTCACGTCATCGTCATTGGTGCAGGAATCGGCGGACTGACTGCTGGGGCATTATTAGCTCGTAGAGGTTACAGTGTCTTAATCCTAGACCAAGCTATTGTACCGGGCGGCTGTGCTTCCACATTTAAACGCCAGGGATTTACCTTTGATGTGGGAGCAACTCAGGTAGCAGGATTAGAGCCAGGAGGGATTCATCACCGGATTTTCTCAGAATTGGCAATAGATTTACCAGCAGCAACGCCTTGTGATCCGGCTTGTGCGGTGTATTTACCTGGGGAAAGTATCCCTATTAACGTTTGGCGCGACCCAGAAAAATGGCAAGAGGAACGGCA